>JADIMK010000069.1 GCA_017694785.1 Candidatus Cryptobacteroides intestinigallinarum
TGAGTTTATTCTCGCGGACGAATCTGGAAAATTCAATGAAGAGAGGATAAGCGGACATCTCCCCATGTCATATCACTTGTGGTATGGGCGTGGGGCTGTTGCTTATTTCATCTTCAAGGTATTCCAGAACCTGCTTGCTGAATGGGCTTCGGTGCCACGCTTTCTGCATTTGTGCCATATGCAACATTCTGGATTGTATAATTATTTAACTATGTGGCTATTATTATTATCTACTTTAATTGTAGTAGGAACATTTCTCATCCTATTTTACGTATGCAAAATAGGCTTGGTAGGAAGTCTTCTGTTAGCACCGTATATACCAATAATTATTTTCAAGTTAATTGAAGCATTTTCAGATGGTGACAGAGACAAAATTACAATGTACCTATGCATTATTTGCTTATACCCTCTGTTCTATTTCTTCGGAAAATTCGGATGGTTCGGTAGCCTGTTGACCTCGATTATTGGAGGTCTAATATTGGCCTTTATCATAATTAAAGCCATTGATATTGCCGATAACATAATTTTTGGAATACGGGACAATGCGGACAGAAGGAAATCAAAGAAAAGAAGAAAAGAACAGGAAGCAGAGTTCAATGCCCACAAGGATGAAATCATAGAGTTAATGAACAAGGCGTATAACGACAACCTCGACGAGAAACATATCAAAAGTTTCAGATATGGAACAGAATCCTGCAATATCGCAGTTACTGTAGCCTATTACAGTGATTACGAAGTTTATTCTGACCGGGGACTCTATACTCGGCACTACAATCTTTATGATACAGACGATGCAAGACTGCTGAACGATCAGGTCAGAAACACATTGGAATTCATCAGAACTTCAGAAAAATTATTAAAACAAATCGACAATTTATACCAGAAGTCGGATCATGATTATGTCAGAGATTGGGAGTATCAGCCACAATCGTCTAAAACACCCTCATTTTTAATAACATTTGATTTCGGAAATCGCAAGGACAAAAAAGCAAGAAAAGAACAAAAATATGTCATCCAATCTGATGAACATATAAATGGCCTAGAACAATCCATAAGAAATAATATATGTATACTTAAAAACAGAGACGCGTCCACATCAGATTATTGCAAGACACTTTCAAGGAAATACGGACTTGATGAATCTGTCATATCTTCTTGCATTTCTTACATAAGAGCAGGCAATTGCCCAAAAGCCTCATGGCCATTGGGACTTCCACTTGATGCCTTTGAAGAAATGATATCATATCTTTCAGAAATGTATAATGTAAATCTGTTTGTGGAAGAACAACGTCGGCTTTATAGGAACAAGCCACTCGTTGTATACAGAAATGAAACCAACCATTACAAATTAAACTTCAAGTCAGGTAAATTGGAAAGCATATTCGATTGCTGAAATCGTTAAACCCTTTAAAATACATTATCATGAAAACCAAATTTATGCACTTGTCTAAACTTCTGTTGTCCCTACTCGTGCCTACAACAATGATGATTTCCTGCTCATACTATGACGAGGAGGATGCCACGATTATCGCCTACCTGAAAATCAACGACCTGTTGGAAACAAAACTGGAAAAGACCTGCGAGGCTGAAATATCCGCGTTCGAAAATGCGGCTGAAGCACACGAAAAGATTGCCGCTGCCGACTTTTTCGGCGTCTACGATGTGTTCGGAGTCGCTCCTGATGATGAGTTCCTGGCGTACGACGAAGATGCCATCACTTCATTCTACAAAAAATATTACATCGACGAAACGGAATCATTCAATATGAAGGCTCTTGAAGCTGACATTTCTTCCGAACTGTGGACCTACATAAATTCGCTATACGCCGACCTGATTCCGGCAAAGGCGCAGAACACCGAAGAAGGACGATACTATACGATTTCTGAACTGAAAGAAAAATATTCTGACTACAAGGAAGTCGAAATCGAGGATTTCAGCCCAATGGAAATAATAAAGACAGTGGAAAACGAGGGACTGTTCGACTTCTCTCTGCTCAGCGACGGAGAAGTGAACCTCCATACCCTATATTGTTATTATATCCACCTGAATTCCCTTTCGGAACAAGTGGATAAGGCCTTGGACAATTTGGGATATGTCACAATAATAGATTCCCATTTCCCTGATGGGATTCCTGACGATTTCGATACCGATGCCGTCATCAAACTGTTCCAGAAATTGAGCACCGGGGACAATCCGATATACACCAATGATTTGGAAGGATTCGAGAAATTCGCCTTCGATTATTTTGAAACGGACATGTTTACCGGGGAAGATTTATAACCCATCACAATTACTACTATGGAAAATTACATCAATAAACAGCTGACAGAAGGCTACAACGGGAAGCTCAATGAACTGTTCGATAAATGGATAAAATCATATCAAGAAGACCAGAGACATCTGTTTTGCCAGGACGGTCTGATTGTCAAGGCAAAGGATGAAGATAGCGGATATGATATCAATAGCGAATGGGAAAAATCCCAAAGAAAGATAATGTTCATTGTAAAAGATTGTCCGGATGGATGGGGATATGACACCCGCAGACTTTTTGTCGGTTATCCAGACAAAGCAGACTCACAAAAGAATGCGTTAAAGACCAGGTCTTTGAAAGGCAGGACCCGCTTTTTCAAAAATATTGCTCTGATGTTGTATGGACTTTATAATCTCACAGAAGAAAATAAAGGAAAAACAGAAATCAACTGCAACAGTTTCAAAGCCGATGCCACGATGAGGAATATTATTGTCAACGCATTCAATGACATACCGTTTGCCTATGTCGAAGCTAAAAAACTTGCAGGAAAGGAAAGTTGTCCAGACAAGGATCTGCAGGAAAGTCTTGTCTGGGATGCAGCATACCTTGGTGAAGAAATCAATATCCTAAAGCCTAATATCATTGTTTGCTGCGACAATCACGGCCTGATATTCAATAGTTTAGTAACAAACTATTTCAATGGTACAATCCCTGATAAAGACCACGTATGGGAATATGATTATCCTGGTTCAGAATACATAAAGTGCAAATTATACTATTATGAAGAAAAAGGAATCCTGCTGTTCAACTCATACCATCCTACGGTCTTAGGAAAGGAGGAATGGACTATTTATGAAAAAGTCATCAGTCCATTTCGGCAGTTTTTTGCCAGATACAAGACTTTCGATGTCATATCCGCCGCCAACAAGACCATACAATAACAAACGATCGCCAAGAAAATATTGGAACCATGAAATCAGGCAATTATACTTTCCCTTCGTCGGAACTTCTTGAGGGACATAAAGATGAGACACATATGGTGTCTGAAGAAGAGATCCCCGAAAAGAGCAAAAGAATCATAGAGGTTCTTAAGGGTTTGAAGATAAAGGTGGAAAATGTGTCCACTATTGTCAGTCCCACAGTCACCCTCTACAAAATTGTACCGGCAAAAGGAATAAAGATATTCGCCATCAGGAACCACGAAGAGGATATCGCCTTCGCCTTGAACACAAGGTCCGTCAGAATTGTCACCCTCCCCGATTCTGTCGGCATAGACAATTCCGGCCAGGTCGCGACTGACCTTATGTTCAGTGAAGAGTTTACTGTCGGTCAATAGGGGAGTATCACCGGCATGTATGTCCGCTTCCGGACTTCATGCCGGATCTGTCCCAGCAGCATTGCAGCAACTTTAGAGCTTAGCGACATTAAAAAGGTGACCCTGAAGTTCCAGGACTTCGGGGTCACCTTTCTGTAAGTATGTTTCAACCTGATATCCGGTCTGCTGACCGGACAGTCAGATGCTAAAGCTTGCCTTCCTCTTCTTTGATGGCTGCCTGTGCGGCTGCAAGGCGTGCGATAGGCACACGGAACGGTGAGCATGACACATAGTTGAGGCCGATCTTGTAGCAGAACTCTACTGAAGCAGGGTCTCCTCCGTGCTCGCCGCAGATACCTACCTTGAGGTCTGGCCTTGTGCTGCGTCCGCCCTTGACTCCGATCTCGATGAGCTTGCCCACAGCGCGTTTGTCGATGGTCTGGAACGGATCCGCATCGAGGATCTTGTTGCCGAGGTAGTCGCCCATGAAGGTTCCTACATCGTCACGTGAGAATCCGAAGGTCATCTGGGTGAGGTCGTTGGTTCCGAATGAGAAGAACTGTGCTGTCCTTGCCATGCGGTCTGCGATGAGGGCTGCACGAGGAATCTCGATCATCGTACCGTACTTGTAGTCGATAGGTTCCCTGATTGTGCTTCCTTCTACTTCAGCTTTGACCCTGTCGCAGATGGCTTTCTGGAAGATGAGCTCCCTGTCTGATATGGTGACAGGTATCATGATCTCAGGCATAGGGTGATAGCCCTCCTGCTTCAGCTCAGCAGCAGCTGTGAAGATAGCCCTGAACTGGGTCTCTGAAATCATAGGGTATGTGATGTGGAGACGGACTCCACGGTGTCCCATCATAGGGTTGACCTCATGGAGCGATTCTCCTCTCTTCTCGATGTCGAGTTCTGAGATACCGAGCTCCTTGGCAAGTTCTTCCCTCTTTTCCGGAGTCTGAGGAACGAATTCATGGAGAGGCGGGTCAAGGAGACGGAATGTGACAGGCTTTCCGTCCATCACTTTCATTGTGCTCTTGACTGATGCCTTGATGAAAGGCTCGAGTTCAGCCAGAGCGGCGCGTCTCTCATCGTCAGTCTTTGAAAGGATCATCTTGCGGAGCTTTGCAAGAGGAACTTCAGAGTTCTTGCCGTAGAACATGTGCTCGATACGGAAGAGTCCGATTCCTTCTGCACCGAAGTTGAGGGCGCGTTCTGCGTCTTCAGGAGTATCTGCATTTGTCCTGACTCCGAGCTTGCGGAATTTGTCCACAAGCTGCATGAACTTGATGAACAGAGGGTTTTCTGTCGCATCCATCATATCGATGGCCGTAGCATATACAAGTCCCTTGGAGCCGTTGAGGCTGAGAACATCTCCTTCATGATATTCCGATCCCTTGAACTTGAGTACTTTGTTCTCAAGATCGATGTGCATTGATTCACATCCTACTATACAGCATTTGCCCCATCCGCGGGCTACCAGGGCTGCATGTGAAGTCATTCCTCCTCTTGCTGTAAGGATACCTGCTGCAGCCCTCATACCTTCTACATCTTCAGGTGAGGTCTCTTCCCTGACGAGAATTGCCTTTTCTCCGTTTTTGTTGAGCTCCATCGCGGCTTCGGATGTGAAGACGATCTTTCCTACTGCTCCGCCTGGACTTGCCGGAAGTCCGCGTGCTATCACCTTGGCCTTTTTCTCGGAAGCCGGGTCGAGGATAGGGTGGAGGATTTCATCAAGCTGTGCAGGAGATACCCTCATCACAGCTGTCTTCTCATCTATCATGCCTTCGTCAAGCATGTCCATTGCCATGGTGAGTGCAGCGACACCTGTTCTCTTGCCTATGCGGCACTGGAGCATCCAGAGCTTGCCGTCCTGTATGGTGAACTCGATGTCCTGCATATCCTTGAAGTGGTCCTCGAGGAGTACCCTTATGCCGTCAAGTTCCTTGTAGACCTCCGGCATTGCCTTTTCGAGTGATTCGAGATTGGCGTTGTGAGGATTCTTTGTGGCTTCGTTGAGAGGGTTAGGTGTACGGATACCTGCCACGACGTCCTCTCCCTGGGCGTTGATGAGCCATTCTCCGTAGAACTTGTTGTCTCCTGTGGCAGGGTTACGTGAGAATGCCACGCCTGTAGCTGAGGTATTGCCCATGTTACCGAAGACCATGGATTGTACATTCACAGCCGTACCCCAGTCATCAGGAATGCCTTCGATTTTCCTGTAGGCGATTGCCCTCTTGCCGTTCCATGACTTGAAGACTCCTCCGATACTTCCCCAGAGCTGAGCCTCTGCTGAATCCGGGAACTCTACTCCAAGGACTTCCTTTACCCTTACCTTGAATTTCTCGCAGAGATCCTTGAGTTCTTCAGCAGTGATGTCTGTATCAGATGCATAGCCTTTCTCTTTCTTGAGCTCTTCCATCATCCTGTCGAGCTGCTGGCGTATACCCTGTCCGTCGGCCGGCTCGATGCCTTCCGCTTTCTCCATCACTACATCTGAGTACATCATGATGAGACGTCTGTATGCATCATATACGAAGCGTGGATTGCCGGTCTTGCGTATCATGCCAGGTATTGTCTCAGAGCAAAGTCCGATGTTGAGGATGGTATCCATCATGCCTGGCATTGAACTTCTTGCGCCTGAACGGCAGCTCACCAGAAGAGGATCCTCCTTGTCGCCGAATTTCTTGCCCATGATGGCTTCAGTAGCCTTCATGGCCTCAGCAACGTCCTGCTTCAGTTCTTCAGGATAACCTCCGCAGAGAGCATAATATTCAGCACAGCATTCAGTTGTGATGGTGAATCCCGCAGGTACAGGTATGCCGAGCTTGCACATTTCGGCAAGATTGGCTCCTTTCCCTCCGAGCAGTTCTCTCATAGTGCCGTCTCCTTCGGCATTCTTACCGCCGAAGCGGTAGACCCTTTTTTTCTTTTCTGTCATAGTCTATCGATGAATAAATGATTTTCTATAATTGCCGGATATCTGTATCAATAGTTAAGGATATCCGCGCGAAATTAACAAAAATAATCAGATCTGAGAAAAATTTTGTTAACAAATCCGTGAAAAAGAGACCATATGGCTTCAGATGTGTCACATTATGTATCTTCACATGCCGAACAGGGGTATTCTCTTGTGTCACAGGAGTCTGCTGGCAATGTCGGAAAGTTCGCTCCGTTCTCCTTTCCTGAGGTTTATGTGCTCGAAAAGAGGCTGTCCGTACATCTTTTCCCCGAGATGTGTCAGCCCGTTTGAATACATGTCTAGATATGGCTGGTCGATCTGGAAGATGTCGCCGGTAAATACCATCTTGGTGCCTTCTCCTGCACGTGTGATTATTGTCTTGATCTCGTGGGGAGTCAGGTTCTGGGCCTCATCGATGATGAAGAAGACCTTGCCGAGGCTCCTCCCCCTGATGTAGGCAAGCGGTGATATCAGCAGTTTCTCTCCCTTGAGCATCGCATCTATCTTTTCAGCCTGGCGGCTTCCAGGCTTGAAGCAGTTGCGTATTACATTGAGATTGTCAAGCAGTGGCTGTACGAACGGGCCCATCTTGGTCTTCTGGTCTCCAGGAAGGAAACCGATGTCCTGGTTGCCGAGTGTGACAGCCGGTCTTGACAATATTATCTGGTCGAAGTCCTTCTCCTGCTCGAGAGCCGCAGCCAATGCTAGCAGAGTCTTTCCTGTACCGGCTCCACCAGTCAGGGATACAAGCTTTATCTGAGGGTTGAGGCACGCGTCGAGGGCAAATTTCTGTTCTTCGTTCCTTGGAGCTATGCCGTAGGCATATTTCTTCTTGACGAGGACAATCTTCTTTCTTGTGCTGTCATATCTTGCACAGAGGCTCTGTCCTGAAGTGTCCCATCTGAAGTCGAACAGCTGGTTAGGCACAGGCTCCTGGGAAAAGATCCCTCCATAGTCTATCTCTCCATGGCCATATGCGAGTTCCTGGAGTTTCTCGGCAGGGACATCGGTCTTTACTATGACCTCATTCTTTGTGTATTCAAGCCTGGACTCGTCTATCCTGTCGGTGAGGTAGTCCTGGGCCTCCATGCCGACTGCCTTTGCCTTCATCCTCAGGTTGACGTCCTTTGAGACAAGGGCGACGAATCTGTCGTGATGATGGTCCCTTACCCATATGGCTGTAGCGAGTATCCTGTGGTCAGGTATGTCGTCCTGGAAGCATCCCTTGAGATTGTCCGGGAACGGATGGTTCAGCTCTATCTTCAGATTGCCCAGATGCTTGCCTATCGGGACACCTTCCTTGCCGAATCTCCGGTTGTCGGAGAGCCTGTCGACCTCCCGCATGAATTCACGTGCATTGAAATTGAGGACATCGTGCCCTTTCTTGAATTTGTCCAGCTCCTCAAGGACGGTTATCGGTATCACTATGTCATTCTCCTGGAAATGATGAATGGCCTTGTAGTCGTGGAGAATGATGTTGGTGTCGAGGACAAAGATCTTCGGAAGCTTGCCTCCCTTGCCTCCGGCATTTCTTTCAGTGTTCTGTTCCATATGCCTGTGGGTTAATAGTCTTGTGTCATGTCCGGATGTCAGTCTTCTCCTTCGGAAGAATCGATTCCGCCGATGAGCGAGGCAAGGATACCTGCTACATCGCTGCGGGATGAGTGTACTACAGATATCTTTCCGTCACCTTTGCCGGGATGGCCTATAGGATAGTAGGCGACGTCCTGCAGCAGAAGCTGGGAGTCGGTATAGTCATATTCGTTGCCGCTTATCTGGACAAGAATGCCGGGTATTTCAGCGAAGAGTATCTTGACTATGTCCTTTTCCATGTATGAGGCTACGATCCCGCTCACATCTATGCAGGCTCCGGTCTTGCGGCATAATCTTGCAGCAGCTGTGAGCAGCCCTCCGTCTGAAACTGTTGCCCCGGCGATGATTACTCCGTCCTCGACCAGTTCTCTGACGACTTCGAAACAGTCGATGAAATAGTCAGGGTCTCTGATTTCTGGACACGTGTCAGAACTTGAGCCTGTGACTTCTTCAAGTAGAGAGCCCCCGAGTCTGTGGCTGCAAGTGTCGAACGGTATGTATATGAGCCAGCTTTTCTGGTCAGGCAATGCCTTGTCCGGACATTTCCTCTCATGTGAGATCCAGCTCCCTTTGTGCTTTCCGGAGATTTCTCCCGTCGAGGTACCTTTATCGGCGGCACTACTGTCATCAGGTCTTCCGGCAAATCCATCAGGAAGTCCTTCGGAAAACATATCATCCGGATCTTCGGGAATCTCTCCGTTGTCATCGAACGTAAATCCGGCGCTTTCTTCAGAATAACCGGAAGTCTCACTCTGACCTGAGACGGAAGATGCAGAGAATGTTACCCTGCATGGACCGGGTCTGTCCCTGAAGCTGTAGGCCGCAAGGCTTGTCCCCAGATCATATATGTACTCAGATGCAGCCTGTACGGAAAAATAGAAAGCCGCCATGTTGCCGACTGGAGCGGAATCCCATTCCCATGCTGCATTGATCCGGAGATTCTCCAGCCTGAAATGGCCTTCTGCCCACAGCGAATCGATTATTGCCCCTGCGAGCCTGAGTCTTGTGCTGAAATCGGGGAAGGCCGGGTTGACGCTCCTGACTTTCCCGGCCTTGGCAAGGATCAGGTCAAGATATTCCATTACGGAAGCTCCGTCATGGCGGACACAGCCTGGCTCCGGATCACTGGATTCGTCGATTATGGTATCTGCCGGATGCCCTTCGGCGCTGTCATCGTCTGCCGTGCCTGGAGACATGCATTCTTCGAGCATCTGTGCCGGGGTTTCGTCCATTCTGGTCCCGTCTATAATGTACCCGGAATATAGGGCGGAAGATGAATTCTCCTTCATAAAATATGTTTATACACGTTAAAATACGTTTATACCCGGTAAATTTAACTAAATTTGGCGTCAGTTCAAACGTTTCAAGGCTCATTTGCAGAGCCTTTGCAGAACTTTTGTATGTATATCAGACAGATGCACAGATGAACAGTTTCTCTGAAAATGAATATGAAAAGATGATCGGCGAGCTCTTCGTGAGATTCCCGTCATTTCAGAAGGCAGGGCAGTCGGCCTACAAGCCCGGCATCGCCAATATGGAATTCTTCGACCAGATGAACGGCCATCCGCACCACAGGTATGCCACAGTACATGTTGCCGGGACAAACGGCAAGGGATCTGTGTGCAGCATGCTCGCTTCGGTGCTTGCAGCCTCAGGGCTGAAGGTCGGACTCTATACTTCTCCGCATATCCTTGATTTCCGGGAGAGGATGCGTATCCTTGACGGGACTGTTGTGGCCGGATCAAGGCAGGGCTCAGCTCCGGAGGTGACATATATCTCCAAGGAGGAAGTCTGGAACTTCATCACAAGATGGAGGGAGACGTTCGAACACCTTGACATGTCATTCTTCGAGATAACCACTTCGATGGCTTTCGACTGGTTTGCGGCATCTGGGGTGGATGCGGCTGTCATTGAGACAGGGCTCGGAGGAAGACTTGACAGTACGGTGATCATAACACCTGTGCTGTCGGTGATAACCAACATAGGACTTGACCATTGCGACCTGCTGGGAGATACTCTGGGTGAGATAGCTTTTGAAAAGGCCGGTATAATAAAGCCCGGTGTCCCTGCTGTTGTAGGAGAGAGCGATCCTGAGACAGATCCGGTCTTCGAGAGGAAGGTCCTGTACTCGAATCTTGCGTTGCCGCAGTATATGGGTGACAGGTCCAGGATAATGTCACTTCTTACATTAGCCGACAAGATCTCTCCGCGCGGATGGGAGAGACATGAGGAAATCCTCGGCCGTATGGACCTGAAAGGGGAGTACCAGGTGAAGAACCTCAGGACAGTCCTGGCTTGCGTCCAGGTGCTTGCCTCATCTTTCCCTACCCTTGCATCCGCTCCGTGGGAGAGGATCGGGGATGCGATAGAGCATGCAGCGCAGTATTCTGAATTCCACGGCCGCTGGGAGACCGTGTCTGAAGATCCGTGGATCATCTGTGACATAGGGCACAATGCACATGGTCTGAAATACAATTTCCATCAGCTTTCGCAGATACTTTCCGAAGGAAGGTGCTCCAAGCTCATAATAGTCTACGGTACAGTGGCAGACAAGGACTATAGTGCTGTATTTCCGCTGATGCCGGAGTCTGCGGCATATATATTCACAAACGCTTCAGGCCGCCGTGCCTGTCCGGCCGGGACAGTCATGGCGAGATATGAAGACTTCTGCCGTGAGACAGGTCGGGACAATGGCCGGATCTTTGAAGCAGATACAGTTGAAGAGGCTGTGGCAAAGGCGGTTTCGCTTGCCCGGGAAGCGGCAGATGACTGTGCGTCTCCAAGGCCTCTGATATATATTGGAGGAAGTACATACGTCGTTTCCGAAGCCGTGGCTTATCTGAAAAGATAGTCCTCTGAAGCTCCGGGGACTGACCCGATAAAATATCCAGATATGAAACGACATGCCATTCCGGCGGCAGTCGCCGCCTTTGCCGCAGCTGTTGTTGTGGCGGCTTTTTCTCTCCAGTCTGCCATGGCAGGTACGGAAGTCAGGAGGAAAGTGCAGAAGACCGATGAGCAGGGACATGTCCTGGTGAGGGACTGGAAGACTTATTCCAGGATGGAGGAGTCTGACCGTCCGGAAAGCGCGTCGGATGTCCTTGTGAGGATCATAGAGAAGGCAAAGTCAGAGAATCTCCCGTGGGATTTTTGTGATGCATGGGAAAAGTACCTGGATATCATGACAAGCCGTAACTGGAAGCTTTCAGATTCCCTGGAATCTCAGATGCTCTCTGATGCAGCCGGATTCGGAAGTCCTGTATCATTGCTTTACCTGCGATATATCTATGGAATGGATGCCGGGCCGGATTCCCTGCTTGCGTTTGTCCGCAGGCACGAAGCGGATCTGGCGGCAGGACGCAATGCGGGATTCTACAGTTCTCTCTACCGCTTTTACATCCCGGACAGATGCATAAGGCGGATTCCCGGTTTCATTGTGGAAAATATTTCAGACGACTACGGCTTCGCCCTCTGGTTTCTTTACCTTCAGTCACGTGGTTCCGATGACTGCAGGCTGACAGCTGATGCTACGTTCCGGCTTCTCTCGGAGAGCCTCGCCGGACGTTATCCTGAAGCAGCATATCTGGAGTTTCTCTCTATAGGCAAGGATAAGGACGGCAATCTGTCTGAAGACGGACTGAGGACATTCATTTCCAGATATGAAGGCAAGGCGATTGCCCTTTATGCAGAGGAAGAGCTCCTGGCACAGGAATACCGGCATCTGCAGCATATCTCTTCACTCAAGGCGTCCGAGAGGGGGATGACACTTCGGAAACTTTCATCAGAATATCTTTCCCTCAAGGACAGTCTTTCTGCCTTCAGAAAAGCCAGGGAGTCTTTCTCGGGTAAGGAAAAGTCCGTGGCAATGGAATGTGTCTCTGCATCGATGTTTGAAGCTGATCTTGACAGGAAGAGCATAGCGCTCACAGCGGCTTCTGCCGGCGGCAGCGACAATGTGGGAAACGGCGGGGGCAATGCCGGCAGCAGCGGGGACAATGCCTGCAGCGGTTGTGTCAAGGTAGAGCTTGCCAATCTGACAGGGTGTACTCTTTCTGTCCTCAGGAAATCAGATGAGAAGTATGATCCGGTATATGAGGTGGCCATAAGTTCAGACAACAGCTATTACCATGTCGCTGATACGGTTGAGGCTGTGCTTCCCCCTCTTGATGACGGACATTATCTCATATCATGCCGTGCAGGGGATGTCTCGGAAGAGTCCCCGCTTGATATAGTCTCTGTGTCTGCGGCATGCCGTTTCGATGGAAGTACATGCGGAGTCTACGCTGCCGATGCTGATTCCGGCCGTCCTCTGGAAAATGCCACGATAAAGATATATTGCCGTGATTCCCTTATATTTTACCGCGACAGCGTCTCCTTCGCGGGCTTCGAGCCTCTTGGCATGGAAATCCTGTCTCAGTACAGGGACAGCCTTAAATACATGTCTCTGGAGTGTTCCTATACCGACAGCCTGGGCTGCACAAGGGTATCTCCTCGGGTTTCCTTGAGAAACAGCTGGAGCCCTGTGCCGGAAGGCAGTCCGGAAGACCGGCCTTATCTGTCATGCTGCATCCTCAAGGACAGGGCTGCGTTTGTCCCCGGGGATACGCTCAGGTTCAAGGCCATCATGTATGAGACTTCGTCCAAAGGGATGGATGTACTTGGAGAAGGTACTGAAGCTGTCGTATCCGTGTATGGACCTGACGGGAAGACTATAGGGGAGCAGACATTCCGGACCAACGCCTATGGCTCATTTTCCGGGGCTTTCCCTCTTCCTTCGGGCCACAGGAACGGGACATTCAGCATGAAGGTGCGGGCCCTTGGCAAGGATGTGCCGTCTTCAGGCGGAGCGTTTACGGTGGACAGCTTCGTGCTGCCGACATTCACACTGAAGTTTGATCCGATGGACAGCATTGTGCTTCCGGGAGATACGGTCCATGTGTCCGGGACACTCCGGAGCTTCACCGGCTTCAGCCTTTCTTCCGCAGACATTTCATACATAGTATCAGATGACCTTGATGTCGTGGCTTCCGGTCTTGTGCATGCCGATGGCAATGGCCGTTTCTCATTTCCTTTCAAGGCAGGCTCAAGGGATGACAGCTACAGCTATTATGATGTCACTGTGACAGTCTCTGACCTTTCAGGAGAGTCTCTGGAATTCTCCACATGGCTCAGCATATCCTACAATATGTCACTCTCTGCTGTCTTCGGTTCTGCTGCCGACGGTCTTCTGCGCACCCGATGGAGCTCCGGAGGCTATTCAAGATACAGCAGATCTGATGAAAGCATACTTGAAGGCGATACAGCAGTGTATGATTTTGTCCTGACCAATTCAGAAGGGGCTGAAGTTGAAGGCCGTCCGGTAAGCTATTCTCTTGTCCAAGACGGGAAGACAGTCTCTGCCGGGATGGCTTCTTCCGGTGAAAGGATTTCGCTTGATCTCTACGGTGCACCGTCCGGGAAATATGTCCTCAGGGCAGAATGTCCGGTGGAGTTCAGTGCGGCTGATGGACGGGATACATCTATTGTCTTGCGTTATACACATAGTTTTCTGAGGGTTGATGCGGATGAGGCTTCGCTTGACGCACCTGGGGTAGGATTCTTCGCGAAGCCGGGAAAAGGTGAGGAACCAGTCGTGACAATAGGCTCATCGGAAGGGCCTCTATGGGTCGTCGCCGAGCTGTGGGATGAGGACATGGAGCTGCTGGCGTCAGATCTGGTGTTCCTCAGCGGAAAGGATGGTGAGAGAGGATCGCAGAAGACTCTCCGTTATGGCCGGGACCTTTGTCCTTCAGACCGTGCAGTTCTCAGGCTTTTCTATTTCAAGGACAACAGTTCGGTAAGCTTCAGCCATGTATATGAACAGGCATACCCAAAGCCGCAGATGCCTCTGGAATTTGTCTCATTCACGGATGAGACTGTCCCTGGCGGGGAATGTGTATTCGAGGCAAGGACTCTCCCTGGGGCAGAGGTGCTGATCTCAGCATTTGACATAAGCACTGAGTCGATAAGGTCCAATGCCTGGAACGGTCCGGCGGCATCAGGACGCAAGCCTGTCGGGATTGTGCCTGTCTCCCATGAAGAAGGCTGCGGCTTCCGTCTCGGATATGATGGAGGCTTGTCCTATATGGATGAACTCATGGGGAATGCAATGCCTGGGCTGATGCTTAAGTCTTCATCCCGGGCCGATATTCCGGCTGTTGCGGAAGATGCTGCGGCAGGGATGTCTGTCGATACGGATGCCGTCCGGAGTGATTTCGCAAATACGCTGGCATTCATGCCGTTCCTTGTGGCAGGGGAAGACAGTACAGTGCGGTTTTCGTTCCATGCCTCAGACAAGATATCGACATATGTCGTCTCTGTATTCGCCCATGACAAGTCCATGGACAATGCTTCAGTCAGGAGAAACATGCTCGTGACAAGGAAAATCATGGTCTCTGCAGCTGTGCCGCAGTTCCTGTATGAATCTGACAGATATGTGCTCAAGGCGACTTTAGGAAATTCTTCGTATGCGCCTGTCTCGGGGATGATGACATTGTATGTCTATGGCAGCGGGGACTTCCGGTCGTCCGTCCCATTGCTTGTAAGGTCTGTCCCGGTCTCTGCAGATGCAGGAAAGACAGTGGCTGAGGAATTTGAAGTGTCTGTTCCTGAGACGGCAGATACTTTAGGCTTCCTGGTTTCATTCAAGGGAACCGCCGGCAAGGGAGACAGTCTTCTTGCAGAAGGGAGCTCTGTGTCAGACGGAGTGTTCCATGCAGTGCCTGTATATCCTGCTGTACAGGAAATCGTGGAGACTCATTCCGGAGTCTATTCGGATGAGTCTCAGAAGGATTCGCTCTACGCTGCGCTTTCCGGCATGTTTGTCAACGGTTCAGGCTATGGCGCTGAATCAGAATCAATATCCCTTGCAGGTCTTCTGGATGAAGCCCTCCCAGAGAAATCAGTTCCGGAAGACGGGGATGCAATCTCTCTTGCAGAAGCTCTGTTCTCATCTGTGCTTTGCGGCAGGGATTCCCTCGCTGAAGCATATTCCGGCAGGCTCAAGGAATATCTCAATCCAGACGGCGGCCTGGCATGGTTCCCAGGCATGAAGTCATCTCCGGAGGTGACCGTTGTGGTGATGGAATTGCTCGCCGGCATCAGGGACAGAAGCCTTGCTGACAGATCCTGTCCAGAGACTGTGTCAAGGACAATAGTATATTTTGCTTCCAGGACGATACCTTACCTGGACTCTTGCTTTATCTCAGGATTTGAGGAAAGCTTCAGGTCTTCTGGCGGTGGCAGGTCGTCCGGAAATAAGCTTTCTGGAGGAATCTTCTGTTTCGGGGGAATATGCCCGGAACGCTATATATGTCTCAGGACAAGATATCCTGAGATAGAACTTTCCCTTCCTGATGACAGAAAACTTGTGCCCGCATTCCGGAAAGAGATCAAGGAAGTACTTGATGTCAAGGGAAAGGATGTGCTCAGAGGGCAGATATTGGCAAAGGCATACAGAATATCGGTAGCTATGGATCTCTGTTCGGCGCAGTCTGAAGGTCTGGCCTCGGCATTCGGACTTGGCCGCTCTTCTCTCCGCAAGCTTGTCGGGAATGCAATGCGGGACATCAGGTCTCTGACCGAATATGCTGTAGAGCACAGGAGCGGGGGAGTATATTATCCTAATGCTGTCATGCCTTTGCGTGGGCAGCTTGAAAGCGAACTCTACGCCCATTCCCTCATCTGCGATGTGCTTTCGAGATATGCAGCAGTCCCTGCATGGAATCTTGCTGATCCTCGGTTTGGCAAGGTATGGGAGGATGAAGCTCTCGGAAAGGAAGCAGCCGGTATAGCTGACGGAATCCGCGTATGGCTTATGATCCAGCGGGAGACCCAGGCCTGGAACGGTGATCCTGCGAGCGTTATGGCCCTCTCTTCTGTAAAGGACGGTATAGATGCCATCGGGAATATCTCGGTGCTGGTGCTTAGGAAACGTTTTGAAAAGCCTTTTGAAGAAGTCGTCCCGTCAGGCAACGGGTTCACCATCTCCCGCAGCTACTATGTGGAGAGGATAGTCCAGCAAGAAGATGGCTCGGACCGTCTTGAAAGGATAGCTCTGAATGAAGGGGACACTCTTTCGGTAGGGGACAAGGTGATCTCCGTATGCAGCATCTGGAGCGCTGAAAACCGGAGCTATGTCCGGATCTCTGTCCCGTTTCCTGCGTCGCTCCGTCCGGTTGACCAGCTTTCTTCTGTAGTCTATGGCTTCGCCCGTCCGGTAATGATGCCTTATGGAATGGTTCTTCCTGTCTATCCTCAGGGCTACAGGGAGGTCAGGACAGGCGAAATAGTGCATTATTATGACATATATCCGGAAGAAAATACATCCATAGAGGAGGAATATATTGTGACACAGGAGGGTACATTCTCTGAGCCGGCGGCGGAGATAGAGTGCCTCTATGCTCCGCACTACCGCGCCAACACCGGTGCCGAAGAAAAAATGAAAATAAATTGAAAAAATATTTCAAAAATATTTGGAGAATAAAAAATGTTTCCTACCTTTGCAATCCCAAACGAAAAGAGAGGAGTTGCAAAAGACACGGAAACGGAGTCAGAAAGCAATCAAAGTTCTTTAAAAACGAAGTTTGAAAGCACGGGAGCTTAGCTCAGTTGGTTCAGAGCGTCTGCCTTACAAGCAGAGGGTCGGGGGTTCGACTCCCTCAGCTCCCACAGATCTTCAAGATTCTGGTGCGGTAGTTCAGCTGGTTAGAATACGGGCCTGTCACGCCCGGGGTCGCGGGTTCGAGTCCCGTCCGCACCGCAATAAAC
>JADIMK010000070.1 GCA_017694785.1 Candidatus Cryptobacteroides intestinigallinarum
TATCGCTTCAAGCACCGGATGCATACCGAAAAGGCATTGCTTTTTGACATTTTCTTCCATATCTCGTATCGTTATTCGTCAAGGCTTTCTACAAGCGAAGCCCATTCTTCCGTCTTCGCGTCAAGTTCACGCTTGTTTTCGAGGTAAGTCCTCGTAAGTTCCATTATATCATCCTTTTCCCCAGGGTTGGACAGGACGGACTCTATCTCCTTCATCTTTGCCTCGATCTCGGCAATCCCTTTCTCGAGAAAAGAAATCCTGTTCCTCTTCTTCCGCTCCTCCTTGGAAACGAACTTCCTGACATTGTATTCATCCTTTGCCGCGGCCTTCCTTTCTTCTTTTTCCGGAGCAGGGGCCTTCTCTTCCTTGATATGCCGCTCAAGCTCATTGAGGGTTTCTATCCTGCGGCTGTCGAGGAATTCCTGTATTCCTCCAAGGTGCTCCTTGACATGACCGTCCCTGAACTCATACAGTTTGGTGACCAGACCGTCCAAAAAGTCCCTGTCATGCGAAACTACCACCAGAGTACCGTCATAAGATTTGAGGGCTTGCTTGAGAATGTCCTTTGAACGGATGTCCATATGGTTGGTAGGTTCGTCCAGGGCAAGCAGGTTATACGGCTTCAGCATCAGCTTTGCCATTGCAAGCCTTGCCCTCTCCCCTCCGCTCAGCACGGCAACCTTCTTGTCTATGTCTTCCCCCTTGAACAGGAAGGCGGCAAGGATGTCGCGCAGCTTTGTCCTGATATCACCCACGGCAATCCTGTCGAGAGTCTCGAACACAGTGTCATTCTTGTCCAATATGTCTTCCTGGTTCTGGGCGTAATAGCCTATATTGACATTATGTCCCACCTTGGCTTCTCCTGACATCGGATCGAGTTCGCGCATTATGACCCTCATCAGGGTGGTCTTTCCTTCCCCGTTCCTGCCCACAAGGGCTACCTTCTCCCCTCTTTTCACTTCAATGTTGGCTCCGGAGAATACCACCTTGCTGCCATATCCTACCGTCAGGTCGACCGCCTTGAATGCTATGTCTCCCGATCTCGGGGCAGGAGGGAATTTGACCGCAAGTCTGGAGCGGTCCTCCTCGTCAACCTCGATGCGGTCCAGCTTTTCCAGAGCCTTTATCCTGGACTGGACCTGGTTGGACTTGGTCGGCTTGTACCTGAACTTCTCGATGAACTCCTCAGTCTTCTCGATCATCCTCTGCTGGTTCTCGTACGCAGCCTTCTGCTGGGCAATCCTTTCTTTCCTCAGCTCCAAATACTTGCTGTAAGGGACCTTGTAGTCATGGATGTGCCCGAGCATGATCTCCACTGTCCTGTTGGTGGTGTTGTCGAGAAACTTCCTGTCGTGGGAAATCAGCACCATCGACCCGCGGTAATCCTTGAGATACGACTCCAGCCACTCAATCGATTCTATGTCAAGATGATTGGTCGGCTCATCAAGGAGCAGGACATCCGGACGGGATAGCAGGATCTTGGCAAGCTCGATCCTCATGTTCCATCCCTGGCTGAATGTCTCGGTATGCCTTTCAAGTTCATCATACTTGAATCCAAGCCCCATAAGCGTCCTTTCAGCCTGCACTCTCGGAGACTCGGACTGCCTCATCGCAAGAGTGTCATTAAGGTCGTTCATCCTGATGATGAGGTCCTGATATTCCTTCGATTCGTAGTCAGTCCTCTTCTCGAGCTCGGCCACGATATCCTTGATCTCGTCTTCCATCCGGAACATGTCGGCAAAAGCCGTCATCGCCTCATCTATCACGCTTCTGCCCTTATGGTGCTCCATTATCTGAGGCAGGTAGCCTATCCTCACCCCGGAAGGCACGGCAACCTTGCCTGAAGTCGGTGACTGCAGACCGCAGATCAGTTTCAGGACCGTAGACTTACCGGCCCCGTTCTTTCCTACGAGACCTATCTTGTCATTTTCGCTAATATGGAAATTGATGTCGTCCAAAAGGGTGAACCCTCCATAGGCGACAGTCAACGAATTTATCGATATCACTTATCCTCTTCCTTTTTATCAGTTATCTGCCGGCCGGCATCACTGTCATCTTCCTTGATACCCTCCTTGAAATTCCTGACACCTTTGCCGAGACCTTTCATCAGCTCAGGTATCTTCTTTCCCCCGAATATCAGCAGAACCACAAGGGCAATGATGAGAATCTCCCATCCGCCAAGCCCGAAAACCATTGGCTGTATCATAATCTGTCGTTTTGAGCGGACTCCTTGCCGGGAAACCGCGGTTTACTTGTCGTTGTCTATATTCGCAGCTATTATCTCTGCTAGCTTTTCAGGGCACCTGACCGGATGCCTGGTCGCAGAATCGATGAATCCGAGAGTCACGGCGCCTTCCACAAGCAGTTCCCCCTTCTGGTTGTAGACATAGCTTTTGACCACAAGCTTTGCAAGTGGCACCTTGTCTATCCTTGAAACCACCTTGATGACATCTCCCATCACAGCCGACCTCTTGTAACGGCATTCTACGGACACTACAGGCAGCATGACCCCGTCTTCCTCGATTTTCTCGATAGGAAGCCCGTACTTGGCCATCATGTCGGACCTTCCGCACTCAAAATACCTTATATAATTGGAATGATGGACTATGCCCATCTGGTCAGTCTCATAATACCGCACCGCAAATTCCAGTTCCGAACGCATAATCGAATTCTTTATATCCTTAACTCATTAAAGGGATGCGAGCGAAGCCTTGATGCTCTCTATCTTGGAAAGGGCATCAGCCTCCTTTTTCCTCTCTGCAGCGACCACTTTTTCCGGGGCGCCGTTCACGAACTTCTCGTTGGAGAGCTTCTTGCGCACTATTGCAAGGAATTCCTCCTGATATTTGAGATCGGCCTCAAGCTTCTCCCGCTCCTTCGCCGTGTCCACAAGCCCCTCAGCAGGAACGGACATCTTCACAGTCCTAACCATAAACGGAATCTCTGCACCGGCCGAAGCTGTCCCGTCAGCATATTCGACGGCACTGATATTTGCCAGCTTTATGACTGCAGGGAGCACATCGGCAGGGAAATCCCCGTAGATACGCAGTTTCAGCTGCTCTTTCGGAGATATGTTCTTCTGCTGCCTTATCGCCCTCACTGCCACAACCGCCTCCTCGGCCATTGCAAAATCAGCAATAGTGCCTGCATCATAGCTTTCTGCCAAAGGCATCCTCTGGAGCATTATCGTCTCTTTCTCCTTGCGCGGAGACAGGGCATGCCAGAGTTCCTCTGTAATGAAAGGCATGAAAGGATGTATCATCTTCAACAGAGAGTCGAAGAAGCCGAGGGTTGCATCATATGTCTTCCTGTCTATCCCTGCACCGTAAGCCGGCTTCACAAGTTCGAGATACCATGCGCAGAAATCATCCCAGAACAGTTTGTATATACCCATCAGCGCATCCGAAAGACGGAATTTGCTGTAATGGTCTTCCATTGTCTCAAGGGCTTCGTTCAGCTTGCTCCTGAACCATTTGACAGCCGTTGTGGCTGCTTCTGGCTGGCTTGCATTCTCATCCACATTCCACATTGACACAAGCCTGAAGGCATTCCAGATCTTGTTGCAGAAATTCCTGCCCTGCTCCACCTGCGACTCGTCAAACAGGATGTCGTTGCCTGCAGATGTACACAGCAGCATTCCAAGACGCACTCCGTCAGCTCCGTACTTCGCTATCAGGTCGAGCGGATCAGGCGAATTTCCGAGGGTCTTGGACATCTTCCTGCCGAGCTTGTCACGGACTATACCGGTCAGGTATACATTATGGAAAGGAACATCCTTCATGAACTCGTTCCCTGCCATTATCATCCTCGCCACCCAGAAGAACAGGATGTCAGGACCTGTCACAAGGTCGTTGGTAGGATAATAGTATGCAAGATCCGCATTAGGCTTATGGTCCGGATGCCCCGGCATTTCAGGATCGAAGACTGAAATCGGCCACAGCCATGAGGAGAACCATGTGTCAAGCACATCCTCATCCTGCTTCAGATCTGCAGCTGTAATATCCGGCTGGAGCTTCTTTGCCATTTCAAGGGCCTCGGAAGCCGTGGACGCCACGACAAAGCGGCCGTCAGGAAGATAATATGCAGGTATCTGCTGCCCCCACCACAGCTGGCGCGAAATGCACCAGTCATGCACATTCTCCATCCAGTGGCGGTAGGTATTGCGGTATTTGTCAGGGATGAGCTTCACCTTGCCGCTCTCCACCGATTCGAGCGCATCCTTTGCCAGGGCATCCATTTTAAGGAACCACTGCATGGACAGACGCGGCTCTATGACCGCATTGGTCCTTTCGGAGTAGCCCACTGGCGAAGTATAGTCCTCGACCTTGACCAGATTGCCCGCCTCTTCCAGCATCTTTTCAATCTTGTGACGGGCCTCGAAACGGTCTTCACCCACCAGGATGATGGCCTTCTCGTTCAGTCTTCCGTGGTCGTCGATTATGTCCAGGACAGGCAGGTTGTGCCTCAGTCCTATCTCATAGTCGTTCACATCGTGTGCAGGGGTCACTTTCAAGCACCCTGTCCCGAAATCCATCTCCACATAACTGTCCTCTATCACTGGTATCTCCTTGTTGATGAGAGGGATGAGCACTTTCTTGCCGCGAAGCCAGTGATAGCGCTCGTCTGCCGGATTCACGCAGATGGCAGCATCCGCCATGATAGTCTCAGGACGCGTGGTCGCAATGGTAAGGAAGTCCGAAGTAGGATTCCCGTTGCCGTCCGAAATGAAATATCTCAGATGGTAGAACTTGCTCGTGGTGTCCCTGTGGATTACCTCCTCGTCACTTACGGCAGTAAGCCCGACAGGATCCCAGTTGACCATACGCACTCCCCTGTAGATATATCCTTTGTTGTAGAAATACACGAAAGTGTTGATGACGGCCTCGCTCAGGTCAGGGTCCATCGTGAACCTTGTCCTATCCCAGTCGCATGAAGCCCCGAGCTTGCGGAGCTGGCTGAGGATAATGCCGCCATGCTTCTCTTTCCATTCCCATGCATGACGAAGGAACTCCCCTCGCGTGATGTCTTCCTTGTTGATTCCCTCCTGCTTCAGCTTGGCAACTACCTTGCTTTCAGTCGCAATGGATGCATGGTCAGTCCCCGGCACCCAGCAGGCGTTCTTCCCGTCCATTCTGGCCTTGCGGACAAGCACATCGTTCAATGTATTGTTGAGCACATGCCCCATATGAAGGATTCCTGTCACGTTAGGAGGAGGGATTACTATCGTATAAGGCTCTCTCTCATCCGGTTCCGAATGAAAAAACTTGTTCTCTATCCACCAGGCGTACCACTTGTCTTCCGTCTCGGCCGGATTGTATTTCGCTGAAAGTTCCATAACCTTTAATCTAAATAAATCCATCGCTCTGCGATGAAATGAACACAATATCGTGCAAATATACGGAATTTTGGCTAAATTTGCGATGTCTCCGACACATGAAGACAGAAATATAATAAACAACAATATATGGATAACGAAAAAAATCTCAGCATCGAGATCAAGCAGGATGTGGCCAAAGGGACATATTCCAATCTCTCGATAATCACACACTCAAAAAGCGAATTCGTAATCGACTTTGTTTCAAGGCTTCCGGGCATGCCGAAAGCGCAGGTGACAGACAGAATCATCATGACTCCTGAAAATGCCAAAAGGTTTTTCCTCGCCCTGCAGGACAGTATCGGGAAATACGAAGCCAACAACGGGACCATAAATTTGGGAGAGCCTAAAGCCACATTCCATTTTGGGGACTTCAACAACGGTAACGGCACCAAGTCATGACACAGGCGGAGCACGACAACAGCAGTCCTGCATGGAACAGAATCAGGGCCTTTGTCTTCGATGTGGACGGGGTCCTGACCGACGGAGGCATACTTGCGCATCCGTCAGGGGAACTCTTCAGGACCTTCGATGCCAAGGACGGATTCGCGTTCAGGATGGCGGCAATGCATGGATACCACCTTGCCATTATCACGGGAGGGAGGGCTGAAAGCATAAGGAAACGCTTCCTGACATGCGGTGTGGCCCCTGAGGATGTCTATCTGGGTTCAAGGGACAAGATCAAGGACTTCAACGACTTCTGTGCGAGGCACTCCCTTGCGGCGGATGAGGTGATGTATTTCGGGGACGACATTCCCGACATCCCGGTGATGAAGGCTTGCGGAATAGGCGTCTGCCCTGCGGATGCAGTTCAAGAAGTGCTTGAGATAGCAGACTATATCTCACCATGTAACGGAGGGAAACGGCTTGCACGCAACACTATCGAAAAAGTCATGAAACAGCACGGCACCTGGCAGCTGGACATAGCCATGTACGAACAGCGCTTCTGAATGGTGCGGCCAATCATTGAATTTGAACATGGACATTACCGGAAAAAGAATAATCCTGGCAAGCGGCTCCCCCAGACGGAGGGAGCTTCTTTCTGGGCTTGACATTGAATTTGAAGTAGATACACTCAATTATTTCGAGGAACACTACAGCCCGAATACACCTCACGAGCTGATACCTGTACAGATGTCCGAGGGGAAGTCCTTCGGGTTCCACAGAGACCTGGATCAGGGTGAAATACTCATCACTTCGGACACGATGGTCCTGTGCGGCAGCAGGGTGCTCGGTAAGCCGGCTGGCACTGACGACACGGAAAAGGCTGCCGATGCGGCTGAAATGCTCCGCCTCCTGTCAGGCAGGACTCATGAAGTGGTCACTGCTGTCACAATACGCGACTGCAGACGGCACGAGACTTTTTCTGACACGGCCTCAGTGACATTCAACAATCTTTCAGACGAGGAAATACGCTATTATGTAGAGAAATACAGGCCTTTCGACAAAGCTGGGGCATACGGCATCCAGGAATGGATAGGATATGTGGGCATCCGCTCGATACAGGGCTCGTTCTACACAGTCATGGGACTGCCGGTCCATCTCGTCTATCGCAAACTTATGGAGTTCTGCAGATGAGGCACCTGTATAAAACAAAATGAGACGCGCCTCTCACGAGGGGCACCTCATACTAACCACATAATTAATAACACTAAAACTAATAACCTGATGCAAAGGTACAGATAATTTTTATATCTCCAAATTATTTCTAACAATTTTTTGAATTTTAACATAATTGTAACACTAAAGCATTGGTAATGTGGACTAAAAAATGAAAGTTGGAATAATTTTACTGTTAATTATATGTCGTCTGTCTAGATATTCTGTTTAATATTTTGCATAATTTGCTTCATCTGATAAAAAATTGTAATTTGACATGATCTTCCGATGAATTTCATCCATCATCGGAAATAATGCATCGTTTTAGCCTCCGTTCTTGTCATCCGGACAGAAATGACAGCTTTCTTATATTGATATCATGTTGTTCAGACGATAGTTCTTGAGCAATCCGGTCATATATGCTCTGAGTTGTTGAAAATTTGCTATATTTGCATCGGATTTCGGCAGATAGACTGCTTTTGCAGGTCATATACTTGAATATTAGTAGTTTATGACGCCTGTCCGGCTGGGTTATCAAGGGTTGCCGGTGCGGCGGTTCCTGTGCTGACCCGCAGAAAAGTTTATAGAACTTTTAACAACAATATTAGGTTATGGTTTATTCTCACGAAGTGCAACAGATGTGTTGCGTCAAAAAAGGACCGAACCATGGTCCTGCTCCAATTCCAGAAGAAGGAAAATGGGTTAAGGCAAAACAGATTACTGACATTTCAGGTCTTACTCACGGTGTGGGCTGGTGTGCTCCTCAGCAGGGTGCCTGCAAGCTTACCCTCAATGTAAAGGAAGGCGTCATTCAGGAAGCTCTTGTAGAGACTATCGGATGCTCAGGTATGACTCATTCAGCAGCAATGGCTTCTGAAATCCTCCCTGGCAAGACAATCCTTGAGGCCCTCAACACTGACCTCGTATGCGATGCCATCAATACTGCAATGCGTGAGCTCTTCCTCCAGATTGTCTATGGACGTACACAGTCTGCTTTCTCAGAGGGTGGTCTTATGATAGGTGCAGGTCTTGAGGATCTCGGAAAGGGACTCCGCAGCCAGGTAGGTACACTCTACGGAACACTTGCAAAAGGTCCGCGTTACCTTGAGCTTACTGAAGGCTACATCAAGACTATCGCTCTGGACGAGAATGACGAAATCTGCGGATATGAGTTCGTTCACCTCGGCAAATTCATGGATCTTGTCAAGAAAGGCGTAGATGCCAATGAGGCTCTCAAGCAGGTGACCGGAACATACGGACGCTTCACCAAAGAGGCCGGTGCAGTTAAATACATTGACCCACGTAAAGAATAAGGAGGAAGACTATTATGATAAGAGAAGTCAAATTCGAGAGCCAGGACCGTCGTATCAAACAGATTCTTGCTGCTCTCAACGAAAACGGTATCAAGGACATCGAAGAGGCTAACGCTATCTGCGACAAATATGGTCTCGATCCTTACAAGACTTGTGAAGACACACAGCCTATCTGCTTTGAGAATGCAAAATGGGCTTATGTAGTAGGATGTGCAATCGCTCTCAAGAGGGGCTGCAAGACTGCTGCTGAAGCTGCTGAGGCAATAGGAATCGGCCTCCAGTCATTCTGTATCCCTGGATCAGTCGCTGACGACCGTAAGGTAGGTCTCGGCCACGGCAACCTCGCCGCACGTCTTCTCCGTGAAGAGACAAAATGCTTCGCTTTCCTCGCAGGCCACGAGTCATTCGCTGCAGCAGAGGGTGCGATCAAGATCGCCGCTAAGGCTGACAAGGTGCGCAAGGAGCCTCTCCGCTGCATCCTCAACGGTCTCGGAAAGGACGCTGCACAGATCATCTCACGTATCAACGGCTTTACATACGTTCAGACACAGTTCGACTATTTCACAGGCGAGCTCAAGATTGTCCGTGAGATCGCATACAGCAACGGTCCACGTGCAAAGGTAAGATGCTACGGCGCTGACGATGTACGCGAAGGTGTTGCAATCATGTGGCATGAGGGTGTCGATGTTTCCATAACAGGTAACTCTACAAACCCTACACGTTTCCAGCATCCTGTAGCAGGTACCTACAAGAAGGAGCGTCACCTCAAAGGTCTCCCATACTTCTCAGTTGCATCAGGCGGCGGTACAGGACGTACTCTTCACCCGGACAACATGGCTGCAGGTCCTGCATCATACGGTATGACCGACACAATGGGCCGTATGCACTCAGACGCACAGTTTGCAGGTTCATCCTCAGTTCCAGCCCATGTGGAGATGATGGGCTTCCTCGGAATAGGCAACAACCCTATGGTGGGATGTACTGTTGCTTGTGCTGTGGATGTGGCCCAGGCACTGAACAAGTAAAGATACTTTACATACTCTTACAAATCCCTGTAATAGATAATATTACGGGGATTTTTCGTATATAGAAGTGTTTGGACCTTGATGCAGGTTGGCAGCGAAATTCGAGAGATTTCTTGTGAATGGTTGGTAGGATTTCAGATGAAAATTCACTGCAATTTCTGGGTGTGGAGTAAAGAAAATTCTACTGGTGCGGCTTCTGTCATAGGGTTGCAGACAAGGGCAGAAACAGGGGATTTTGGGGGAGAGTTTGTGTGCAATCTGTGTGCATTTTCGGAAAATCGTGAATTGCACACAAAAAGTGCGTTAAATAATTGATTTTTAGACTAAAAGACATGAGAAAGGATTTCCAGAGTGTAATTTTTAATACGATTAGACAATGGAAAGAAGTTCTTTTGCTATCCTGTTCTTTGTGAGGGATAGTCGTGTCAAAAAAGACGGTACAGCCATTATAGAGGTGGCATTGACCGTAAACGGGGAAAGGTCATTCTTCTCCACGGGCAAGAGGGTCTGTGTGCAGAACTGGGACAAATCCCGACAACTCGTAAGAGGAAACAGTGAAGAAGCCAAAAGTATCAACAAGTTTCTGTCAGCCTTGAAAGCGAAAATCTACCAGAAAGAAGCGGAACTGCTTGACAGAGGATTCGTGATAACGGCAGAA
>JADIMK010000071.1 GCA_017694785.1 Candidatus Cryptobacteroides intestinigallinarum
TGACGGCACAGTCTGACTGGCCGGCTCCACAGACAGAAGGCCGCCGGAATTGTCACCCGGATACGCATCGGCTTCTGAATACTGTTCCTTGGCGACAAGAGCCAGAGGCATCATCATCAGAAAAAGGAGAAATGATCTTTTCATAGCACTCAATACTTATCGACGGTATCTACCGATACAATCGTGGTCATGACTTCATATATGCCTTCAGTATCGGCTGGAGAGTATCGAGGTCAGGGACAAGCACCTGCCTAGGCTTTGATCCTTCCTGCGGACCGACAATACCTGCAGCTTCAAGCTGGTCCATCACTCTTCCGGCACGTGCATAACCCATGCCGAGCTTTCTCTGGAGAGTTGAAGTAGAACCTACCTGATTGACAACGACCATCTTGGCTGCATCCTCAAAAAGAGGATCAAGATTCTGCATATCCACAAGGTCACCGCCCGCCGGCTCTCCGTCAGAAGCCGGAGGCATCGGGAGATAATATGGAGTAGAGAATGCCTGTCTGTAGCCGGTCTGGCCTCCGATGAATTCTGTGATAGCCTTTATCTCCTTGTCGACGAAAGCACACTGCACACGTTCTATCTCGACACCCGCATAATAGAGCATATCGCCTCGACCTATCAGTTTCTCTGCTCCAGGAGAATCCAGGATAACCATAGAGTCCATGCGGCTGACGGTCCTGAATGCTATCCTCGTAGGGAAGTTGCTCTTGATCATACCGGTAACGACATTGGTAGAAGGCCTCTGGGTCGCGAGGATGACATGGATACCGGCAGCCCTACCCTTCTGGGCAAGACGCACAATCGAATCCATGATGTTCTTTGACACTGTCTTGCTCTCCCCTGTCGATCCGCCTGTCATGATCAGGTCGGCATACTCATCGATTACAACCACAATGTACGGCATGAACTTGTGGCCCTCAGTAGGAAGCAGATGACGATCCCGGTACTTGTTGTTATATTCCTTGACATTCCTCACCTCAGCCTTGCTCAGAAGCTCATACCTCTCATCCATCTCTATGCACAGTGATTTCAGCACGGCCTCAGCCTGCTTAGGCTTCTTGATGATGGCATTGTCCATCTCATCCTTTTCGCTCAAGGCATCAGGAAGGACTGCAAGATAATGTCTTATAAGCTTCGAATACAGGGTGAACTCGACCATCTTCGGGTCGATGAACACGAACTTGAGCTCCGACGGATGCTTTGAATAGAGAAGCGAAGTAATGATCACATTCAGGCCCACGGACTTGCCCTGCTTGGTTGCACCTGCCACCAGCAGATGCGGTGAATCCGCGAGGTCAAAGACCTTCACCTTGTTTGTGATAGTTGCGCCTATCGCTATCGGAAGCTCATACTTGTTGTTCCTGAAAGCAGGATCATTGAGCATGAATTTCAACGGCACGATCGAAGGCCTGTCATTTGCCACTTCAATGCCCACAGCATCCTCAAGTGTGACTATCCTGACATCCTTTACTCCGAGCGCAAGTGCTATATCCTCCTCGAGATTCTTTATGGCAGAGATCTTCACTCCCTTGGCCGGAATTATCTTATAAAGTGTAACTGTAGGACCGACGCAGGCAAATACCTTGTCGATCTGTATCTTATAGCTCAGAAGCGTCGAGCGGATCTTGTTGTTGTTCCTTTCAAGCTCCTCCTGGGACACTTCATGACGGCCGTCCGGATAGTCTCCGAGCATGTCAAGGCTAGGGAAAACATACTTGTCAAGTTCATCCCTCACGTTGATCCGTGGAAGTTCCTTCTTTACATTAGTGTCGAGCTCGGAAGAAATGACCTCGATACCGTTGCCGGATGAGGTATCCGCTGCAGCAGCTTCTTCTGCTGAGTCAGGCTTTCCGCCGGCATGCTCTTCTTCCGGCATTTCTTCTCCGGCCATGTCCCCATGGGCTATGCTGCGATGCGCACTGTCTCCGTCAGAAAGGCCGGACAGCTCGATGTCTTCTCCATTTCCGGACATGCCCTCAGAGGCGGGCTCCGATCCCTCTTCACCGTCAGATACAGCATCTTCAGAAGCACCGGAAGACTCTTCTGAGGCCGTTCCTTCTCCGGATACATACAGGCCGCTGTCGTCTACACCATCCACATAGGACCCGTCGTCTGCTGCCGTATTTCCTGAACCATCTCCAGATACAGCCGGGGACGTTACATCTTCATCAGGGGCTGTTTCAGCATCAGGCTTCTGATGACGGCTTCCTGTCCTGTCAAATGCTGATACAAGCCATGCGGAGAAGCGTCTGCTTGAAAACATCAGCCATCCTATGATGAATATAAGGATAATGATCAGTGTGACAGCCTTGCCGACAAGGTTGACTCCCCAGGCGGAGATAGCCGCTCCACAATCGCCTCCGAGGCCGCCCTCAAAAAGATTCCCGGCACCGGTCATATTCCCTGCATATGCGAGGAAAACAGAAGAAATCACTGCACCGGAAACAGTGACGATGAATGTCCGGACTACCCCCATCCTCCGGTCAGAGAACAGAAGCCTCATGGAAATGACGGAAAGAAGAAGAAAGAGCGCAAAACTGCCCAGGCCGAAGCATCTGGCCACAAGGAAATGTCCCCAGCGGAAGCCAAGCTTTCCCGCCGAATTATGGACGACAGTATCAGCTTCCATCATATCCGGATCAGAAAGCAGGCTCTGGTCTGCCTTCCATGTAAAAAGATATGAAACTATTGCAATGAGTGTAAACACAGCAAAAGCTCCGACAGCAAGTCCTGCCAGCTTCACAAGCCTTTTACGTTTCTCTGGATCCATTGACTGAAAAAGACGGAATCGTTTTTCACCCCCCGTCTTTTCCTCTACTTTCTTGTCAACTTTTTTATCTGCTTTCTTATCAGCTTTCTGGTCAGCCTTCTTTTTCCTTTCCATCAGCGTCTGGTTCCTTTGGTCTTATTCCAGTGTTTTTACCTGGTTCTTATTGATATTTTGCTGCCTGACATCAGTCTGCTATGTTATGGACGTCCTGGATCAGTCTGCCAGGCAATATCGCCGACAGCTCTACTGCTTTCTCTGGTTCTTCTGCCTGCCCATATTCTTCTGCCTGCCGCCGTTCTTTGACTTCACAGGATTGAGTCCCGGACGCGCATAGGATATATCTGTAGACACCCTGGACAATTTCAATCCCTCCGGTACCTTTATCCTGTAGTCCGACAAGGCTTCTATATCATGGAAAATCGTCTCGTCCGCAACAGAATCCTTGTTCCATATAAGATACTGCTGGCGCATGTATATGGCTATTGCCCTGATCATCGCCGTCTTGTCTTCACCTTCTTCCATTCCTGCGATAAGGTCGATGATATTCTCGATGTTACGGCCATAATGTGTAGCCTTGATCCTTTTTCGTTTTACAGGGACAACAGCAGGCGGAGCCGAGAACTGGGAAGGCTCCGGCTTCGGATAAGGCGAGTCTACATCAAGATCGTACCCGGATATGATGTACAGATGGTCCCAGAGCTTCTGCTCATAGTCATCCTGGGCATGCACATGAGTGTTGAGAATCTCCATGACCTTAATGACGGCCTCAGCCTGTTCGTCACGCTTAGCCTTGTTCGGAATGGACTTGACATATTCCACCATCTTCTGGACATTGCGTCCATATTCCGGCATACGGAGCTTTTCCCTCTGGGTATTGTATTCCAGCCGTATCCCCTCTTCATTCCCTGCCTCAGGCTGAGTCTGCTTCCCGACAGGCTGAACAGGCATATTACCTGACTGATTTGAATCCATAATCACGTCTTCTCCGAATTCTTGTACTCCGTTGTCCATAATCAAAAAATTTACCGGATACAAAGATACTTTTTATAAATTAAATTCTGACAATGAGCATAAAAATAAATTTTTTCTTCAGCCCCGGACACTCCAGATACCGTCTGAATCAAGACTTGAGTACTCCGATGTCCGCCGATTCGCCGACGCAGACAGATATCAATCAGTCAATCAAGAACTTGTATAAAACACCACATTCCCCCGAAATAGAAAATACTGAAAGTGAAGAAAAATTTTTATATTTTTTTGAAAAAAACATTTGGATATTTGAATCCAAACGCATACCTTTGCAATCCCATTTCGGAAAAGTTCCGGTTCTGGGCTGACCCCGAAAAGGGAAAGAGGGGAAGATTCGTTAGCTCAGCTGGTAGAGCACAACACTTTTAATGTTGGGGTCTTGGGTTCGAATCCCAAACGGATCACGAAATGGCCTTAAGAGGCATTTATGACGCTTCCTTAGCTCAGTTGGTAGAGCACGACACTCTTAATGTTGGGGTCCAGGGTTCGAGCCCCTGAGGGAGCACACAAGAGCGGAATTCAGCAATGGGTTCCGCTCTTTTTTGTATCATACCGCTTTCTGGTATAATGGGTATAATGGTTGCTATCTGTGGTCGATGGATGAGTCGCCGGTGACAGATACTGTGCTTGTCGCGCTGCCGTAGTATGTCAGGAGGGAAGCACCTGAGACCGAACCTGAGATGGTATTGTTGACAGTCAGTTCGGCTTTCGAAGCGCCGGAAATGTCGCAGGAAGCTTCGTCAGCCTCGAAAAGTCCGTCTGTCTTACCGACGAAAGAGGATGCTCCGCTCACATCAAGATGCAAGGCAGTCACCTTTCCGGAAAGGTCTGCCTTGGATGCTCCGGATACACCTACAACCGCAGACTTGCCTGTCACAGAGCCTGTGACTTTGGATGCGCCGGACACGACATAGGTGAGATCAGAGGCGACCTCAATATCTGAAACGAACTCAGATGCTCCGCTTACAGATACGGAAAAGGCTGTCGCAGCGAGAGGCATCGCACTGTCAAAGGTGCTTGCTCCTGTCACGCTCACCGATGATAGCACCATGCTTCCCGGAAGTACGACTTCAATAGGCTTGGCATTATACACTCTGTTGGCCTCTACATAAAGGCTCAATGTCCCGTCTTCGTTCTCTGCCCTGAAATACTTCAGGAGATTCTCCTGTCCATATACAGTCATCTCGTCGGCTGTGAAAGAATAGGTCACTTCAATTGCGCCCGATATATCAAGTGAGGTATAGCCTGTGTCGATTGAAGATGTCTTCGTGATGAAGTCTCCGGCAGGCTCCCCTGAACATCCTGCCAGGAGGAGCAATGCAGCAGATGCTGCAGCAAAATAACGTTTCATTTTTCTAAAAATTACATCTGTTGACAAGATACTTCTCCAATCTGTTGCACTGATATCGTTCTTGTCTGTTGTCCATGTATTGCTTTAACTGAATTGATATTACCCGATTATATTGATATTACTCTTAATCGATTCACTCTCAACCATATTGATATACACTCATCTATTATATTGATTCACTCTCAACCATATTGACATACCCTCATCCATTATGTCGATTTACTCCTGAAAATATAATCATTAATTCTCGGATAAATCTATCTGGTCATTGGCGGCTGCGATCAACGACATAAGTCTTTCTGTCGGGACCTGCACCCTTGATCTCAAGCTTCGTCCATGTCGGCGGCAGTATACCCTTCCGCTGGACAATGCCCCGAGGTGTGATTTCAAGCCCGCCGAATCCGAAGATCACTGCCTGAAGGAGTCCTCCCGCACCTGTGGTGAAGAAAGGATTGTCCGACGAGGCTGTCTCCGAAATCACCCCGAAAGGAGGTCTCTGGAACGGACGATAGCACCTGCGGAACATTTCTTCTGCCTTCATGGCATTGGCCTGTCTGAAGGCCCCGGACCGGGGATCAGTGGACCCGGCATCACCGAGGCGTGCATACTGCACGCAAAAGATGCTGTAGGACATTGCAGGGCCGTTCATCGGGTCGATCTTGTCTTCATAATAGGCCAGATCACTCAGAAGCTGATCCCTGTCGGTGATGACTCCGAGAGGATAGCCGAGAAGATTGACATCGGCCTGCTTGATCATACGGCCGTCATATCCTTCATATTCCAGAGTATGGCCTTCGGGAGACCTGAGTATCCTGAGGCCGGAGGCTATTTCTTTCCATATCGCCGGTGACTTTTCTCCGCATACCTTGGCAGCCTTGACGGCATATTCAAGAGCCTTCCGGGCAGCACCATTGGTGAAGGCATTGTCTGTGACATTGTTGGCATACTCGTCGGCCCCGACTACGCCCCTGACAGACCAGGTGCCGTCCGGATTCTTTTCAGCTCGGCTTGTCCAGAACTCGGCTGCAGCCTTTATGACTGGCCAGCCTTTCTGCTCAAGCCAGAGCTTGTCCCGGGATACGCAATAGAAGTTCCACGCAGCAATCGCCACATCGGCAGTGATGTGATGCTCCATCGGACCTGTGATTGCACGCACCGGAGTGGACTCTTCCCCTTTGTCATCTGACTCCCATGGATACATGACACCTTTGTAGCCATATGCCGCTGCACGGGCTTTCGCCTTGTCAAGATGGTCATAGCGGTAGTCTATCATGGACCTTGCTATGTCTTCGTTGAGGATGAGCACCGGTGAGAACATCCAAAGCTCACTGTCCCAGAATATATGGCCGCCGTATCCCTGTGAAGAGAGGCCCATAGGAGGTATGCTTAGAGAAGTGCCTTCCCGGCAGGAACTGTAGAGGCTGTACAGGGCAAGGCGCACAGCTCTCTGAGCTTCCATGTCAGGTTCAATCACAATGTCTCCCTGCCAGAGCCCGTCCCAGAGACGGCAATGTGCCCGGAGGACCTCTGCGGGAGAAATCCTGTCGATATACACAAGCTGACGTATGGCTTCATTGAGCGGATCGGAAAAGGCAGCTGTGGAGCACACAGAGCCGGCAAGGACGAATTCCGAGCTTTCCCCTTTGCGCATCCTACGGCTTATTCTGTCCTGAGGATATACGTCTCCGGAGACAGTCCCGGCTGAGCCGCTGCCGGACGTATCGACTGAGACACTGGCGGGCGTATCGTCTGAGCCAATGCGTCCGTCCGTGTGGCTGCGGGTAAAGCTGCCGTCATGAATGAACATGGCCGCCGAGACCACTGTATGGCTTCCGCCTGAAGTCATAGCCCTGGCGCAGAGCATATCGCACCTGCGGCTTTCTGCCATGAAAGAGCGGTATGACAGCTCGGGACCAGAATATCCTTCCGGTACAGCGATGCCGTTCGAGAACTCCACCTCCACATCGTCCAGAGCCGTAACCCGGCAGGCAAGAGCCAGAGAATAAGGCAGATTGCGCAATGCTGTGAAGAAATATTCGACATGCACCTTTCCCGGCACTTCAAATGATGTGCTGTGCAAGGCATGCCTCATGTCCAGAGATTGCTTCCAGCCGCTGATATCATACTGCTTTCCACCGTTGATACTCCGAAGGTCACCGTTACACGGTCTGTCACTGAGGCACGGCCCGCTGCCTACAGATCTGCCGTCCACACTCATCGAGAGACCGAAAGGGCAGAGACCTTTTACGATCGTACGGACATTGTCCGGGCCGGAGACCTCAAATACATCGTTGAGAATCACGTGTCTGACTGAGAACGGTTCTTTCCACGGCAAGAGACCGATGCTGCCGTTGCCGACAAAGACTCCCGAATAGTCTTCAGAACAATAGTCTGTAGCTTCGATCGTCCAGCCTTCATCGGAGGGCTGAAGCTCCTGAAGAGGAAGAAGCCCCGGCAGCAGAGCCAGGGCAAGTATGTAGATAAGGGTATTCATATCCGTCTGCTGATGATGACATTCATAGTCACGGTTCAGTTATCAATGGTCAGATGCAGCTTTCAAGCTCTCTGATGATGATGTCTTCCGCCGAGCGCACCCACTCAGGGAATGCCGGATCCGGCTTGAAGCTATGCGTGAATTCCAGCAGGGCAGAGAGGTCAAACCTGTCGGACGCGATGCCCACTCCACATCTGGTGGCATCAAGGGCATTGCATTTCTGCTCGATGTGGGAAGGGACCATCAGGATAGGTTTTCCGAGATATGCAGCCTCACAGATTGACTCGAAACCCGCAGTGCTGGCGTATGCCATGCAGCCTGCCATCTGCCGCAGAAATTCCTTGTCATCAAGGGTATAGAAAGTCATGGTGTCGTCATATTTCTTCACCGGCCCTTCTGACCATTTGTCCCAGAAGAAGCGGAGCTCGACCTCCGGATGCTGTGCATGCCATGCCATCACATCATCTGCGAAACCTGCATTAAGCATATACCCATGGATATAGTTGCCCTCGGACGGGACGGTATCCAGAACTTCCTTACGCAGCAGCGGCGGGACTACCTTTATGTTATGTCCGGCGTCGGCATCCATTTTTCTGAAGGAAAGGGCCAGATGACGGCTTGCCCCTATGGACGTGAGCCTTGAATAGAAATTCAGGACCGAAGCCTCCGAGAATCCTCCCTGCTTCGGAAGTTCAAAATCCTTGTGGTGGAAAAGATACTGGTGGCCTATGCATATCTGAGGTGTGCGTATATTGTACAGGAGATATGTGAGTCCTGTCAGAAGCTCATAGAAATTTACTACCACATCTGCATCCGATGCGATAATCTCGTCTCTGATGAATCTCAGGCTATCCTTGTACTTCGGCATTGTCACCAGATTGTACAGGATGCTCTTGCCCATGTCTGCAGTCCTGTTCTTTGCCGAAGGCACGAAATTGACACTGGTAAAGAATTTCAACGGGGATGAAACGCCTTTAAGGAAAAAGTCCGGCAACACACGGGCCTTGCTTTTTCCGACAAGCATTCCTGTCACCTGATGTCCGTGGGAAAGCAGCATCCTCTCCATGGTCATGGCCTGGGTAAGATGTCCTCTTCCCTCTCCCTGAACGATAAAAAGGTACTTCATGGCATGATAGTTTGATTATATCTGACAATTGACCATTCTCCGTCGTATGTCTCGGTCAAGGCCGAAAGCGACTCGACCCAGTCTCCGGAATTGAGGTAGTGGATACCGTCTATCATGCGGTTTTCCGGATAATGGATATGTCCGCAGATGACCCCGTCGCATTTTTTTGACCTGGCGAGGTCGGCGAGCATCCCTTCAAAACCTGAGATGAAGGATACGGCCTGCTTGACCTTGTGCTTGAGGAACTGCGAGAGCGAGAAATAAGGCTTTCCCTGGCTCATCCTGTATTTGTTGAACAAGGTATTGAGCCTCAGGAGGGCATTATAGCTTATGTCTCCAAGCTTTGCGAGCCACTTCATGTTGGATGTCACGCTGTCGAATACATCACCGTGGGTGATGAAATACCTCCGGCTGCCGCTCTCAAGGATGTAGTCACGCACTATGCTCACATTCCCGAGCTTCAGAGGAGCGACGTTTTCAAGGAAATCATCGTGGTTGCCTCTGATATAGATTACTTCAGTTCCCTGCTTTTCCATCATGGACATGACTGCATCGAAGAATTCCGTGTATTCCGGCTGCCAGCCTTTCACACCGCTGCGCTTCTGCAGCTGCCAGCCGTCGATTATGTCTCCGTTCATGATCAGCCTGTCGCACTCCACACTTCTGAGGAATGCCGAGACTTCAGCGACCTTCGCATGCTTGGATCCCATGTGGAGGTCCGATATGATTACTGTCCTGTAATGAGATTTATTCTCCATATCTGCAAACATTATCTATGCCTGCCGGTCTGCGTCCTATACAGCAGTACAGGAACCCGGCAGCGGCAAGCTCTCCGGCATCGTAGATATTCCTGCCGTCTACGACCACCGGGCAACGCATAGTTTTCTTCAGGGTCTTCCAGTCAGGAATCCTGAACTGTTTCCACTCTGTGAGCAGTAGGATTGCATCAGCACCTTCTGCCGCAGAATACATGTCAGCTGCATATTCCACTTTGTCCCCTATCCTGCGCCGGCATTCATCCATAGCCACAGGATCGTAGACCGAGACCTTGCATCCTGACTTCAGGAGGAGGTCTATCGTCACAAGAGACGGTGCTTCACGCATGTCATCTGTCTCAGGCTTGAACGAAAGTCCCCACACGGCGATCTTTTTCTCCGGAAGGTTTTCCCCGAAGATCCCTTCCAGCTTGTCGAAGACTATCCGCTTCTGCTTCTCGTTGACAGCCTCGACAGCCTTAAGCACCTGCATCCCGTAGCCGGCTTTCTCCGCCGTCTTGACAAGAGCCTTTACATCCTTAGGAAAACAACTGCCTCCGTAGCCGCAGCCAGGGTAGAGGAACTTGTTGCCGATCCGGCTGTCTGCCCCTATGCCCCGGCGGACCATATTGACGTCCGCCCCGACCATCTCGCAAAGGTTCGCAATGTCGTTCATGAAGCTTATCCTTGTGGCAAGCATGGCATTGGCGGCATATTTTATCATTTCAGCGGAAGGTATGTCTGTGAAGATGACCCGGAAATTGTTGAGCAGGAACGGTCTGTAGAGACGGGTCATGAGTTCCCTGGCCCTGTCCGAATCCACCCCTACCACTACCCTGTCAGGGCTCATGAAATCCTTTATCGCAGCTCCTTCCTTCAGAAATTCCGGGTTGGACGCCACATCAAATGGTATATCAACACCTCGCTTCCGGAGTTCTTCAGACACTGCTTCCCTGACTTTTACAGATGTTCCCACAGGCACCGTAGATTTGGTGACAAGAAGAAGATACCTGTCCATATACCTTCCGACGCTTCTGGCGACTTCTATCACATGGGACAGGTCTGCACTCCCGTCTTCATCAGGAGGTGTACCCACTGCTATGAATACTATCTCAACCGATGAGATACAGGAAGAAATGTCGTCTGTAAAAGAAAGCCTCCCTGCCCGGCAGTTTCTGGATACCATCTCGTCCAGTCCAGGCTCATATATTGGGACTTCTCCTGACTTGAGTCTGGAGATCTTCCTGCTGTCAATGTCCACACAGGTCACTACCGCTCCCATTTCAGCGAAACATGTCCCGCTTACCAGCCCGACATAACCTGTTCCTACAACCGCTATATTCATTTCTATTTCCTCAGTTTCTCCGAAAAATCCTTTATACGCTGCTCCTCCTGGAGACGGCACACCACGATCCGGCCTCCGTCTTCAGCTACTATATATCCGTCAAGGCCTTCCACTGCAACCTCTCCGGGAACATTGACTATACAGTTCCGGCAGCCGGACAGCACTGCAGAGCTGGCAAGCACGACATTTCCATCGGCATCGGCCGCGGAATGAGCCTTCACCGAACTCCAGCTGCCGAGGTCGCTCCAGCCGTAATCTCCGGAAATCACATATATCGAATCCGACTTCTCCATGACAGCATAGTCTATGGAGATCTTTTCACACTCATGGAAATGCCTGGACAGAGCTTCTTCCTCAGCCTCAGTATAGAAAGATGTAGCAATCCTGTCCATCACAGCTGCTATAGAAGGTGCATACCTGCGCATCTGCGACTCTATGGTCGCCGCACTCCAGACAAAGATCCCTGCATTCCAGAAATAGTTGCCTTCAGACAGATATCTGATGGCCGTAGCCCTGTCGGGTTTCTCTTTGAATGCAATCACTTTATTTACCTTGCCGGTCTCTTTCCCTGAAGAGCATATGTATCCGTAGCCGGTCTCCGGCCTGTCTGGAGATATACCCACAGTGACTATCCTGTCCCCTGCGGAAGTGAAGGCAAGAGCTTCGCGCATAGTCTCGGCAAAAACATCCGTCCTGGTCACAAGCGCATCGGCAGGCGTCACAATGATATTGGCATCAGGATGGCGCATGGAAATCTTACGGCATGCATAAGCAATGCACGGAGCCGTATTCCTGGGCTCAGGCTCTGCGAGGATATTATCTGAAGGAATACCTGGCAGCTGGCTGCGGACAATATCCACATATCTGCGCGAAGTGACCACCCAGAAACGACTGATGTCACAGACAGGCAAGAATCTGTCGACAGTCATCTGTATCAAAGATTTACCTGTACCGAGCAGATCGATGAACTGTTTTGGTCTTTCCGGGGTACTGACCGGCCACAGGCGGCTGCCTATGCCTCCGGCCATGACTACAACGTGGGTATCCATAAGCGTCATTTTTATACCAATCTGTAAAGTTATCAAATTTTCCGGAAAGAAAAAGAGGCCGACCCAAAAGGGATTTTTTGAGGTCGGCTTCTTTTGTGTAATGCAGAATGATATTCGGCTGCAATTTTTGAAGTTGCAGCCGATTTCTTTTTTATTCGTGTCCGGAGTGTTGATGATGACATG
>JADIMK010000072.1 GCA_017694785.1 Candidatus Cryptobacteroides intestinigallinarum
CCCCGCCAGGAAATCAACGACCTGCAGCAGGGATTGCGGGTCGCGCCATTTTATTTTATGCTCCTTCTGGAAAGACTTGAAGGCTTCTTTGTCCGATGCTTCCGATACATCTTTTTTGGTTGCGAATATCACCTTATTGCCGGTGACAATATACAGCTTGGTTATAACGGGAAGGATTTTACCTTCATTCTTTGAATTTTTCATCTCCATGTGGTTCACTCTTGCGCCTATGCCACCGACATTCTCAATGGAACTGAGTGCCGTTGTAGCCATAGAATTGGAAGATGAACCGTAGGCCCCTCCCGTCTCGTTTAGACGAGTAACGTCTATTTCGGTCAGCTGCGCCACAATGCCGTTGTCCGATTTGGCCAGGACTCGCATCATAGTACCTCCGGCATTGACAAATATGTCCTGTCCGATTTTAACGGAATACACATCGGCAGGCGAGGCCTCCTTCACGAGGTTCCCCTCTATGAAGTGGAGCCGGCTCTCAAGGAGATGGATGTTGAATTTCCCTTCCATATCACCGCCTGTACTCTGGTGGAGAGTCCCGTCCATAAAGTCGGAGTAGATATAAGGCCAGGTGGATGTCGGCTGGTATTCCTCAACAGTCTGGGCTGATGCGGCAAACGCAGCTGCGCACAGCAGAATCATGGTCAGTATCCGTTTCATTTTGACTTATTGTGTTTTGATGACTGTTTTGCCTTACAATAATGAACCAAAATGACTGCTCCGGGTGATGCCGGAGCAGTCATTGCTATAATCTGATTATTGTTTCTACTTTGAAACATCTATCGTACAAAAAGATGGGTATCTATATTTCCTGTCACTACTCTCATTTCCGCAGCAGAGGATTTCTGAGTATATTTCGCTGATACTGTATTCTCTTTGACAGCCTCGAACATAGTAAACGCTCCGGTAAGGCCCTGAATCTGACCTTGTAATGTGGCTGTGAACAGTCCAAAATAACCGTTGTTGAAAACTATACGTCCTGCCTCAGGCATATTGAATACAGTCGGATTTTCCCCGTCTAAAGATACATTATTACCGGAAAGGATCAGACTTCCGAATCCGATCATAATATCCCCTTCAATAGCAAAGCCTTGAAGTGTTTCAACACTTAAAGTTCCTGCATCTGTATTGAATGTTCCATATAAAGAAGTCCCGTCATATCCCATGAATGAAGTGAACATCACATTTCCATATTTAGGGTCGTCGCTTTCCGTTATCACCATCTGTCCGCTATTCTGTTGTCCGGTCAACCCGTTAATGCAGGAATAGCTGTAAGTGCCATATACGTCTTTCATGGTATATCCGTATGAATATTTCATGGTAGCGGTCCATGCGGCATTTACGTTACCGTATATGTCCTGGACAGAACCGGCTGCAAGTGAAATGGTAACATCTGCACCAAGTGCCGGAGCCTCCGGAAGTTTAAATGCAATATGGCCTGCATCGATTACCGCAAAATCCGAATTTGCTGTCAGAGTATATGTTATGCTCTTTGAGCCTGTCTTATATACGACAGCGGCAGCCGCTGTCGTGCTGAACGGATAAGCAACTGAAAGAGCATATTTCCCTGCTGTCTCCACTATGATAAACTGTTCCCAGTCATTGAATGAAGAGGCTTCAAGTTTTGCGAACTCGTATGTAGATGCGTCGTTCTGTCCGTAAATACCGGATGGAGATATCCCTAATCCTTCTTCATACACAACGGTGCTGGTCACAGCCTCAGTAGCATTGCCGGCATTATCCTTGAACGCGCCTTCAGGAAGGTCTACAGTGTAAATAGCGCCTTCAGGAAGTACAGGTCCTTCTGCCGCCGAGCCTTCAGCCGGTGGAGTGACTTCGTCTTCCTCTTCATCATCTTCTTCGGCAGCCACCGGAATCGAAATAGTCCAGCTGTTCCCGCTTCCGGAAACCTTTATGCTGTCCTCCGGAATCTGGAACTCACCCTCCGGGATCCCGGTGTCAATATTTGTAGTATTCACTCCATAGTACTTCACAGTCAGAGGCAGGTCTTTATTACGTGTGACAGCCTCAGGGAATGAAATGGTAAGCACATTGGCATCATAATCGGACTTTATTGCTGGGGCGACATTATCGGTCGTCTTGAAAGGCTGGACCGACACGCTGCTCGGAACACCTGTCGGACTTCCTGCTACAGCATAAATCTGATACTGGGTATTAGGCATAAGGCCTTTGACAGTAATGGTAGCCGAAGGCTTTTCGGCTGTCCATTTGATGACGCTGTCTGCAACCGCAGTCTGCAGGGCACCGGAATAGACGACTGATGAATCCGGCTTGCTGTCTTGGGCGGATGCCTCGATTGCGTATGAATAATAAAGGGCTTCACCTTTCGGTGTGAGCTTAAAAGTCACGGTACTGTCCGTGTCCGCCTTATCGTCAGAAACAAGAGCTATCTCTATCCCGTCCGACTTGACTACAGGAGTGGACTCCTGCTCCGGACCGTACATTTCCGCACAGCCCGCAGCGAGTACCACTATGCTCATATATGTCAATATCTTTTTCATATATAATGCTTTTTATTTATTACTGCTTGGTCCATGTAATTGTCCCTGGGTCTATAAGCGCGCCTGTATAAGCTGCCATAGCTTTAAGAGGCACAAAGCAGATTCCTTTGTCTGTCCTGAATACTTTCAGGTCTTCAGATTCAAATACGATCTCTGTCTGCTCTGTCGTCAGTTGCAATCCGCCCAGATATTCGCAAAGGACAAACGGATCATCATCGGCAGCCATAAGTCCTGTCTCTTGCCCTGTTGCGAAAGTGATTTTCTTATGGTCTTCCGATACCCTTCCGTAAACTTCCATGGCACCCGGATAAGATACGGCGAATGGTACCAGAGCATCGGCCCATACTACGTTCGGATCCTCATCATCTTTGCTGAGTGTCAGTGTCCAGCTGTAAGGACTGCCGTTCATTGAGCCTTGCACAGCATATTTGCCGAGTATATCGGCAAGAGGATGATCAAGGTCGGTGATAGTGATGGTGCAAAGATTATCTGCACCAACATTGATTGAACCTGCACTTTCAAGACGGATAGTGAATGTCAGGTCACCGGTGTAAGCGCCGACACCGTTCTCCATCCTTTCTTTGATTTCCAGTTCTATATACTGTGTTCTTACAGTCCCGTCAAAAGACAGGACAGAAGACTCGTCTTTTACAATTACATCTGTTCCTAATTTCGCTCCCTGGTCTCCTTCTCCATCTATTACAGTATATGACACAACAGTCTGCTTCGGCTCAATGGATGCGATTGTAACAGGTATTTTGATCGTTCCTACATTCTCATCGAATGTATAGGATGTGGCATCAAATCCGGCAAAGGAATCCGCATCATCAAACTCCGGCACTTTGTTCAGATCGCATGACGCAACCGTTGCCGCAAGTGCGATTCCAGCCAGTAAGAATTTATATATATTCTTATTCATTTTCTTCAGGATTTAAAGATTAATATCCAGGGTTCTGTTTCAGATTGTCGTTCACTGTAGTCTCCCTGCGAGGAATAGGCATGGCCCATCTGGTGTCTCCCGGTCTGACTTCGTTGGCTGCGGCATTTGCGTCGCTGTCAGTCCTGGTCATTGTCCTGCCTGTTCTGGCAAGATCGAACCATTCATGTCCTTCCCATGCAAGCTCTTTTCTTCTTTCTCCGTATATATCGGATATAGAAGGGTTAGGAATATCTGCAGCACCTCTGTTGGAAGTAATCGTTTTTATATCAGAAGAGGTTGATGCTCCGGATATAGATGCACCGTTATATATGGCTTCCGCCCTGTTGAGGTACATTTCTGAAAGCCTGAGGACTATGGTGTTTGTATAGTCCGGAGTAGTAAGGCCTTTACCGAAATATTTCGCTGTCCAGTAAACTGTTCTGTTATCCTTTCCGCTGAGTTTGCTCTGGAACATCGTTCCGCGGACATCACCTTCAGCATACAGTTTCATAAGGTCTGCACAGGCACCTGCATCGCCATACTGATTCTCGCTTGTAAGAGAACAGATAGCTTCGTTGCCTCCGCCATACGACTGACCTGATGCCCCGTATACTTCGAAGATGACTTCCCCGTCGGAATGCGAGTCAAAACTGTAGACGAAGTTTTCATAGTTCGTGGCGCGCTCGGCGGCATTCTCTGAATTTACGAAAGAGAGATCGTCTACGGTCCACATGCTGAATTTCTTGCTGTTGATGACTTTAGTGGCATAGTCTGCGCATCCCTGCCAGTTACCCATATAAAGATACACCCTGCTGAGAAGAGCCTGGATGGCCTCAAGGGAAACGACTGACCTGGTGTCTTTGACTCCGGCCCTAACGTAAGACGGATCGATAATCTTTTCGGCTTCAAGAAGGTCTGCCTCGATCTGCCCGTATACTTTTGCTACAGTCTCACGTGCGGGCATATCAGTAGCCGCCTGGACAGTGGTTATTACCGGCACTCCGAGATGAGAGGCATCTTCAGTATAGTTATACGGCTGCGCATATGTCCTGACAAGGTCGAAATGCGAGAGAGCACGGAGGAAAAGACATTCCGCCTTGAGGTTGTTCAGGTCCTGCTGATTGTCGCTCTTGCCTTCGAGATTGAGTATGACATTGTTGGCGGCTGTAATTACGTAATAACCGTAACCCCAGAGAGAAGAAGTATTGTCCGGAGTGTAGTTGATATTGTACCAGTCGGTACAGCGTCCCGTATCGAAATCAGACCCGATGTATTTTTTTCCGTTACCGGTCTTCATTTCGTTGATGATGATGAAATCGCCACCATACCACGCAGTAGAGGCAAGAGGAGCATACGCTCCTGCTGTTACCTTGTCAAGACCTTCGTATGTGGACAAGGTCAGCACGTCACTCTGGGAAAGCACAGGCTCTTCCGTAAGGAAATCCTTGCATCCGGTCAGAACTGACAGTGCGAGTGCTGCTGTAAATATATATTTCTTCATGTTTACTGCTTTTTTTAGAATGTCAATTCAATTCCGCCTACAACTGATTTGGTGTAAGGGTATATTCCCTGTACGACTCCAGTCACACCGGCTTCAGGGTCGAAAGCCGACACATCACTGAATGTATAGAGGTTAAGGCCGCTGACATATATTCTGAGCCCTTTTACATGTATTTTCTCAAGTGCGGTCTGCGGAAGGTTATAAGAAAGGGTTATGTCCTTGAACCTGATGTAGCTGCCATCCTCAAGCCACCTGTCACTGAGAGCTGTATTGGAGTTGCTTGTGTTTCCTGCTACAGGTTTCGGATTCACTCCTGTTTGTCCAGGGGTTGTCCAGAAATTCCCTGCACTTGCTATCTGGTTTACACTTACGTCTTTACCGTCTGTGGAAAGATATGTCAACTCATTGAGGTTGATAATCTTGTTGCCACCCTTGAACTCGAAGAACGCGCTGAGTGAAAGCCCCTTCCAACTGAATGTCGTATTGAAGCCTCCGGTACATTTAGGCTCCGGCGAACCGCAGTAATGTTTTCTGGCCTTACTGTACTGGTTTGTAAGTTTTCCGTCCTCTGTCACCCAGAGAGCTTCTCCGTTTGAAGGATTGACTCCATAATAGTCAGACAGATAATAAGAATACAGAGATTTGCCGACTACGTAGTGCACGAAGCTTCCTGCTTCAATCTTGTCTACCCCGCCAAGATCAAGCACCTTGGTGCGGTTGAACGCTATGTTGAAGCCTACATTCCAGAGAAAATCATTGGTAGCGATGATATCGCCGTCCATCTGTATCTCGACTCCGGTATTGCTCATTGAACCGACGTTTACGAAATTGGTACTGAACCCGGATGTCTGAGGTACATTCTTGTCCAGGAGCATGTCTTTAGTCACACGTTTGTACACATCTACGCTACCCCTGAGCCTGTTGAAGAACGCGAAGTCGAGTCCGGCATTCCATGTGGCATTCTTCTCCCATGAAAGTTCCTGGTTTTCAGGTGTGCTCGGAAGGAACCCGGTAAGGCCGTTGTAAAGAGCACTTGCATATACGCCGTATGCCTTGTAGGCTGCGATTCCGTTGTTACCGTTCACACCATAGCTTAGCCTGACCTTGAGGAGGTCGAGAGGCTTGAAGTCCCGAAGAAATTTTTCCTGGTTGATATTCCATGAGCCGGCCACTGACCAGAAAAGTCCCCATTTCTTTTTGGCCCCGAAAAGCGAACTTCCGTCAGTACGTACTGTAGCCTGCGCGAAATATCTGCTGTCATAGTTATAGTCCACGATAGCGAAATATGACATCAGAGCATCCCTCGTTATTCCGGTACTTATTTCTGTCTGGGTCTGGTCTGCCGTATTGAAATAAGGTATATTAGGGTCTACGCCAGCGTTTGCTGCGGCGTAAGTCTGGGTCTGATAGTAAGAAGTGGCCTCCTGTCCGACCAGAGCCCTGAATGAGTGATAGCCTCCGAATACATTGGCATAGTTGGCTGTATTGGAGGTCGTGAGCTGGACGATTTTGTTGTCAACCTCCTGAAGCTGGTTTGCATAACCGGCAAGTTCATTGTAGAACAGCCTTTGTTCTGTAAATACGACCTCTGCTGAATTCTTGGTTTCAAGTACAAGATTTTTTACAGGTTCCCATTTCAGGAACATTGTCCCGTTGAAACGATAAGTCTGGATTCTCTGCTGGTTCCATTCTGCAGAGGCTGCCGGGTTCATGTTCGAATTCTCCGGGATATTGGTGTTATGATTTCCGTCCTCATCGTATTTTGGAGTCCACGGAAGAATCATCAGACCTCCGAAGAACGGGTTCTCATAGCCGAGACCGTCCGTCTGGATATTGTTGTTCTGGTCTGTGTACGCTACATTTACGCGGACTCCGGTATCAAGATTCCTCAAAAGTTTGAAGTCAACATTTGTCCTGGCCTGTATCCTTGAGTAGTCAATGCCGTTTACAATACCGTCATTGTTGTGGTATGATACGGATGAAAAATATTTTGCCTTGTCTGTACCTCCCCTTGCACTGATTTCATACTCCTGGAGCTGTCCGAGCTTGGTCAGATGATCGAGCCAGTTGGTCAGTTCTCCGTTGAGGAGCGACATAGGACGATAGTAATTGCCGGAAGGATCGTCAGGGTCGAATCCGGCATTTGTAATAGCCGCCCTCTGGTACCTCAGGAGTTCTTCTCCTGTCATCATCCTGTAACCTGTGTCACTCTGGAACCACTGGATGCCGTATTTTGCCCTTGCCGTGAACTGGGCTTTCCCTTCTTTTCCGCTCTTGGTGGTAACGAGGATGACACCGTTGGCTGCACGTGAACCGTAAACTGCGGCTGCTGCAGCATCTTTCAGGACGGTAATAGATTCTATATCGTTAGGATTGAGCGAAGTAAGCAGGTCTGATTGCGTATCCGACACACCGGAAGATGCGAAGTTGCCAGTCAGAACAGGAATACCGTCGACTACCCACAGAGGAGAGTTGCTCGCATTAATAGATGAAATACCGCGGATACGGATGCTTGAGCTTGAACCAGGCTGTCCTGTAGATGTGGACACCTGTACTCCGGCAAGTTTTCCGCCAAGAGCCTTGTCAACAGATGTGACAGGGGCTGATGCAATGGTTTCGCCGTCTACTGCTGTCACTGAACCGGTCATGGCCTCACGTTTTGTGGAACCATAAGCCACAACGACTACGTCTTCCAGTGCCATTGCGTCCACTTCAAGTTCGCAGTCCACTACTAACCTTCCTTCTACCGGCACACGTGTTGTCCTGTAACCGATAAAACTGAATTCCAGCACGGCGTCATCCAGCGATGGCACAGAAAGAGTGTATGACCCGTCTTCTGCAGTCGATACGCCGGTCATGGTGCCATGCAGGACTACTGAAGCGAACGGGATAGGTTCGCCTGTCGCCGCATCCCTTACGGTACCCTTGACTTCCACGCTCTGCGCCGAAGCCAGGCCTGCCGTAAGCAGCACCATCATTGCCGTGAAAAACAACTTTACTTTTTTCATAAGCAAAATGAACTTAGTTAAACATAAATATTGATACACGTAATTCATCTTTCCGGGCCCCTTGCGGCCGCCTCCCGGCAGGCTGCAGAATATTGCACTTTTTAAGGGGCGTTTTTCAGGGCGTTTTCATTGGTTATCCGCATAATTGCCCAAGTCATGGCTGGGCAGGGACTCTTCGTGAATTTACCCATGGCTGCAGATCCGGAAGGATTGGATGTGCAGGATGAAAATAACCACAGCGAACGCCCGGACGCGAAATATCTTGTATATAAGATGAATTATGCATATTTTTGTCCTGTATATAAGATAAATCGGCATGGACAAGAACATCCTCCGCACAGTACTTGCGGACAACCAGACAGAGGTCTCACGGTATGCGGTTACACCGAGGGATTTCAGATTTGACGAAAGCAGCAATTATGTCCTTGTGGGAATCCGCCGGGCGGGGAAATCGTTCCTGCTCTACCAGAGGATGCAGGAGTTTCTCGCGCAGGGGAAAGGCTGGGACGAGATGCTTTATGTGAATTTCGAGGACGAAAGGCTTTCCGGGATGAAGGCCCTTGACCTGAATATGCTGATTGAGATACATCTGGAACGGTACGGCAAGCGGCCTGTCATGTTCCTTGACGAGATACAGAACATAGAAGGATGGGAGAAATTCGCCAGAAGGCTGGCCGACATGAAATACACAGTCTATATCACCGGAAGCAACGCCAAGATGCTCGGCAGCGAGGTCCAGAGCACACTCGGCGGGCGTTATATCCCCGTCTGCGTTTATCCGTACGGATTTACGGAATTCCTGAACGCCAGGGGATTACGCGTCACTGCGGATATGCTCTACGGGACCGAGACACGGGCCTCTGTCAAGAGGGAGTTCAACGACTATTTCCACGGCGGCGGCTTCCCCGAGGGCATCCACATGCCTGTGAAAAGGGACTACCTGACGAGCCTGTACCAGAAAATATATCTAGGCGACATAGCCGCCCGGCATTCCGTGGAGAATACATTCGCCCTGCGTGTCCTGTTCAGAAAGATGGCGGAAAGCGTGAAGCAGCCCGTGTCGTTCAACAGGCTTTCCAACATAGTCTCGTCCACTGGAGCGAAGGTCGGCACAAGTACGGTCATCAATTATGTGGAATATGCCAAGGAAGCCTGGCTGGTTTCCCCTGTGCCCAACTATGCCGGGAAGCTCACCGACAAAGAGTCCAGCCCGAAATACTACTTCACGGACAACGGGATTCTCAATCTCTTCCTTCTCGGTGACGAGACCTCCCTGCTTGAAAACCTCGTGGCCGTAGCCCTGTTGCGGAAATACGGCAGGGAAGACTCCGTCTTTTTCTACAACAGGAACATAGAGGTAGACTTCTATATTCCTGAATCCGGAATTGCCATCCAGGTATGCTACAGTCTGGCGTCAGAAGATACGATAAAACGGGAGGTCGGTGCACTGGAAAAGTTCGCACGCGTAGTGGAGGCATGCCGGACCATGCTTGTAATCACAATGGACGAGGAGAAGACAATAG
>JADIMK010000073.1 GCA_017694785.1 Candidatus Cryptobacteroides intestinigallinarum
TCCCGAGGTTTACGGTTTCACTTACAATGCATATAGACGGCCGGGTCCTTGAGGATGCAGTCAATGATGTGATCGTACTTTTCCCGCACATGAAGGTTCGGCTGAAGAAAGACTCTTCAGGATTCATGTATGTCAGGAATGATTCCAGGATTCCTGTGTCATGCTGTACGGGAAAGGAGGTAACACTTTCCGATCCCACGCTGAACGGGTATCTGTTCTGCGTGTCTTATTCCGGAAAGACTGTCTTCCTTGATGTGCATTCGGCACTTCTGGATGAAAAAGGCCTTGCTTCATTTGCAAAGGCCATCGTCTTCCGCTATATACAGCTGTCCGGATATCCAGTCGAGAATGACGGGAGTGTCTGTGCCTTGCCGGAAGGACAGCAGCATGTGTCCATGGAAGATCCGTTTGAACGTATAGAAGATATTCCGGCGGCAAGGCCCGTATGGTATATGGATGCAAAGGCTTTCCACGATGTGGAGGCAGGAGGTGGAGGTTGTGATTTCCGCAATAGGTCTTCAGAGCCGGTGTTTGATGCTGTGCAGATCAGGATACCTCTCCAGAAGCTCCGTTCGTTTGTAAAGGAATATGCCGGCTTGCCTGAGATCCTGATTTCATCGGTTGTCTCACAGGCTCTCTATGAACAATACTGCGGCAAGATGGAGAAAGGGGAGTACATGGTAGCATCGATTTCGGTAAACCTGCGCAGGTATTTCCCTACAGTGTCTCTCAAACCTTTCAGTACATCGGTGTCTCTGGCATACAACAGACGTCTGGGGGAATATCCGTTCAATACGATACTGATGTCCCAGAAAAAGCTGCTTGAGGCCCAGCTCAAGACAGATGCCCTTGCATATAATGCCCAGCGCAGGATAGCAGACTTTGAGAAGGTACAGGCCTGCACAGACTTTGCTTCAAGGTGTACGGCTGCGTCAGGAATCATTTCCGATAAGGCTGCCCAGTCGACTTACATGCTGAGGAATGCCGGCAACATAGGCATGCCTGAAACCATGATGCGCTATGTGACAGAGTTCTATCCTATGTACACTCCGTCGGTACATCCTTTGTCGTTTTCATCCATAATATTCAGAAATGAGGTAATCCTCACAGTATCACTGATGCACGGATATTTGCCGGATCTGTGCAGGAGGATAGTCTCTCTGATGAATGACAATGACATATATGCGTACATCTCGGACAGATTCAGTTTTATTCCGGTAAGATACAGACTATAATATAACAAGGACATGGATAACGGCAGAATACTTCAGGGAGCCAGGACATTTGTTCCGCTGGTCATATTGTTGGCTTTGACAGTGCTTTTCATGCCGAGAAGCGGCAAATTCAATTATGACTACAGGAAAGGTGCGCCATGGATGTATGAGACGCTCGTGTCAGAGTTCGATTTCCCTGTACTCAAGACCGAAGCTCAGCTCCAGAGTGAAAAGGATGCTGCGGTCTCATCGGTAATACCTTATTACAAGTACTCGGAAAACATTACGAGTGAGCGCCATGATGCATTGGAGGCTATAGACCTGGGTAAATATGGCTATATGAAGCCTGCTGTCGCAGCTGCACTTGACAGCATCTATACCAAAGGTGTTGTAGCTGAACGGCCGGACTTCAAGGACGGGATATCGGAAAATGAGCAGGTGATATATGTCCAGCGGAACAGGCGTGCTGCACTTGTACCTCCGTCGGAAATCTATACGGCCGCACAGGCCCGTTCACGTTTCCTCTCTGACATCAGGAATATCGCGCAGGGCTGCAATGTCGATTCCATCTGCTCGGCCTCGGGAATACTTGATCTGATTGTCCCGAATCTCATATTCGACCAGCAGACGACAGACCTTGTACACGAAGAATCTGTCAACTATGTCTCTCCGACTTCCGGTTATGTATCTGCCGGTCAGGTGATTGTGTCAAAAGGTGAAACGGTGACCGCAGAGATAGAGCAGCTCCTGGATTCCTATAAGGCTGAGTATGAGAACAGCGTTGGATACAATGGCCCGAGGATACTGCTGTGGATCGGCAATGTCCTGCTCTCGATAGTGCTTGTCGCACTGCTGTTCTTCACAGTCTACTATTCGAATCCGAGGATCTTCAGGAATTTCAACAAGTATATCTATATCCTTGTCCTGTTCCTGATCTCGGCTCTTGTCACATTCGCTGTCGCCAAGGCCGATGCAAGGCTTCTGTATGTAGTGCCTTACACATTGTTCGCCCTTTATCTCACGGCATTTTTCCGCAACAATGTTGTGTATCCTCTATATATAGTTTCTCTGATTCCGCTCCTTGTCTTTTCGCATAACGGAATTGAACTTTTCGTGATGTATCTGGTAGCGGGAGTGACTGCAATATATACGTTCTCGTTTTTCAGCAAGGGCTGGCAGCAGTTCATAATGGCATTTTTTGTATTCCTGTCTCTTCTTGTCACATATCTGGCGTTCAAGCTTGTAGATGGGGAAATAAGAGGATTCAGGGATTATCAGACGATTCTTTTCCTTTTCATAGGGTCGATGATGTCTGTAGCCGGATATCCTCTGATATATCTGTTTGAAAAGATTTTCATGCTTGTGTCTAACTCAAGGCTCGTAGAACTGTGCGATACCAATAACAAGCTGCTGAGGGAACTGGCTACCAAGGCTCCGGGAACTTTCCAGCATTGTCTTCAGGTAATGAACCTGGCCGATGCAGCTTCAAGATCCATCGGTGCGAATGTTGCTCTGGTGAGGGCAGGAGCCCTGTACCATGACATAGGCAAGATGAACAATCCGCAGTGTTTCATCGAGAACGAGACCCCAGGAGTGAAATACCATGAAGGCCTGAGTCCGGAGGAAAGTGCACGTGATATAACGCGTCATGTGCCGGACGGAATGGTACTTGCGGAAAAATACGGACTCCCGGATGTCGTGAAGGACTTTATTGTGACTCATCACGGTACTACCTGTGCCGCCTACTTCTACAACAAGTATCTGAACGAAGGAGGTGATCCGTCAAAGACTGATGTTTTCTTCTATAAGGGCCGCAAGCCGAGCACAAAGGAGCAGATAATACTGATGCTCTGCGATACCCTTGAGGCTGCATCCAGGACACTGAAGGACTATTCCCACCAGAGCATATCGGATCTGGTCGAAAGGATAGTCAAGTCAAAGATGGATGACGGGCAGTTTGAGGAAGCGGACATCTCGCTCAAGGAACTTAATGTCGTCAAGGATGTCCTGAAGGACTATCTTCAGCAGATGTACCATGCCCGTATCGTGTATCCTAAGAGAAAAACTGAGGCGGACAAAGCTTGATTTTGAATTTTGGCCCAGAATATATAACTTTGCAGGCTTTCCGAAAAAAGAAATAAAATCTTTTATTATGAATATATCACAGAACAGAGTAGATGACCTCAATCTTGAGCTCACACTCGACATTACAAAGGACGATTACGCAGACCGTAGGAAAAAGAGACTCAATGCCCAGAGAAGGACAGCCGAGATCAAAGGCTTCAGGAAGGGTATGGTGCCGATGGGCCTGATAGAGAAGATCTACGGCCAGTCAGCCCTTGTTGATGCTGTCAATGACATCATCGCGGAGTCTCTCAACAATTTCATAAAGGAAAACAACCTCAGGGTAGTCGGAGAACCTCTTCCTAGCGAAGACCAGCCGAAGACCGAGTGGACAAACGGCAACGATTTCTCCTTCAAGTTTGATGTGGCTACGACAAAAGAAGTCGCATTTGAACTCTCAAAGGAGGACAAGGTCCCTTATTATGAGATAGAGATCACTGACCAGGCTAAGAAGGAGCTCAAGGAGAATCTTCTGAAGCAGTACGGTTCTCTTGAGGATGGTGAGGCCGCCGGTGCCGATGACTTCATCATAGTCGACTTCATCCAGGGTGAGACCAAGGTTGAAGGTGCTTATGTCGCTCTCAGAAGTGTATCGGAAGCTGTAAGACCTTCATTTATCGGCCTGAAGAAGGATGCTGAAATCGATGTCAATGTCAATGAGGCATTTACAGATGAGACCGACAGGGCTGCAATGCTCAAGATGAAGAAGGAAGAGCTCGCAGGCATCGATCCTATGTTCAAGATGGTCGTACGCAATGTGAAGACATTCGTATCAGCGCCTATGACACAGGAGACCTTCGACAAGATCTTCGGTGAAGGTGTTGTGAAGGATGAGGCCGGATTCGATGCCAAGGTCGAGGAAAGGCTCAGGTCAGAATACAGCCAGGAGTCAGACTACAGGTTCTCAAAGGACATCAAGGACTATCTTGTGAAGAAGGCAGACATTGCCCTTCCTGAGAAGTTCCTCAAGAGATGGGTATTCGTCGCAAATGAAGGCAAGTTCACCATGGAGGAAATTGAGAAGGATTTTGCTCTCTTCCTTGAGGACTACCGCTGGCACATGGTCAAGGATTTCCTCATGCAGAAATATCAGGTGAAGGTAGAGGATGCCGATCTTCTTGCTAGTGCAAAGGCATTTGCAGCATACCAGTTCGCAATGTACGGCATCAATAATGTTCCTGAAGAGCAGCTTGAGTCATACGCAAAGACTATCCTTTCACAGGAGAAGGAAAGCCGCCGCGTCCTCGAGCAGGTAGAGGACCAGAAGACAATCGCTGCCGTCAAGGAAGTCATCACCCTTGAGAATACAAAGGTGACAGTTGAACAGTTCCGTGAATTGAAATAGTCTTGGCAATGGGAAAGGAATCCGGGAAATTTTCACAGAAGGAATTTGACCTGTTTGCAAGGTCAGAACTGGGCATAAGTCCGATGACTGTACATCGCTACAGTTCGGCTGCTGATGCCTATATCAATCCGACCATCATTGAGGAAAGGAAGCTGAATGTCGCATCGATGGATGTCTTCAGCCGCCTGATGATGGACAGGATCATATTTCTCGGTGTGCCTATTGATGATGATGTCGCGAACATCATCACTGCGCAGCTCCTTTTCCTTGCTTCAACAGACAATGCCGGTGACATCACGATGTATCTGAATACTCCTGGAGGTTCGGTTTCCGCCGGTCTGGGCATCTACGATACAATGCAGCTGATAGAGCCGGATGTCTGCACTGTATGTACAGGAATGGCAGCCTCGATGGGGGCAGTCCTCCTCTGTGCAGGAAGTGCGGGGAAAAGATCAGCACTGCCTCATTCCAGGGTCATGATACATCAGCCTCTTGGTGGAGCACAGGGACAGGCTTCCGATATAGAGATAGCGGCCCGGGAGATTGTCAAGATCAAGAAGGAGCTATATACGATAATGTCGGAGCATACCGGCAAGCCTCTGGAAAAGATAATGGCTGACGGAGACAGAGACTATTGGATGAGTGCATCTGAAGCGAAGGAATACGGTATGATTGATGAGATCCTTACAAAGAAAAAGAACAGGGCCTGAGGCCTTGTTCTTTTTCTTGCATGGGTTTTCTGTCACAGTTAAACAGAAGTGAAATGGCAAAGAAATCAGATCAGGAAGAGAAGTATTGTGCATTCTGCGGCAGAAGCGAGCATGAGGTTCCTATGCTGCTGCAGGGACTGGATTCATCCATATGCAGCGACTGTGTCAAGCTTTGCAGTGAATATCTCCAAAGCATCCGGCCCGCTTCGGCCCAGATGCATGGCAAGATTGAGAAGCTGCTGAAGCCGAAGGAAATCCATGCTTATCTGGATCAGTATGTAATAGGTCAGGACAGGGCAAAGAAGCTGCTTTCAGTAGCCGTGTACAACCACTACAAGAGAATCAACCACAATCTTGCTTCCGATTCGAAAGACGACCTTGACATAGAGAAGTCAAATATCCTGATGGTCGGGCCTACAGGTACCGGAAAGACCCTTATGGCAAAGACCATAGCCAAGCTTCTTGATGTGCCTTTCACAATTGTCGATGCAACCGTACTTACCGAAGCCGGATATGTAGGTGAAGATGTGGAGAGCATACTTACCCGTCTGCTTCAGGAAGCCGACTATGATGTCGCCCTTGCAGAGAGGGGGATTGTCTTCATCGATGAGATAGACAAGATAGCCCGCAAGAGCGACAATCCTTCAATCACCAGGGACGTGTCTGGTGAAGGTGTCCAGCAGGCGATGCTGAAGCTCCTTGAAGGCAATGTCGTGAATGTCCCGCCTAAGGGCGGCCGCAAGCATCCTGAACAGGAATTCATACAAGTCAATACCCAGAATATACTCTTTATCTGCGGAGGCGCATTCGAAGGGATAGAGCGCCGTATCGCCCAGCGTCTCAACACCCAGGTGATAGGATTCGGATCAGCTTCGAAGAAACAGGTCGACAAGAACAATCTCCTCAGATATGTATCAGCCCAGGATCTGCGTGCCTATGGCCTTATACCTGAGATCATAGGCCGTCTTCCGGTCATCACATATCTTGACCAGCTTGACAGGGCAGCACTCCTGAGGATCCTTACCGAGCCGAAGAATGCCATAATGAAGCAGTATGAGAAGATGTTCGAGATGGACGGGCTCAAGCTTGTCGTCGAGCCAGGGGTCCTGGACCTTATCGTCGACACTGCAATCGAAAACAAGCTTGGAGCACGAGGTCTCCGGTCTATCTGCGAGAAGATCATGACTGATGCCATGTATGAGGCTCCTTCTTCACGTAAAAAGACATTCAACCTTACACTAGAATACGCGAAATCCAGACTTTCCGATGAGGATTAGTCCGGATTCCGCGTATTTTTGATTGATCAGGTCCATGCTCTGCCGTTGTAGGCAGACATGCATGGGTAGGATCAGAAGAGCCCGTAGAGCTGGGCATCTATCCTGTCGGTAATGCCGGCGAAGTCTTCAGGCCGGTTCTCAAAGTCAAGGTTGTCGACATCTACGATGAGTGTCTTGCCCTTGTATGACGAAATCCACTGTTCGTATTTCTGGTTCAGTCCGGTAAGATATTCTATGCTTATGCCTTTCTCGTATTCCCGTCCACGTTTCTGGATCTGGCCTACAAGGTGAGGAATTGAGGACCTGAGGTATATCAGCAGGTCGGGAAGCTTCACCAGAGACATCATCAGGTTGAAAAGATCCATGTAGGTGTTGAAATCACGTTCGGATATGTTCCCCATGTCACGGTTGTTGGCAGCGAATATATAGACTCCTTCAAGTATGGTCCTGTCCTGGATTATCGTTTCCTCTGATCTTGATATCTCAAGAATGTCCTTGAATCTCTGTGTGAGGAAATACACTTCCATGTTGAATGACCACCGGCTGATGTCCTTGTAGTAGTCTTCGATGTATGGATTGTATGTGACCGCCTCATATTTCGGGATCCATCCGTAATAAGACGAGAGCATCCTTGTAAGGGTGGTCTTTCCGCTCCCGATGTTTCCAGCTATTCCTATATGCATTGCTTTATGGCTGTTTAATGTTTTCTTTGTCAGGTCCTGGACAGGCTATGTCTATGTCTGTCAGCCAGAAATACTCTGATGATGTCCTGATGGACTTTCAGACAAGTCCCTGGGCCATCATTGCATCTGCTACCTTGATGAATCCGGCTATGTTTGCACCTTTGACATAATTGATGCTGCCGTCTTCGCATCTGCCGTATTTCACGCAGGCTTCGTGTATGTCGTTCATGATCCGGTGCAGCCGGTCATCGACTTCTTCCCTTGTCCAGCTGAGCCTCATGGAGTTCTGTGTCATTTCGAGTCCGGAAGTGGCAACTCCGCCTGCATTTGACGCTTTTCCAGGTGAAAACAGCAGTCCTGCATTCTGGAAGATTTCTATTGCATCCGGCTCGGTAGGCATGTTTGCTCCTTCAGCGACGCAGATGCAGCCGTTTTCAACGAGAGTCCTGGCTTCAGATGCGTTTATTTCATTCTGCGTGGCACAAGGTATCGCTATGTCACATTTCACACCCCAAGGCCTCTTGTTCTCAAAGTATTTTGCATGCGGATATCTGTCCGCGTATTCCCTTATCCTGCCCCTGTATATGTTCTTCAGTTCCATTACATAGGCCAGTTTCTCTTCATCTATGCCGTCCGGATCGAATATGAAGCCGTTGGAGTCAGACATGGTCAGAACCTTGGCTCCTAGCTGAAGGGCTTTTTCAGCCGCATATTGTGCGACATTTCCTGCTCCGGATATGGCTACAGTCTTGCCTTCGAAGCTGTCGTCTCTTGTGGCGAGCATCGACTGGGCGAAGTAGCAGGTGCCGTATCCTGTAGCTTCTGGCCGTAGTGGGCTTCCTCCCCAGCTCAGGCCTTTGCCTGTAAGTACTCCTGAAAATTCTTTCTTCAGCCTCTTGTACTGGCCGAACATATATCCTATTTCCCTGCTGCCGGTACCTATGTCTCCGGCAGGTACGTCAGTATCCTGTCCGATGTGCCTGAACATTTCTGTCATGAAGCTCTGGCAGAATTTCATGACTTCGTTGTCTGATTTTCCCTTGGGATTGAAATCAGATCCTCCTTTGGCTCCTCCCATCGGCAAGGTAGTCAGGCTGTTCTTGAACGTCTGCTCAAAGGCAAGGAATTTCATGATGCTGAGGTTTACGCTTGGATGGAGACGTATGCCTCCCTTGTATGGCCCTATGGCACTGTTCATCTGCACCCTGAATCCGCGGTTTATCTGGATCTGTCCTTCATCGTCAAGCCAAGGCACCCTGAAGATGATTACTCTTTCCGGCTCGGCAATCCTTTCGAGGATCTTCATGTCCATGAGATACGGATGTTCCACAATGTAAGGAGCTACACTTTCGAGAACTTCCTTTACTGCCTGATGGAATTCTTTTTCTCCCGGATTCCTGGCTATGAGTCCGGCCATGAACCCGTTGACGTAGTTTTGGGCGAATCTGTTCATAATAATGTCTTTTATCAAGTTCGTACTGCTGTATGTCCGGAATAGAGTATGCACGTGCCGGCCTTGCCGGGGCAAAACCCTACAAATTTCAGAAAAAAAATCATAAAACGAAAGCCAATGGATGATGAAATCCTCATCCTGAATATAGATGAGTCGAAGTCCTGGATGTATGAAATGCTAAGTCCGGCGTCAAAGAAGTGCAAGTGGAATATATGTAAATAGTGACAGAAAATCACTTTTTTACGTGATGTGATACTCCTTGAAATGGACTTACTTTGTAAATATTATATCTGAAACTAAAGGATTGACATGAAAAAAGTATTGTTCATTGCATCGCTGATGCTTTCCGTAGGGGCTTTCGCCCAGGTTCCTGATTCCACTTCAGTAAAAGATGGAGAAGACAAAGTAAAGAAACTCGAGAATGAGAATATCGAGGAGTACAGGAGGAGTTCTCTCTACACTGTGCTTGTGAAACATTCTGAAGCAAATTACGGATCGACCATAGATTCTGTCTTCATGATGATGGAGACTCCTGACAAGTTCAACAACCATGATCTTTCGGTTAAGTCTTTTGAAAGTTCAAGTACGAAAGCAAAGAAAGTCAAGGCAGACAAGCGTGGAACGGAAAAGGATCCTAATATCGTTGACATTTCAGCATTCATTGATGAGAATGACATTGCAAAGGGAATGGTCGCAAAATGGTTCGACAGGGACCCGGAGACAGGATACTTCGATGTTGAACTCATAAAGGAAAGGGGATTCTATGATGCATCATTCAAGAGCATAGAGCAGGCTGATGCTACAGTCAGAGGCCGTGCAATGCTTGCAGATGCAGGCTTCGACCTTATAGGAAAGACCTTTATGATAGTAAATGACATCACTTTCATTGACCATGGAGAGAATTCGGCTAAGGCAAGTGCCGGAATCAAGGCCGGTCTTTCCATCCTCGGAGGTCTTGCTTCAATAGTAACAGGTGATGACTCTTTCCAGGACCTCGGGAATTCAACAGGTGAACTCATCGGAGGAATCGCAAATGAGATAGCCGGATATAAGGTGAACATCATATCATATCTGTACCGTCTTGACTGGAATGAAGAAATGCTCGACACATTCCTTTCAGAGTACTGGATAGATGCGGAGAATCCTGATCCTGCCAAGAAAGCCGCATTCGATGCTTCGGATCTTTTCAAGCTTTCCTATGTCGGATATACCATGACATCAGCTGAAAACGTGTCATCAAAGACATTCTCTACGAAACCTCTCCAGGAGCAGTTCCTCAAAGTCTGCACCAGGGCCCTTGACAAGGCTATCGTAGAACTCCAGAGAGAATATGACGAATTCAAGATCAATGTCCCTATATATGCTGTCAATGATGACGGTACAGTTTCTGTCAAGATAGGTCTCAAGGAAGGTGTCACAGAAAAATCTACCTATGAAGTGCTCATGAAGGACATGTCTTCAGGCGTGACAAAATATGTCAGGGTAGGTATGCTGAAGCCGGTGGCAGGTAAGATATGGGACAACAGGTTTGGTGCTGAAGAGGAGGCTCTGATGCTTGAGGAAGACCGCAAGGCAGCTGAAGAGGCCGCTGCGCAGGGTGATGCAGAAGCTCCTGAAGAGGCTGCTGTAGCTGAAGTCGAGTCAACTGCCGAGCTTGAAGAAGGCAATCCTTTCCTCGGATCCACAACATTTGAAATAGTAAGCGGTGCAGGCAAGATCATGCCGGGACTGCTGATAAGGGAAGTAAAGATCAAATAAAGACTATGAAGAGTTTGAAGTTCATACTGGCTGCACTTCTTGCAGTATTTGTGGCTGTCCCGTCATTTTCTGCTGACAGTGCCCAGAAACGGAAACAGAAGAAAGCCGACAAGAATACTAAGGAATGGTATTATGAGATTGAGGCATTTGCCGCCCCATACAAAGGCTCCTGTGATATAAAGGTATGGTCCTATGGTCCGGATGCAATCACGGCACGGGACCAGGCTACGAAGAATGCCGTCCATGGAGTGATATTCAGGGGAATTCCTGGCAATGTGGAGAAGAGGCTCAATGCCTTGCCACCTCTTGTGGAAGACATAATGGCTGAACAGACCCATAAGGCTTTCTTTGATGCGTTCTTTGCAGACGGCGGCCCTTATCTGAGGTTCGCGACAAGGACAATGGCTGACGGCAATGACGAAATACTGCGTTATGACCGTAAGAACTATAAGGTAGGAGTCATTGTCACAGTCCAGTACGATGCCTTGAGAAAGGCTCTTGAACAGCAGGGAATTGTCGGTTCTTTGACTTCAGGATTCACTAAATGACATATCATATGAAAAAGATTCCATTGCTATTGTTGTCAGCGGTACTTTCCCTTCTGCCGTCTTTCGGCCAGGCAGTGCCGTCCATCATGGTCATTCCAAGTGATTCGTGGTGCAATGACAACGGGTTTCTGACAGAAATTGACAACAATGGCGTCAAGATGTATCAAGCGGATTACCGTAGAGCTCTTGTCAGCAGTCCGGATCTCAAGGTCGTCATAGGCTTTGTGAACAATATGATGACGGATTTCGGCTACAGGACTGTTGACCTGGAGGCGACACTCAAGAATATCGAGACGGAGAACGCCCTGAATTCGGTCACATATTCATCAATGGGTGATTCGTTCGCAGAGACGCCTCGGGAACGGATGTCAAGGGTTGCCAAGGCTGATCTCTGGCTGGAAGTCGGCTGGATCATCAGCACAATGGGGCCGAGGAAATCCCTTACTCTCTCGATGCGCGCCCTTGATGCCTATACCCAGAAGGATGTAGCTTCAGCCCAGGGTACGACCGCTCCATCCATAGCTGTTGAACTGCCGGTGATGCTTGAGGAGGCGGTGAATTCATATATCTATGAGTTCAAGAGCCAGCTCCAGTCATTCTTTTCGGAAATACAGCAGTACGGCAGGGAGATCACTCTGGAAATCAGGGTATGGGACAATGCCGGCTTCAACCTTGAGTCCAGCATGGCGGATGATATCCTCGGTTATATGATAGAGGACTGGGTGTATGAAAATGCCTCCGGAGGCATGAAGACTCCGACCACAGCTTCAGAGAATGTGATGGTCTTCAGCGGGGTAAGAATACCTAACGTGACACCGGAAGGAAGACAGGTTGATGCCAGATACTGGACCAGGTCTCTGGTGAAGATGTTGTCTTCAAACGGTATAGATACCAAGTTGTATACAAAGGGCCTCGGCAATGTCATGATTGTGCTTGGCCAGAAATGACAGCACTATGAAAACTTTTTCTACACTTGCGGCTTTTGCTCTGTCATTATTGACGATATCGCCGCTCCAGGCACAGGAACCGGAGGCAAAGATAGCCCTTACCCCGTATGTGATCTATGAGATAGAGTCTGTCCCGTCTGCGGCGCTTTCGTCCCTCCAGAGAAAGCTTACGAGCATGGCTACTGCGAACGGCTTTGCCGGTACTTCAGATACGTTTCTGCTCACCGGTGTCCCGACCGTAACTGATGTCTCGATGACTCCTACTGCACCTGCGCAGTTTGTCGTTACGATGGATGTTGAAGTGTACGTAGTAAACTCTCCGGAGGAAGTGATTGTCGCGCAGACGGTGTATTCAGTGAAAGGTGTCGGCGCCAGCGAGCAGAAGGCTATTATCGGGGCTATCAACCAGATCAATGTCAAGAGCATCGATACAAGACGTTTCATGGAGAATGCCAGGACTAAGATCATCGATTATTATGCTGGAAGACTGCCTTCAATCATTGCCAAGGCGCAGTCCATGGCCTCGATGAAGCGTTATGATGAAGCTCTTGCTGTCCTTTCGGCAGTCCCGGAATGCCTGGATGAATATCCGCAGGTCGCCGATCTGATGGTAGACATTTACACAAAGAGGATTGACCTTGCCGCAGACAGTCTCATTCGTTCCGCTTCCGCAAAGCTTGCAATGGATGATACCGATGCAGCATTAGCTGATCTTGTCAAGATCGATCCTTACAGTACACTTGCGGCAAAGGCCGATGCGATTGTCTCTGACATAAAGGCAAAGGCTGATGCAGAAAAGCAGGCTGAACTCCAGAAGGAGATAGAGGCCTACGAGTATGAGAGGGAGCTTGCTCTCAAGAAGTATGAGGATGAGATTGAACTTAAGAAGAAACGGCTTGAACTGGCAAAGGAAGTGTCCTCCGCGGCAGGAAATATTGCAGCAGGAGGAGCTGCGGATACTGCCGGTGCTGTGGTCAAGACAGGATCTTCACTTGCAAAACTTCTTCTTGGAAATCTAGTCAAATAATCTTTAAAACCGACCGATCATGATCTGTCCAAAATGTGGAGATGAGCTTTCATCGGCAGTAAAGGTCTGCCCGAGATGCGGATATGTAGTAGATGACAAGATGGATGAATATCTGGATACTCTGGAGTCTCTCCTGCTTGATCTCAAGACATTGCCGAAGGAGTCTTTCAGTTCATATTTTTCAGCCCAGGCATATCTCATGACAGCTTTTGTCATGATTGTGTTCCTGATTGTCTATTTCATGACAGGAGGTCTGCTTTTCCTTCTGCTTGCAGCTATAGCGCTTATCCTTACAGTCATATATCTTATAAAGAAGATAGTCAAAGGGAAAAGTCATGCATCAAGCGAGGCCAGGTACAAGGAAACTCTTGCTTCTCTGGAGACAATGGTAAGGCTCCTGAAGTCTGACTATGGGGAAGCCAGGGAGGTCAGGGACCGTCTCCGTTCAGTAACTTCTGAACTCAAGGACATAACCTATGCCCATAATGCAAACCACAGGAATGCCCTGAAGACATGGATAGCGGTTGTCGTAGTTGTCGTAGCTCTGGCTGTAGCGGGGATAACCCTTCTCGGAATGCGGGACCTGGACAACGCTCAGGTGGAAAATACAGTCACAATGTCATAGAAAATTCAGAATCCGATGGGAATCTTCAGTAAAAACAAGCTTCAGAAAGGAGCAATAGCAGATGTAATCAGATGTCCGCACAAGGATTATCTGATATGGAAATGGGCTCCGGACGGAGATGATCAGGACGGACTCAGAGCCGATGCAATCCGCTACGGCAGCTATCTTACCGTAGCCCCTGGAGAGACAGCTGCGCTGTTCTATAACCAGAGCAACGGTGATATGGTGGAGTATATCAAGGGACCAGTCCAGAACCTGAAGATTGAGACGGCAAACCTGCCGATACTTTCTTCGATTATAGGTGCCGGATATGGAGGAGGAACACCTTTCAGCGCCAGCGTCTATTTCATCAACACTGCGGGGGCTAACCAGTTCTCATTCTTCATCGATGACTGCATGCTCACGGACTACGAGACAGGGAGCTTTATACCGGCGAAGATCAAAGGCAAGGTAAGTTTCGGGATCGCGGACTGTGAACGCTTCATAGGCCTTCACAATCTGCGCGACATGGATACCTTCTATCTCAAGGAGAAAGTAAAGGAAACCATCATAGATGACCTGAAGCCAATATTCGGAAATGCTTCCGAACAGTTCAGGATACCTGCCGTGCTGCTTCCTTCCAATACAGACAAGATCAGGAACATGGCTTCAGCCCAGCTGGAGGAAAGCCTTGACAATGACTTTGCCGTCAAGCTGCTCAGGCTCAACATCGAGTCTCTCCAGCTTGATACGACCCATGAGAACTATGTCTATCTGAGGGCACAGCTGGACAACAAGGCCAAGGAAGCTATCTATACAAGCCAGATCCGTACAGCTCAGGCCAGGAACAAGCTTCAGGCTGTAGATGAGGAATCCAAGAGAATGTCCAGGGAAAATGATATTGTCCTTGACAACATGGAGGATACTCTCAGACGTCAGCGTGAAGAAGCCCAGAGGCTTTCGAAGCTGAGGACAGAGACAGAGCATCTGGCTGCCCATCAGATAAATGTCCAGGGAGATGTCGCTTACCGTGCAGCAGAGAGTCTCGGGGAGCTCGGATCCTCAGGCGGAGCGACTATGGGCGGTGACGGCGGAATGAATGTCGCCGGCATGATGGCCGGCATGATGATGGGCGGAGCCGTCGGCTCGAATATGGCGAATATGATGGGGACAATGGGGCAGAACATAGCTTCTCCGGCTCCTCCGACTCCACCTCCTGCATCCGTGGCCCAGTATCATGTGATTGTGAACGGACAGCAGTCCGGACCTTATAATATGACGCAGGTGTCGAATATGATTGCATCCGGTCAGCTGACGAGAGACTCATATGTGTGGAAGCAGGGAATGCCTGCCTGGGCACAAGCTTCTGCTCTGCCGGAGCTCGCTGCAGCTTTCGGTGCTGTCCCGCCTCCTTTTACTCCTCCGCAGGGGCCTCCTCCTCCACCTGTCATGTAGAACCATAGAAACAAAGTGTTATGGATATTGATGAGATGGCAAATGCCGCAATGGGCTTTGCAATGTATGACAACTTCAGGAAAGCGATGGACAAGCAGTCTGTCGCAGACGATGAAGGGGCTCCGCGTCCGGCCAGGACATGGTATGTGATCCTCCAGGGCAGACAGAACGGACCGTTCTCGTTGGGCGAACTGGTGTCAATGGCTTCTTCAGGAAGCATCTCTTCCGCAACTTATGTTTGGAAGCAGGGGATGGAAGACTGGATACCGGCATCTTCCGTAGCTGAGCTGTCCTCTGTTTTCCAGGACCAGACAAAAACAGACGCAGATGAAAGTCAAGGTAAATAAAGTTTTCCTCGCTACGGCAGTCCTGATTTGCGTGATTGCAGGAGTGCTTTTCGGTGCTCTGAAGTTCGGTGTGCTCAACATCGTATGTTCTGAAATCATCCTGCTTCCTTCACTTGTGCTGCTGATGGCTGTTGATATAGAGAATGAAAGGGTCTCTACATTGATAAAGACCATTTCTGGCTCTGTGCTTCCTGTTGCTCTTGTTGCAAATGTACTCATGGGTGTCTTCCATGCCGGCATACTGGCCTATGCGATAGCAGACGGTCTGCTCCTCATTGTGCTTCTTGCCGGATCATATTCAATGACGAGGCTTAACCAATAATCGGATAACTATGAAACTAACGGGATACATATTGCTTCCGCTTGTCCTTTTTTCGTTGTGCGCAGGACTTTCTGCAAAGGACAGGGTGGTGGAGAAGTCAGGGAAGACTCCTGGGTGGCTAATGACCTCAGACCAGTATTCATTCTCTGTAATGGCACAGGATACTGATCTCAGTGCGGCACGTCAGAAGTGTCTGGATGACATAAGGCAATATATTGTCAATTCCATCGCATCCAATATAACTTCAGTAGAGACAAGTACAGTCGACTCTGACATTGACAACGGTCTGGAGGATCTGTACACTACATACAGCTCACAGCTCAAGACAGCGGCTGCAAAGCTGCCGTTCCTGACAGGGATCACTCTTTCCAATGCCCTTGAAGTGTATTGGGAAAAATGCCGGAAGAAATCCGACGGCACATATTATTACAACTATCATGTCCTCTATCCTTTTACGGTAAAGGAAAGGGACAAGCTCATAAAGCAGTTCAAGGAATATGACGCAGAGAAATATGCCGCCCTGGTAGCTTTACGGGAAGCTTATCCGCATCTTGCGGATGTGTCGATGATCGATGCCGGGATACGTGACCTCGAGCCTCTTGTGACATATTTCTTCGATGATGTGAGGAAGAAGGAGGCGGAATCTCTGCTTTCTACTTACAAGAGAGCGTATTCCCTGATTTCACTTATGCCGGAAAGTCAGGAACTGGGGTATTTTGCGTACAATCTCATGCTTGACGGCCATAAGATCACCTGTTCGAAGGCTCCGCAGCTGAGATCAGAGACGGCATATGACGTAGAGCTCCGACCAGAAGCCGGAGGATATGTCATAACTTATGACTATACGTATTGTTATCCTTCAGATGACAACTATATCCAGATCATCTATTCCTTCCCTGGGGCAACTCTCAAGTACAGGCATCAGATAGATATTTCCCAGAAGGAAAAGCTTGTATTCCCGGCTGGTTTCGTGGAAATCGCCTGCGTTGGCAAGGACAGCACGATGACAGCTGAAGTGCAGATGACCCTCAGATCCAAGACCGACAAGAGCTTTTCTGCCGGGAATGTCCGGTTTGACATACCTTCTTCAGGTCTTGCCATCTCATCTGCTCAGATGCAGGATTTCAAAGGCAAAGGGATGAAACTGTACAGGATTGGATTGCCTCTGGATGAACTTCCGGAAAAGGATGAGAGAGGAATGGTATCCGGTACAATGCAGGTCAGATACGACAATGGACGTCAGGATGAAGCTGTCTTCACCCTTCCTTATTCAGTGAAGGTATATCCGGAGAAAGAGGAACCTGTCCAGGAAGTCGCGTCTGATGAAGATACGTCCCTTGACGGGCAGTCTCAGGCAGAGACTGTTTCAGAGGGGACTGTTTCAGAGGGGACTGTTTCAGAGGAGACTGTAGCAGAAGAGACGGTTTCAGAGACCGGCAATTGATATATATATATTTGGCAGGAATTGTCCGGCTTAACAATAGTAACCCAAAAAATTTCTAGTTATGAAAAAGGTTTTGTTTTACGCATCATCTGCATTGGCTATAGCGCTGATGCTTTCATCATGCGGAGCTTCCAGAAAAGCCGTTGCGGCTGTTGAGGGAGAACAGGAAGTAAATCTGGTCTTCAATGAGGCAAAATATCACAGCGACAAGAGTTATTTCAGGGACAGCCAGTCCGGTATCAGCAAGGATCTTTCAACCGCGAAGAAAGTCGCCATGCAGAATACACGTCAGTCGATCAGCGCAATGGTCCAGGCACAGATAGGTCTTTTGGTAGAGAACTACACACAGAATGACCAGGTGGCTGAGGATACAAGCTTCGGCAACGACCTTGAGGAACTTGGCCGTACTGTAGTGGATTCACAGCTTTCGGGACTGGAGATAGTTGCCGAAAAGGCATTCAAGCTTCCTGACGGGTCTTACCGTTACCATGTATGCATGCAGCTGAGCAAGGATGTCCTTGAAGATGCTCTTTCATCTGCCGTAGAGAAAGATGCAAAGCTCAAGCTTAAAGTCAACAAGGACAGATTCAGAGCGATCTATGAAGAAGTGATAAAGAAATAACTTCAGATCTTCTTTATGAATTTTGCGGGGACACCTCCGACGATGGTGTCCGCCGGAACATCCTTCGTGACGACAGCACCGGCTGCAATTATCGCATTGTCACCGATTGTGACGCCTTGAAGTATCGTCGAGTTTGAACCTACCCAGACATTCCTTCCGAGTACGATAGGAGCTGGGTAGGTATTTTGTCTGTCCTCAGGAGCAATGCCATGGTTGAGGGTCGCGAAGACCACATTGTGGCCTATCTGACATCCGTCCCCTATATATACTCCGCCGTGGTCCTGGAAATGGCAGCATGCATTGATGAATACATTTTCTCCGATATGTATGTTCTTGCCGAAGTCCGTATAGAACGGAGGGAATACTCGCAGGGTCGCAGGCACTTCATAGCCGAAAACTTCTGAAAGCATGGCCCTTGTCTGGTCGGGGTCGTGATAGGCCGAGTTGAGCCTGAATGTTATCTTCCTGGCTTCATTGCTCATCCTGTCCATCAGTTCATGTATTTCGTCTGAGGCAAGTGCTTTGCCTGTCTTTACATATTCGAGAAATTCATTCAGTTCCATATTTCCGTAATCTTTGTGTCCTTGAGGTGTAATCCTCTAAAAAATACAGCCGCCACAGATCTTCCGCGGCGGCTGCAAATATAGTTCAGATATGTCTGTATAATGTATCTTCTTTACATGGAAATGTACCTTTGTTACACTCTGAAGACCTACATTCCGAATGAAAAGGCATTTATTCCGTCAAATATCGAGCTGACAAGGCCGAGGATGATGATTCCTGCGATGCAGAGTACAAGTCCTGTACGGGTGCCTGTTCCGCTTCTGAAGGTTGCCACAGGAGCATCGTTCCTGTTTATGAACATAGCCTTGACAACCAGAAGGTAGTAGTAGAGGGATATGACAGTATTTGCAAGTGCGATGAACACAAGAACATGGAATCCTTTTTCAAAGGCTGCCGCAAAGATGAAGAACTTTGAGAAGAAGCCAGCGAAAGGAGGTATTCCTGCCAGTGAAAACAGGGCAAGTGTCATAGTCACTGCAAGTTTCGGATTGGTGCTGTATAGCCCGTTGTAGTCGTCCATGGTGACTTTGCCCTTGCTGTTCTGTTCTACTGCGGATATTACTCCGAAGGCTGCGAGGTTGGCTGCCATGTAAACCAGCACATAGAAAATCAGGGAAGTCATGCCGTAGGCTGATCCGCTGATTACGGCAAGCATGATGTAGCCGGCCTGTGATATTGAAGAGAACGCAAGGAATCTCTTGAGATTCTTCTGCCTGATGGCAAATACGTTGGCCACCGTGATGCTCAGGACAATGACGATATAGAGCATCAGCTGCCAGTACTGTACCATAGGAGCGAATACTTTGGTCAGGATGACCATCAGGGTGAAGGCAGCCGCAGCTTTAGACACTACTGAAAGATATGATGTCACAGCTGTAGGTGCCCCCTGGTAGGTATCTGCTGTCCAGAGGTGGAACGGTACAAGTGATATCTTGAATCCGAGGCCGGTGAAGAAGAATACCATCGCCATGATCTGCAGCGGCGTCCCTTTCATTCCTGCAGTCATGTCATCGAAATAAAGGGTACCTGTCGTGCCGTACAGGAAGGAGATGCCGTAGAGCATCAGCCCGCTTGCGAACAGCGCACTGAGGATGAACTTGGCTCCGGCCTCAGCAGAATTGCCTTTGTATTTGTCGAAGGCCACAAGGCAGGCCATAGGCACAGATGCAAGCTCCAGTCCTATGAAGAACATCAAGAAGTGTCCGGCACTTATCATGAAGTCCATTCCGATCAGAGTCGAAAGGGTGAGGACATAGAATTCCCCTCTCTTGAAGGATGTGTCTTCGCGGCTGAGCCAAGGTCCTGCCTGCAGGAACACCAGAAGAGTCCCTATTGCGAGGATGCTCTTGACAATGCCGTAGACAGGTCTGTAGATATACATTCCTCCGAATATTTCTCCTGAAGCTGTGCTGTACGGCCAGATTGTTCCTGCTATGAACAGGGTCATCAGGATACATGTGAAAGTATGGAAGAATTTCCTTCCGCGTTCTCCGGCGATCAGGTCATAAAGGAGAACAATGACTGTTATCGCTGTAAGGGCGATCTCAGTGTACATATATGTGAAAATTCCAGCGTAGTCCATTTTACAGTCAGTTTCAGTTCAATATATGGGATATCAGAGGTAATACGCTCTCATGGATCATGTCACTCATCCACAGCGGAGAGAGTCCAAGTCCGGCGATGCAGACTATGAGGACGATGACGGCAAGGCGTTCATCCCAGGTGGCATCCGTAAGCTTCAGATGCTCAGGGTTGGTGCAGGTGCCGTAGAGTATCTTTCCGATGAGTCGGAGGATATAGACAGCCGTGATGACAATCGAGGTGCAGGCTATGACTGTGACAACCCTATGGAATACGTCGTTGTCCATGAATGCTCCGTTGAAGATGGTCATCTCGGCTACGAAGCCGCTGAGGCCCGGAAGACCGAGGTTGGCCAGACCGGCTATCACATAGCAGACAGAGAGGAACGGCATTATCCTCATCAGTCCGCTCAGCTCCCTGATGTCCCTTGTGTGGGTCCTTCCGTAGATCATTCCGATGAGCGCGAAGAAGAGAGCTGTCATGAGTCCATGGCTGAGCATCTGGAGCACTGCTCCTGTGGCTGCGGTGGAATTCATCATCAGGATGGCAAACAGCACCAGACCGCAGTGTGACACTGAAGAATATGCGTTGATATACTTGAGGTCGGTCTGTACGCATGCGGAGAATGCTCCGTAGACTACAGATATGGCAGTGAGTATGATGAATATCCAGCTGAGTTCCTGTGCCGCGTCAGGCAGCAGGTACATCGCTATCCTGAAGCATCCGTATCCTCCGAGCTTCATGAGCACTCCGGCGTGTAGCATGGAGACGGCTGTCGGGGCAGAAGCATGTCCGTCCGGACTCCATGTGTGGAACGGGAAAAGGGCTCCGAGCACTCCGAATCCTATGAAGATGATAGGGAACCATACTCTCTGCATATGCAGCGGAATGTTGTCCATCCTTGCTATTTCAGTGATTTCCATAGTGGTCGCTCCGGAACCGAAATATATGCCGAGGATACCGATGAGAATGAGTGCGGAACCACCCATGAGCATCAGCGTAAGCTTCATGGCTGAATATTCTTTCCTGCCTGTACCCCAGACTCCGATGAGCAGGTACATAGGTATGAGGGCCACTTCATAGAACATGAACATCGTGAAGAGGTCCACTGATATGAAGAATCCGAATACACCGGTGGAGAGCAGGCAGAACCACATGAAGAATTCCTTGGTCTTGTCGGTAAGCTTCCATGAGGCGAATGTGCCGGTGAACACTATGATTGCCGAGAGCAGCAGCATCGCTACAGAAATGCCGTCGACTCCTACGGAGTATCTGATATTGAGCGGCCTGTACCAGAGTATGCTGTCGGTCAGAAGCATCGGGGCTGCCTGTCCTTCTGCCCTCTGTCCGAGGTAGATGAATACCAGGGATATGGCCAGGGCCAGCAGGACTGATGATCCGGCCACCATCACAGCATGTATCTGCCTGGTGTTCCTTGATACCCAGAGTCCGAGCATCATCAGAAGGGGAACGGCCGGAAAAAGTGACAATATATTCATAATCCTATGTCAGTTTTGACTTTACAATTCATTAAACATCCTGTGTCCGGCAGGGGACACCATTGTACCATATCTACATCAGCATGAGCACTATCGCAAGGCAGAGAGCTCCGCCGAGAAACCATATCGCATATTTCTGCACATAGCCGCTCTGCATCTGCCTGATGGCCCATGAGACCTTGTTCGTGACAGCGGCAAGCAGGTTCATGAAGCCGTCGACGATATGTCTGTCGAACCATGCTATAGGGGTACTGATATGTGCGAAGATGATCCTATGTGTGATGAACTGGTATATCTCGTCGATGTAGAACCTGTGGTAGGCAGCCTTGTGGAGACCGCTGAAGCGTACGGCCAGAGAATCTGCCACGGTCCTGTCCTCCCTCATGTACATCCATGTCGCAAGCGCTATCCCGATGACAGCTGTGCAGAGGCTCACTGAAGCTACGCTCCAGTCAATATGTATATGATAGGCCTGTCCGTTGCTGCTGACGAACTCCCCGAACGGGATCCATCCGGCGACGAGGGTCACGGCGGCAAGGAATATGAGAGGGATTGTCATCGTAAGCGGTGCCTCATGAGGCCTGTGCTCCCTGTGGAGCTCCTTGTTCTCCTTGCCCCAGAAGATGCACCAGTATAGCCTTGCCATATAGAAGGCGGTGAGTCCGGCGATGAATGTCATGACAACTCCCATGACAGGGCTGAACCTGAAGCAGGCTGTAAGTATCTCATCCTTGGAGAAGAAGCCGCTCAGCGGCCAGATACCTGCTATCGAAAGGCATGCTATCAGGAATGTGATGTGGGTCACAGGCATGTATTTCCTGAGTCCGCCCATTGCAGACATCTCGTTGGAGTGCACTGCATGGATGATGCAGCCGGCTCCGAGGAAGAGCAGAGCCTTGAACATCGCATGTGTGAAGAGATGGAACATGGATGCCATGTAGCCGAGTCCGCCTTCATGAGGATCAGCCGAAGTACATACTCCGAGTGCAACTATCATGAAGCCTATCTGGGAGATTGTACTGAAGGCAAGCACCCTCTTGATGTCACTCTGGACGCAGGCCACAACAGCTGCATATAAGGCAGTGAATGCTCCGACATAGGCGGTGATGTGCAGGACATCAGGAGCATAGACGATGAAGAGAGGGAACATCCTTGCCACGAGGTAAACGCCCGCCACAACCATGGTGGCAGCATGTATCAGGGCCGATACCGGTGTAGGACCTTCCATTGCATCAGGCAGCCAGATGTGCAGAGGGAACATCGCACTCTATCCTGCACCACCGATGAACATGAGCCCGAGGGCAAGCGGAAGCAGGGCTCTGGCAGCGCCGAGGGCCGGAGCATCAGGAGTGAATGAGAATGTCCCTGTGTAGAAGCCGTAGACCAGGATTCCGATCAGGAAGCCGAGATCTGCGAACCTTGTGACTATGAATGCTTTCTTTGATGCAGCAATTGCCTCTTTCTTTGTGTAGTAGAAACCTATGAGAAGATATGAGCTCACACCCACAAGCTCCCAGAAGATGTACATCTGGAAGATGTTGGTCGCAACCACGAGTCCGAGCATGCTCATAGTGAAGAGAGACAGGAAGGCATAGTATCTCTGGAAGCCCCGTTCTCCTTTCATGTATCCGAATGAGTAGATGTGCACCATAAGGGATACTGTGGAGATGACAATCAGCATCATTACTGAAATCGGGTCGAGCATGACTCCGAGATCTATGTGGAGGCTGCCGTTGAACGGGAGCCATACCGTATTCCAAGGTATCAGGGTAGGGAAGACTCCCTCGGCATTCCTGCCGGCCCCGAAATATGAAAACGCCGTCCAGTAGCTCAGGAGTGCTACGGCAGCAGTGACCGCAGTGCCGATGATTCCGGCGACCGTATTCCTGAGCTTTGTCCCGAGCAGACCTATGAAGATGAAGCTCAGGAACGGAAGCAGAAGTATAAGTACTGTATATTCCATTATCGTATTTTCTGTTTAGAGCTGTGATTTTGTTCCTACCATTTCATCTTGTCCAGATTCTTCACCTGGATGTTCTTCATGTTGCGGTATATGTTGATGATGATGGCTATCGCGACAGCTGTCTCAGCCGCACTGATTCCGATGGCGAAAAGCGAGAAGAAGAAGCCTTCTAGCTGTCCCGGGAAAAGGAAGCGGTTGAATACCACGAAGTTGATGTCTACCGAGTTGAGGATCAGCTCTACAGAGATAAGCATCGCAAGCAGGTTGCGTCTGGTGAAGAATCCGTAGATTCCCACGAACATCATTATCGTAGAGACTATGAGGTAATATTCCATGTGTACCATAGCTGTTCCTTTTTATCGTTTTCTTGCAATCATGATTCCGCCTATTATACAGGCGAGCAGGAGTATGCTTATGACCTCGAACGGCAGGAGATATCCGTATTTGTCCGGGCTCATGAGGGCATGTCCGATTTCCCTTACAGGAAGCTCTCCGTGTTCGAACACCGGGCTCAGGAACCTGTTCTTCAGGGTCACGGTCAGGCAGATGCACAATGCGGCCAGAGTCGCCACAAGGCCTGCGAAAAATTTCCCTTTCTTCAGCTTCTCCGCCTGGTCACCTTCACTTGAGGTAAGAAGGATGGAGAAAACATAGAGCACTGTGATGCCGCCGGCATATACAAGCAGCTGCACGGCACCGAGGAATGAATAGTTGAGCTGGAAATAGATTCCGGCTGTCCCGAAAAGGACGAAAAGCAGATATGTGGCTGCCCTCAGGATACGCCTGGTGGTCACTGCCAGCACCGCACTGACGGTTATGAAGACCGCCAGGACGGCAAATACTATCATGTCGAGAGTTATGTTCATGGCTATTGCTTATTCAATGTTTTGACCAGCTTGCTCCTTGTGAACACTGCGTGTTCGAAATCTGTCGTGAACTCGATCGCATGGTGCGGGCATGCGTTCACGCACAGATGGCAGAACATGCATGAGCCCAGGTCATATTCATATTTCACCAGATGCTTCTTCGGCTTGCCTGTAGCCGGGTCAGTGATCATCTCTGAAGTTATCTTTATGGCTCCGTTAGGACAGGCCATCTGGCAGAGTCCGCAGGCTACACACCTGTTGTTGCCGTTTTCATCAAGCGGCATGACAAGGTCGCCGCAGAATCTTTCGTTCATCTTGAGGACAGCCCTGTTCTCCGGATACTGTTCTGTGATCTTAGGGGTGAAATATTCCCTGAAGGTCACCTTCATGCCGGTGAGCAGTGAGCCGATTCCCTTGAAAAGTCCTTTTATATAATTCCACATGGCTAAAAATGCAATTTGAATACAACAACCACAACCATAAGAAGAAGGTTCAGAAGTCCTATAGGTACCAGATACTTCCATTCAAGGGTGAGGATCTGGTCGATCCTGAGCCTAGGGAATGTCCATTTGATCCACATCAGCAGCCATACTACGAAGAAGGCTTTCACAAAGAACCAGATGAATCCAGGGATCCAGTCCATGACGGCGTTGAAACCGTCAAGTCCAGGGATGTGCAGCGGCATCCATCCTCCGAGGAAGATGGTCGCGGCGATGCTGGACACTATGAAGAGGTTTACGAATTCTGCCACATAGAAGAGGCCGAAATGCATTCCGGAATATTCGGTGTGGTAGCCGGCGGTAAGTTCGGATTCTGCCTCAGGCAGGTCGAACGGTCCGCGGTTGACCTCTGCGTTTGCTGCAATAAGATAGATGACGAATGAGATTATGGCAGGAATGTGTCCTTTGAAGATAAACCATCCGTCGGCCTGTCTCATGACGATCTCAGAAAACTGCATAGTGTCGGTGAGCACTACGATTGTGAGGATTGAAAGTCCGACCGAGAGTTCGTAGCTGATCATCTGGGCGCCGCTTCTCATCGCACCGATGAGGGAGAACTTGTTGTTGGAGCTCCATCCGGCAAGCAGGATTCCAACTATTCCGATGGAAGATGCGGCCATGAAGAAGAGTACACCGACATTGAAGTCGAATATCTCAAGTCCACGGCTGAACGGGATGCAGGCAAAGGCCATCACAGAGGCCAGTATCACAAGATATGGAGCAAGGTTATAGAGGAACTTATCCGAATGCCTGATGGTTATGATCTCCTTGGTCAGCATCTTGAATACGTCGCAGATGACCTGGACGCTTCCCCATGGACCGACCCTTGTAGGTCCGAGACGGCACTGGAAGGCAGCGCAGACCTTGCGCTCCATATATATCATTATTATGGCGATCACGACATACACGAGCAGGAGGCAGATGCCGATGGCAAGGCACTCGATGAAGATGGCCAGGCCTTCCGACATGACTGAAGTCAGCTGTGTATGGATCCAGTTTGTAACTATACCGAAATCAAACATATTCTAATACTTTTTTATCCGGTCCTGTTGTCATTTATCTGTCTATGTCAGGTACAACGTAGTCGAGAGTACCTCCTATCGCTATCAGGTCGGCGATCTTGGCATTCCTTGATATCGTGTCTATGCAGGATACAAGAGGCAGTCCGGTAGAGCGGAACTTGAGCCTGTACGGGTATTTGTCACCGTGGCTTTCGAGATAGACTCCGAATTCTCCGCGGCTGCCTTCAACTGCTGTGGACCAGCTTCCTTCCGGCAGCTTGATGACAGGCTTTACCTTCATCTGCCATTCTCCTTCAGGAATGTTGTCGATGAGCTGCTCAATGATGTTGAGGCTCTGCTCTATCTCCTTGACTCTTACCATATAGCGGTCGAAGCAGTCTCCGTGGCTGAAGGTGATCTCCTTGAAGTCAACCTTGTCATACATGGCGTAAGGATGCCTCTTGCGCACATCGCAGGCCCAGCCTGAGGCCCTTCCTGTACCGCCTGTCGCGCCGAAGGATATAGCATCCTCCCTGGAAAGTACACCGGTGCCGATCAGCCTTGTCCTGACAATCACATTCCCGGTGAATATGTCGTGGTATTCCTGAAGCTTCGGCCTCATGTACTTTATGAACTCCTTGGTCTTCCTGACGAAGTCCGGATGTATGTCGGCCTGTACTCCACCGATGGTGTTGTAGGTCTGGATGAGACGGCCTCCTGTGGTCTGCTCGAGGATATCCAGCACCTTCTCCCTGTCCCTGAAGCCAAGGAAGAATACCTCCAGGGCTCCCATGTCCTGTGAAAGGCAGGCGATGAAAAGCAGGTGTGAATCAATCCTCTGGAGCTCATCCATGATTGTACGGATGCACTTGATCCTGTCGGATACCTCAAGTCCCATGGCCTTTTCTATGCATGCGCACAGGGCATGGCGGTTCTGCATGGCACCGAGGTAGTCGAGCCTGTCGGTAAGTCCGAGGGTCTGAGGGTAGGTGAGGGATTCGCAGAGCTTCTCGATGCCCCTGTGGATATAGCCGCAGTGTACATCGATTTTCTTTATCGTTTCTCCTTCAAGGGATACCCTGAACCTGAGCACTCCGTGGGTGGCAGGATGCTGAGGCCCTATGTTGATCACATATTCCTGGTCTTCGAAGAGGGGATGACGGCGGATGATGTAGTCTCCTGACGGAGTCATCTCGTAGCTCGGGGAGTCGTCATGAGTCTCCTCATTCTCCATGTTGAGAGGGTTGAGCGACATGTCATAGTCCTTGCGCAGAGGGTAGCCTTTCCAGTCATCCCTCAGGTAGAGCCTCCTGAGATCAGGATGCCCTACGAAGGTAATTCCGAAGAAATCGTATGCTTCCCTCTCATTGAACAGGGCTCCTTTCCAGAGGTCATGGACTGAAGGAAGGCTAGGGTTCTCCCTGTCTTCGGCAGATGTAGCCACGACAACGTTTTCTCCAGTAGATGTATTCTCAAGGTGATAGACGCATCCGAGTCCTTCTTCTCCCCAGTCTACTCCGGTGAGGCTGCGGAGGAAATCGAATCCTTCTTCCTTCAGCTTTTCAGCCAGATGCCTGAAAGCCTGGGCAGGGATCCTGTACATGCCGTCACCTCTGCCGTCCCATACGGCCGATGGCTCGATGGCGGCAATCCTTTCTTTTATATCGGTCTTGTTCTCCATACTGATATCGATTTAAGCGAGTCCGGACTCATCATATTCCCTGAAGTCCTCGGTCTTGTTGGTGTCCTCCCTCATCTTCTTCTCATATTCCTTTTCGCTGATGCTCTTGTTGACTCCACCGAAGAATCTCTGGGCCTTGACCTTGCGCTGAAGCTGCATAAGTCCGTAGAGCATGGCTTCCGGTCTCGGAGGACATCCCGGTATGTAGACATCCACAGGGATGATCTTGTCGACTCCGTTGACAACATGGTAGGATTTCTTGAAAGGGCCTCCGCTGATGGCGCAGCCTCCTGTAGCAATCACATATTTGGGATCAGCCATCTGGTCATACAGACGTTTGAGCACAGGTGCCATCTTGTTGGTGATAGTGCCTGCCACCATGATGAAATCGGCCTGACGTGGGGATGATCGCGCCACTTCAAACCCGAATCTGGCGAAATCGTACCTTGCGGCACCAATCGCCATGAATTCTATACCGCAGCAGCTCGTGGCGAAGGTAAGAGGCCAGAGGCTGTTGCTGCGTCCCCATTCGATCACATCGTCCAGACATCCGATGACCACATTGGTGCCGTGGTCTCGGAGCTCCTTGAGCATCTGTTCGATATATTCGTTGTCGTTGAAATCTTCATATTTCATCGACTTGATGTTGACATTCCTTTTCATTTCATGCAATCTATAAAAACATCATTCCGGTCAGGATCATTTCCATTCGAGTGCTCCCTTCTTCCATGCGTATGCAAGTCCGAGTATAAGTATCAGCAGGAAGAAAAGTACGCTGACCAGACCGAAGACACCGAGATCCTGCACTACCACTGCCCATGCGAAGAGAAATACTGTCTCCACATCGAACATGAGGAACAGGATGGCAAAAAGATAATAGCCGACCTTGAACTGCATCCAGGACCTGCCCCTTGTCGGCATTCCGCACTCGTACGGTTCACCTTTCTGGGGGTTGTAGGAGCGCGGCGCTATGGCCTTTGCAATTCCGACGGCTGCTGTCACCATGATGATGGCGATCAGGATAACCACTACCAGCAATATGAAATTCATAACCGTTAAAATTAATTGTCAGACATCGTTATGTAACGTACATGACTTTATACGGACATTGTTCAAATGTTCCGTAAGGGCTTCCGGAAAGATACGGAAACCGGAGAGGAGTCTTTTCAGACCCGTATTCTTCCGAGGGCGAAAATATAGTAGTCGGCGAGCCGGGATGCTGGCTCTACCCTTGAAGACATCGTGCTTTCCTGAAGATGACCTGCCTTTGCAAGGTCTGTCTGGCTGCTGCCGACAGTCTGGCTCTGGCATTTTTGGCTCATCTGGCATGGCGCCTGGGCTGAGCCGGTCACAGAATATGTCTCCATGCTGCCGTCAAAAGAAGGTACGAAAGACCTCACGGCATCCTGATTCATAAGCCCTGACAGGACCATTGATGCCGTCTCTGGGAATCCTGCGGAAAATGATATTCTTCCTTCGCTCTTATGGGAATGTACAAGACCGGCTGTCATGCCGCCGAGAACCACGGCAATGAAAAGACAGCATAGATTGTTGCAGAACGTCCTGTACATAATTATCCCTTTCTGAAAACAGGGCGCAAATTTACACAAAAAATGAAAAAATCAACTATTTTTGCGTCCCTGAAATCATAAGAGCATGGAAACAGTCATAATTAAGGCCTTGTCTTTTGTCCTGATAATCTTCGGGGCAGCATGGCTCAGACATGCCGGTTTCTTCCGGAAGGAGGATTTCCGCCTGATTTCAGACCTTGTCCTCAAGGTCACGCTTCCTTGTGCCGTAATATCCAATTTCAGCAGGACGGATGTCGAGGCTTCTCTTCTTTATCTTATCCCTCTCGGAGTCCTGTGCAACCTGGTCACCATCGCAGCTGGATATTTTGCCACTCCGGCATCTGACCGGGCCAGGAGAGCCTTCAACATGATCAACCTTTCCGGCTACAACATAGGATGCTTCACAATGCCGTATATCCAGAGTTTCCTCGGACCGTCCGGAGCTATCGCCACTTGTCTTTTTGATGCAGGCAACTCACTCATGTGTACCGGCGCGACCTATCCCATGGCTGCAGCAGTGGCAGGGACAGGGGAGAAGTCAGGAGTGAAGGTATTCCTCAGGAGGATGTTCTCGTCGATCCCGATGGACACCTATATAATAATGGTGATACTCTCTCTGCTCGGGCTGAAGCTTCCGCATATCGTGACATCCTTCACGGACACAGTAGGTGCCGCTAACAGCTTTCTTGCGATGGCGATGATAGGTGTAGGCTTTGAGATACACCTGGAGAAGGACAAGCTCCTGCATATCGGTGGCCTTCTGCTCGGCCGTTATGTAATAGCTTTTGTAATGGCACTTCTGTTCTGGTACTGTACGCCTTTCTCTGAAGGTATCAGGAAGATCCTTCTGGTCATCTCTTTTGCACCGGTTTCTGCAGTATGTGCGATCTTTACATCAAAATGCGGTGGAGACGTGCCGATTTCGTGTACGGTGAATTCACTTTCCATCCTGATAAGCATCGTCTGCATGAGCGTGATAATGATAGTGTTCCGGGTCTCATGAGAAGATATCCCCATACATGGGGACAAAATGACCGTCACAATCCTGAATAAGCAATGGAATTCATAAACATAATAGACTATATAGGTACCTTCGCCTTCGCCATAAGCGGCATCCGTCTGGCTGCCGCGAAGAACTTCGACTGGTTCGGTGCATACGTGGTGGGGTTTGTGACAGCCGTGGGCGGCGGTACCCTCAGGGATGTAATGCTTGATGTGACACCTTTCTGGATGGAGCATGTCTCATATGTCGTGATCACTGCCCTTGCCTTGCTTTTCGTCATCATATTCAGGAAATATGTCGTGCGTCTTGACAACACTTTCTTCATCTTCGATGCCGTAGGCATAGCCTTGTTTACCGTTGTGGGTGTGGAAAAGAGCATGGCAGCAGGATATCCGATGTGGGTGAATGTCATAATGGGTACGATAACGGGTGCTGCGGGAGGAATGTTCAGGGACATATTCATCAACGAGGTGCCACTGATATTCCGCAAAGACATATATGCCATGGCCTGCCTAGCCGGTGGAATTGTCTATTACATATGCTTCTGGGCAGGGCTTCCTCCGGTCCTGACACAGATAATCGCGGCTGTGTCTGTATTTCTCATACGTGTACTTTCAGTACATTATAAAATAAGTCTGCCGTCACTCAAGAGCATTGATGACGGCAGAGAAAAGTAGAAGTCAGGAAAATGTCTTTCCGGGCGTGTCCCCGGAAAGATGACTTTCAGATTCAGTCTACGAACTTTATCTTGGAAGTGTCGCGAGGCTTTGCTGCAGGTGTCTCGTCCGGATATCCGAACGCTATACATAAGAGCAGCTTGTATCCTTCAGAAAATCCGAGCTTCTCAAGATATGTTGCGGCAGCAGGATTTTCGTTTATGAATCTGACCGGTCCGCCGAGACAGCATGAACCTATGCCCATAGACCAGGCCGAGAGTATCATGTTCCCGCTCAGGAGTCCGCAGTCAACCTGTGAGAATCCGTATGAAGGGTCGTTTGCCACGAAAACGACTGTCGGTGCATTCCTGAACATGTTGACAAAGGAAGGATCCTTTGCAGCATCAGGGTAAGCCTTCACATATTCGGCTGTGATCCCTTCGATGAATTCAGGATTGTCCACTACGCGCACTTCCCATGACTGCTTGTTCTGTCCGTTAGGGGCGTTGATGCCGCATTCGAGGACGACCTGCATGGTGTCACGTCCGACAGCCTGGCTCTTGTACTTGCGTATGCTCCTTCGGGTCATGATATTGTCAATCACAGTCCCGGAAGCCGATACTTCTTCTTTGCAGGCATTGCCTGAACCGTTGCCGCAGCAGCCGGGAAGCATCATCCCGACGGCAAGGAAAGCGGCAGCAAAAACTGATGTTCTGATAGCTTTCATGTTCTTCATTATTTAAGGTTGCAATTTATACAAATTTATGATTTTTTTATGATATCGCGGCATAAGGCCAGTCACAGGATCATAGCTGTTTCCATATAGTAATGTCAGATCATTGTCTTTTCAATGAAGCTGAAGTACCAGATGCCCTTCTGATTGTAGTCGCGAGTCTCCGTGGCATCTTAGACGCCACAGAAGCCGGTGTCCTGACCAGAGGGTTGGGAAGCACGCAGACTATCTGTGCCGCCTGTCTGAGAGTCAGATCGGACGCATGCCTTTTGAAGTACTTGAGTGAAGCAGCTTCTACTCCGAAGAGGCCTTTCCCCGTCTCGATGACATTGAGATACACCTCCATAATCCTTTCCTTGCTCCATAATAATTCTATCAGGACGGTGTAATAGGCTTCAACCCCTTTCCTGAACCATGAGTGTCCTCCGAAAGTGAAGCAGTTCTTTGCCGTCTGCTGGGATATTGTGCTGCATCCGCGGATCTTTTTTCCTCTGGACTCATGTTCCTTCATCATTTTCTTCAGTTCTTCGAAATCGAATCCATGGTGCTGCATGAAACGGCTGTCTTCAGAAGCTATCACAGCCCGGATGACATTGGGAGAAATGTTTTCCAGGTCGGTCCATATCCTTGTGTTGCGGTAGTCCTTGTCTCCGGCATTCTGTATCGAGCGCTTCAGCATGAGAGGAGTGTATGTGACCGGCACCCATCTGTACAGGATGACAAGAACAAGGCTCAGAACAATGAGTCCCAGAGGAATATATAGGAACAGTATTTTCAGGATTTTCTTTGCCATCATTTTCTGCTGCAATTCCCAAAGATAGGAATTAATGGAATACAGATGACAGGGAATGTTCTTTTGAAGCTGAAAAAATGTATCTTTGCTAAATACTGATTGTTGCCGGATTCCGGTAAAAAAGAAAATGCCATGGCAGAAACACCTGAAAATAAAGAAGAAAAAGAAGAGCAGCCGCGTGCAAGGAAAGCGTCGGCAGGCACGAGGAGGACTTCTTCAGGAACAGGTGCAAGGAAGGCAACAGGGAAAACTGCAGGAAGAGCGGTCGGGAGGACATCAGGGAAAGCTGCAGGAAGAGCGGTCGGGAGGACATCAGGGAAAGCTGACGGGAAAACGGCCGGTAGTCCCTCTGGCAGAAGGCCTGTAAGAAGACAGGTGAATGGTACTGCCAGAAAACAGGTCAAAAGTGCTTCAGGAAAGAAAAGACGTCATATCAAGCTTTATGTCTGCGCTTTTGTCTTTGTCCTGGCCATAGGCACGGCACTTTACCATGCCAACAGACTTTCCGTCGAATATTTCGGTACGCCTTTGAGCCTGGATGTGATACGCTCGCAGATCCGCGCCATGAGGAGCGGAGAACATCTGCCTGCCGGAGACTGGGTCTATGGCATAGACATTTCACACCATCAGCTGTATGTCAACTGGGATGACCTCAAGATCTATGTCGACGAAAACGGAAGGACTGTCAGGGACAAGTCAGAAAGTGTAGCCTCTGAGGATGTGGATTTTGTCTTCATGAAAGCAACCGAAGGCGTCTCATACAGGGACGGCAAGTTCAGCACCAGATGGAAGAATGCCGGAAAGACCACCATAAGACGTGGCGCGTATCATTTCTTCCGTCCGGGAAAGAATGTGGCAGCACAGGTCAAGAATTACATAGACCATGTCGGTCCTCTGTCCGAGAATGACCTGCCCCCGGTCCTTGACATAGAGCAGACAGACGGATGTACTCCTGCCATCGTTAATGCAAGGGCCTTGGAGTGGCTGAAGGCTGTTGAAAGGCATTACGGCAGGACACCTATAATATATGCCAATCCTGAATTCATGAGGAATGTCCTGGATAAGGAACTGCTTTCATCATATACGATATGGGTGGCGCATTACCGTGTGGCCAGACCTTTCTGCAAAGGCTGGACTTTCTGGCAGTTCACGGACCGCGGTCATGTCGCCGGGGTAGGTGTCGGCGGCGTGGACATGAATGTCTGTCCGGCATCGGTATTCTATTCAATGCCATGACCCGTCAATTATGCCAAGACCAAGCACATGATGCCATTGCATAGACATATGACATTGCATCGCATCATGGAATTGACTTTAGAGGAAGAAAAGTGACAGATGGATGATTTTGCAGCAATAGATTTCGAGACGGCAAACGAGCAGAAGAGCAGCGTATGCTCTGTCGGTATAGTAGTGGTGAGGGGAGGAGAGATAACAGATACTTTCTATAGCCTTATCCATCCTGAACCGGACTATTTCCAGTGGTTCTGCCAGAGGGTACATGGTCTTTCACATGCAGACACTGATGATGCACCGGTCTTCCCTTATGTCTGGGAAAAGGTGGATCCTCTGATCAATGGGCTTCCCCTGGTAGCACACAACAGTCCGTTCGACGAGGGATGCCTGAAGGCCGTGTTCCGTGTCTATCAGATGGATTATCCTGACTATGTCTTCTATGATACATGCCGGGCAGCACGCAGATACTTCGGACGTACCCTTCCCGACCACAAGCTTCCTACTGTCGCTGCAGCCTGCGGCTATGATCTCCAGACCCACCACCATGCCCTGGCTGATGCTGAAGCTTGTGCCCATATCGCTATGAAGATTTTTGAAAAAATCTGAAATATCCGGGGTTACAAGTTGCCGATAAATTTTATACATTTGCGGCGATTTTCGAGGGAAGTTCCAGCAGAGGTCTTGTATAATGACATCCTGGACCCTATATGAAAGATATCAGAAATGTTACGTATAAAAGCTGCAAATATCCACAATATCAATAAGATCCATGATTTTCACTCATGGGGTGCAGCTGCATTGCTATAGCAGACGTAGACATTTGCCGGAGCAGTCTCTTCTGTCTCCGGCGGGACAGTCCATCCTGTCTCAGTAAAGTCCGCCGACGGGCGGCATATATTCAGAAACAAACAAATAAATCCAAATTGCATGAGCAGAATAAAAGGGCTCACAGTACTGTGTTGCGTGGTACTGTGCAGCCGGATTACCTGTGCTGGACAGACAGTCATGGGCATAGATGAATTGTTCAGGCTTGCAGACGAGAACAGCACCAGCATACGGTCATACGAGACCGGAGCTGAGTCTGCGGACGAGGCCCTGAAGGCAGCGAAGGCGCAACGGCTTCCGGAAATAGGGATTTCTGTTTCAGCCAGCTATCTGGGAAACGGACGGCTCTGGGACAGGGATTTCACTTCCGGCATGAAGATCGACATTCCGCATTTCCCGGTACGGGGCTGCTGTAGATGATGTGGCCATATCACGTGACCCTGCCCAGATGGGAGGATTCATCGAGAGTTTCATGACAGGTATCATGGAGGTCAGCGTCAAGCAACTGTATGGGGTTGCTGCCTATGCGTGCATACTGCTTCTGCTTCTCTTCCTTCTGTATGATGCTCCTGTGAGACGCAGGCTCAAGCTCATGCCGGCCTGGAGGACAGTCAGGGATGAGATCGCTGCTTCGTTCAGACGGGAAACCCAGAAGAAGCAGATGTAGATTTTTAAATTTCTGATTAACTTTCTTCCCTTTTCTGCTACCTGTATATGAAATCCGATACAGATGGAGGAAAGACATTATGACCAGGGAAGAATTCAGATTATTTTCAGCCGGAATACGAGGCAAGCTTATGACTCTTGTGGGACGGTTCCCCCAGGAGTCGCTGGCCCCGCTTTCGGCTGAAGATGTTGTACAGGACACCCTGGTCGTACTGTGGCAACTTATGGAGAAAGGATATCCGGTCAGAGATCCGGAAGCCTTGTCTGTCAAGATCGCTAAGAACCTGTGTGTAGCTGTCTACCGCAGGAAGAAGACCGGAACAGATCTTCCCGGTGAAGACATCTGCGGGGGATATTCTGCTACAGAGCGGACAGATGCATCGGATATCATGCTGATCAAGGAGCGTCTATGCAGGAGACTTACTCCATCCCAGCGCAGTTACCTCTCGATGAGAAATGACCTGGGCCTTTCACTTGACGAGATATCAGCAAGGACGGGACGCCCCAAATCAAGTATCAAGACAACGATTTCGACAGCACGGAGACTTCTTCTGAAGCTGCTGGAAAAGGAGGTATTATGACAAGGAAAGAAAATATGGCTGACAAGAATGTCCGCCGCAGGCTCATCACACGTTATCTTGATGCCATGACAGACCCGGAAGAGGAAAGGGCTCTTGCCGAATATTTCTCTGGGAATGTCCCGGACGAAGATGAAAAGGCGTTTGCCAGACTCCTTGCCATGAGTGCCGCCGATCCTGCTTCAGATGAAGGAGCGGCTGAGTTCGACCGGATAGTGTCCGGACGCAGGCACGTAAGGAGAGTATGGCTTGTACCTTCTCTGGTTGCCGCGTGCGCAGCCGTCTTGCTCCTGGTCGTGCTGTCTCCGGCATCGCATAGGAATTCCGCTCCAGGGACAGATCTGTCCCTGGGCCGGGATTCCGGTCCTTCGGCAGGTGTGCCTGTGGAGTCGTATGTGTCTTCGGAGACTGCCAAGGGAGGAATCTCTCCTGTCGAGATGGCCTGTTGCCTGGACCAGGTCCTGGCCTTGTGCGGAGATGATGCCGCATCGGCAGATGCAAGGCCATCGGGCAGTTCGGCACTGGTCACTGTGAATATGAAAGACGGAAGTTCAAGAAAATATTTCATGACGTTCGACAGCGGTGAAGGATCCGCATCGTTTGTCGCACTGGATGAATGAACTTCCTGCCTTAAGTATATAATCCTGTATTCAAACAAACTTATCAAAAGGGAGAAGACATGAACACACTCATTTTGACTTCATTGTGCGCACTCGCGCTTAATGCGTCCGCAAAACCGGCAGCAACGGATACTGTGGATATGTATATGATCGACAATGCAAAAGTTGAAAAATTCGACGGCTCGCAGCTGGTCGGCAAGACTATAGTCTCATACGATGTCCTGCTTGTCAAAGGAAAGCAGAAGGACGAGGTCATAAGGACGCATACGATCACTACACTTTCAGGCAAGATGCTGCAGCTGAAAGGGCAGCTGTCCGGCATCCATGTCAAGGACGGGACTGCAGCAAAAGGACCTGACGCTGAACTGCTGTATATCATCGACGGGGCAGAGGGAGATCCAGATTCCCTGGATCCTGAGAAAATAGTGGCGGTAGATGTCTACAAGGCGGGATCCGAGAAGGCTCTCTCCTATGGGGAGAAAGGCCGCAACGGGGTGATATCCATCACAACAGTTGAGGCAGCCGGGCGTAATTTACCTGAGTCTTCGCCCGTCATTGTCATCGATGGCAAGACAGCCACTTCTGAAGAGCTCTCTGCCGTTTCTCCGGAAGACATAGTGTCTGTGACAGTCTACAAGAACCGTGAGGATGTCCTCAGATATACCGACGATCCTTCCAGAAAAGTCATAGTGGTAGTGACAAGGAAGAAATGATCTCCGGAGACCTGGAGATAGAGAGTGCCCTAAAGTCATAGACTTTACTGTCATTATATAATACGGTCAGGATGATAAGATCAAGTGCTTCCTTTTTGTGGAGGCATATGGTCATCAATTGATAATCTTGCTGTCCGTTACTCTTGAGGGTAGGAAGAGGCTGTATTGAATCCGGAAAGGCGTGGCCGGCCGCGGCCTCGTGAGCGGCTCCCGACAGGATGGGTGAGACGGAGTCAAACCCGTCCGAAGGGTGGATGGAGGCGAAGCCGAAACCTTGACGCAGCAATACAGCCTCTTCCATAAAAGAGAAACCGACCCGAAGGAAATGACAGCCGGCAGGGTCTAAAGCATCCTGCCGTATTTGAGCTCCTCGCCGGAAGGATCATATTCCTTCCGTTTGCCGACAGGCGGCGCAGAAAGTCTAATGCGGACCACAGCGGTCCTGCCAAGGCTTCTTGCGACCGCCTGTTCAAATGCATCCATGTGCTGCGGCAGGAATCTCTGGCTTATTGCCCTGAGTGCCGCAATCTTTTCTTCATCTGAGGTGACGATTTCCGCTGTCCCGGAAGCGTACGCCGACCTGTACTGGAGGGTGAACGATCCGTCCTTCGGTCCTACGGTAGGAGTGCATCTTGACACTGCTGAAAGGCTTACCTGAGGGTTTGCAGCTATTGCATCAAGCTTCTCTCCCTCAAGAGCACAATGGAAATACCATGTCATGTCATCCGTACATGCAAGCGACAGCGGCACTACATAGGGACTTCCGTCCGGACGTATGAATCCGACTGAAATATATGGAGCCCTGCGCATCGTTTCCAGAGCCCATGTGCTGTCCATTTCTCTGCTCTTCTTTCTCATGGCTGTATTTTTTCTGCAAAGGTAAGGTTTCATCCGCTCTTATTCTGCCGGATAAGGAGAAAATTCATTATATTTGTATGGTCCATGTCCATTTGCGTCCCCGCAATATCAGGGCAGGACAACAGATAAATGTAATTGCCATGAAACATCTTTTGCCACAGCTTCCTTATGCTCCGGATGCTCTTGCTCCGGCCATGAGCAGTGAGACCATCGCGTTTCACTATGGAAAACATCTCCAGACCTATATCGACAATCTCAACAAGCTGATTGCCGGCACTCCTTATGAGGATATGTCTCTGGAGGAGATTGTCTGCAAGGCCGATGGCGCAGTATTCAACAATGCCGCACAGACCTGGAACCATACATTCTTCTTTGAGACACTTACACCTGTGCCGGTGGAGATTCCTACGGTCCTTGCTGAGAAACTTTCGGCTTCTTTCGGCTCCACCGGGCAGTTCCTGGAGGAATTCAGCAAGGCTGCGGCAGGACTTTTCGGTTCAGGCTGGGCCTGGCTTGTGCAGGAAGGTGACGGCAGTCTTAAGATCGTGCAGAAGCAGAATGCCGGCAACCCGATGACCGACGGCGCTGTGCCTCTGCTGACTGTGGATGTATGGGAGCATGCCTACTACATCGATTACCGCAACCGCAGGGCTGACTACATCGCAGCGTGCCTGAGGCTCATCGACTGGAACAAAGTAGCAGCGCGCCTTTCCTGAGCATGAGATTCATACATACCAGTGACTGGCATCTTGGCCAGATATTCAACGAGTACGACCGCTCCCCCGAACACGGAATGTTCCTGGGGGAGCTGGTTTCTATAGTAGGGGAGGAACAGCCGGATGCGCTTCTTGTGAGCGGAGACATATTCCACAATTCACTGCCTTCCGCCCAGAGCCAGAAGATGTTTACAGATGCGGTGCTTGCTCTCAGACAGACATGTCCGAGGATGAAGATAGTGATCACTGCAGGCAACCATGACGGCGGGGCAAGACTTGAGGCTGACCGCAATCTGTGGAAAAAGCTCGGAGTGACTGTAATCGGAGGCCTGTCACGGCGTGACGGGCATGCCGTGCTTGAAGACCATATAGTGGAGATCCCTTCGTCATCAGGAGAGGCTCCGGCAGGCTATGTCGTCGCTGTGCCTTATGTCTTCCGGCAGAACTATCCCCAGAGTCCTTATGCAGATGAAGTATCAGATGATAATGCAATCTCTTCCGCCTTGTCGCGTCAGAAGGCTTTCTATCTGGATCTGCTGTCGCATGTCAGGGCCTTGCAGGAAAAGAAATGTCCGGGAGAGGCTTCCCCTGTCGTGCTGATGGCTCATCTCGCAGTCGCAGGCTGTGACATAAAAGGCCATGACGAGCCATTGGGAGGCATGGACTATACTCCGTCCGATGTCTTTCCAGAGGGCTATGACTATCTTGCCCTGGGGCATATACATCATCCGCAGACTCTGAGGATGAAGCCTTACGCAAGATACAGCGGATCGCCGATTCCAATGAGTTTCGATGAGGATTATCAGCACAGTGTATCGCTGGTGGAAGTCCATGCCGGAGGAAAAGTCTCTGTGCGCGAGATTCCGCTGCGCTGCCCTGTGCCTGTGCTCACAATTCCGGAAAAGCCTGTACCTTTCGACCAGGCTCTGGCCGCTCTTGAGCAGTTCCCTCAGGATAAATGTGCATATATACGTCTGAATGTGAAGATCTCGGACTATCTTCCCCAGAATGCTTCAGTCAAGGCATCCATGGCTTCAAAAGGAAAGGCATGCCGGTACTGCGGAATGAAAGTGGTGAAAGATGCTGCTATATCTCTGGACAATGGCATGAATCTCAGTGTGGATGAGGTACGCACGCTTGATCCGGTGGAGATGGCTTCAATATATTACAGAGCCCGTTTCGGAGCAGAGATGGACGAGTCGCTTGGAGTCTTGCTCAGGGAGGTGGCGGATGAAATACGCCAGGAAGATGCCGGAAACTGAAAAACAGAATATATGGAACTGATATCGCTTGAAATAAAGAATATAGCATCGATAGAGTCTGCCTTCATAGACTTTTCTGCAGCTCCGCTCAAGGATGAGCCGATATTCCTTATATGCGGAGAGACCGGAGCCGGCAAAAGTACGATTCTTGATGCGGTCTGCCTTGCCCTGTACAATGATGCTCCCAGGCTTTCATCTGTGCAGCAGGACAGGCTGATAGATGATGCCGTGGCTCCTGGAAACCGTACTGAGGATGATACCCTTGGGACAAGGGATACCCGCCAGTTTCTGCGCAAAGGCTCAGGAGAAGGCTCTGTGACCCTCATCTTCTGTGGTTCAGATGGAGTGGAATATACATCATACTGGCATGTACGCAGGTCTCGTCTGCGTCCGGACGGACGTCTGCAGGATCTTGAACGTACATTGTCGTGGGGAGACGGCAATTGCCTGAGCAGCAGGAAAGATGTGGACGAAAAGATCAGGCAGGTCACAGGCATGAACTTCAACCAGTATTGCCGGACATCGATGCTTGCCCAGGGCGAGTTCTCGAAATTCCTCAAGAGTTCCGATACGGAGAAGGCCGATATTCTGGAGAAACTGACAAGGACGGACATATATTCCCGTCTCGGAGCCCGTATATTCCAGAGGACCAATGAACTGAAGGCAGGCTGCCGCAGGATGCAGGACAAGATATCATCGATAACTCTGATGTCTGAAGAAGACAAGGAAAAAGCCAGGCAGAGGATCTCCGGGCTCAATGCTGAAGCGGCTGAAGTCCTGTCGGCTTCAAAAGGGACAGCTGCCAAGCTGCAGAGCATCAGGAGATATTCCGAACTTGCCGGCAAAGTGGCCGAGGCGAAGAAAAGTGTACTTGAATCAGAGTCTGTGCTCAGTTCTGAAGCATTCAAGGCTGATGTCAGCCTGTGTTCGGAATGGGACAGGACTGCCCAGCTGAGGGTGCAGTCAGGACAGGTTCACCAGCTGGAGCAGGATCTCCGGCAGAAGAATAGTGAAGCGGAAGGAAAGCTTTCCGTATTTCTTTCCCTATGCAAGGAGACCTATGCCGCCCGCAGGGAGCTTGAATCGCTTGAGGCAAGGGGGCGGGAACTGTCGGAGGATATGGCCAGAATGTCGGCGCACCAGAGATTGTTTGAAGAGAGCACTTCTGTAGCTGACTGGCTTGAAACAGTCGCCCGTTCAGAAGAAGAGAGAAAGAAACTGTCCGCAAAACTGGAAGATGGGGCTGTCCTGCAGAAAAAGTTCGAGGAAGATATAAAGGCTGCCCAGGAAAGGCTTGATGCTATGGGACTCAGGAAGAAGACTCTGCAGGCAGATCTTTCTGAAAAACGGACCAGGATAGCGGAGGCGGACAAGGCCGGGAAGAGCAGACTCCGCGATGTCCTCTCGGACCGTGTCAGGAAGCTGACAGAAGTGCAGCACAGCCTGGAATCTCTCAGAAGGCTGGAAACTGAGCGGAAACGTTGTGCTGAGACTCTGGCCGGATATGAGACACGGCTGAAGGCTGCGGTACAGGCTGCATCCGACAGGGATTCTGCATTCTCCGCAGCAGACCTGGCGTATGCCGGTGCACGGGACCTGGCCGAGAGAATGAAGGACTCCGTCGGCAACTGGGCCAGGATGGCAAGGATGAAGCTTCATGTAGGGGATATATGTCCCCTTTGCGGACAGGAAGTACATAAGCTTCTTACAGATAAGGATTTCGAACAGATGCTAGGTCCTGTACTGGATGACTTGCAGTCAAGGGAAAAGGTAAGGAAAGAGGCTGAGATCGCACGAAATGACGCGCACTCTGAAGTGACGGCGCTGACAAATAACCTTTCAGATGCTTCCAGGG
>JADIMK010000074.1 GCA_017694785.1 Candidatus Cryptobacteroides intestinigallinarum
GTTCAATTGCACAGAATGTAAGGAACCGCCGTATGCCGAACGGCACGTACGGTGGTGTGAGAGGTCGGTAAACGAAAGTAGGAGATAAACTTCATTACTTTCGTTTACCTCCTACTCGATTTTCCTTAATAATAAGCAGGAGGTTGCGTTATTTCTCGTCCATGAGCTGCATGTGCTGCACATAGATGGCCTTCTTGATCTCCTCTCTTCTCTTCACTGACGGCTTTACGAAAGCTTTTCTTGCGCGAAGCTCGCGGATCGCTCCGGTCTTCTCGAATTTCCTCTTGAATTTCTTGAGAGCTTTCTCTATGTTCTCACCTTCTTTGATAGGAACTATAATCATCGCTAAATCACCTCCTTTTTATTTGCGGGTGCAAAGGTAGTCAAATTATTTGTTATTCAAAATTTTTCTTGCCCTCATCAAGCTGTCTGATGAAAGTTTCCATGCCTCTGGTAGCCACATCTTTGATATGTGTGATCCTGCTGTCGTGTACAGGGACATCCTTAGGGTCGATGATATATATAGGAGTGTCGATTCCTGCGTAGCGGTAAAGTCCTGCGGCAGGGTAGACCTGGAGCGAGGTCCCGACGATGAGCATGATGTCTGCCTTTTCCACGGCATCTGCAGCCTTCCCAATCTTCGGTACTGCTTCACCGAACCATACGATATGCGGCCTCAGCTGGGCGCCGTTCGGAGCCTTGTCTCCTAGATGGATCTCCCCGTATCCTATGTCGAATACACTTTCTTCGGAGAATCCGTCCCTGTCGTTGCAGCAGTTCTCGGGACGCACCTTCGTGAGCTCTCCGTGAAGATGTATTATCCTTGTGCTTCCGGCCCGTTCATGGAGATTGTCTATGTTCTGAGTTATGACGGTCACATCATAGTCTTTCTCGAGTGCTGCGATCGCATAGTGGGCAGCGTTCGGCCGGACTTGCCCAAGCTGTTTCCTTCGTGCGTTGTAGAAGTCAAGCACAAGGGCAGGGTTGCGGTACCATCCTTCAATGCTAGCGACATCTTCGACGTTGTAGTTCTCCCACAGTCCTCCGCTGTCCCTGAATGTACTTATTCCGCTCTCGGCGCTGACTCCGGCGCCGGTGAGCACGACCAGTTTCTTTTTCATCTTTTTCCCTCCGTGTCCATATTTTCTCTGCATGGATTCATTTCCTTGCAGGATCCATCTCGAAATAATTTTTCCTGAGCCAGTACTCGAAAAGCGGATCCAGTACCACAGGCTCGTCCTTGTCGTTGAAAGTTATGATTTCTTTTTTCTTGAGGGCATCCTTTACCCTTCTCACGTTTGCCGATGAGTTCAGAGCGTATTTCTCTATGACATCGGCTGCACTGAATCTGGTCTCTCCGTCAAGTATGGCCTTCATCAGGCTCATCTGATGGTCAGTGAGGCTGTTGGTCATCGAGAAGAAACGGGGCTCATGGATCGATATTATGATCTTGAGCGCTTCCATCAGCACACCTTCGTTGATATATCCTTTGGAAAGGGAGTCGCAGATGGAGATGAAGTGGTTGAGGTACCACATGTTTGAGCGGAACAGGTTGACTGCTCCGGCGGCAAGTTCCCTCTCTATCACTTTACCGCTCGTAAGGAATCCCTTTACTATATGCTCGATGATCTCCTTTTCGTCCACAGGCTGCAGAGGAAGGTGCTCTGTCATGCGGTAGAAATACTTCTTTTCTTCGAATATGTATTTCATGGCATTAAGCAGGGACCCTGTGATGATGTAAGTTCCGCAGAATTCCGCGGACCTGTCCTTTTCTGAAAGTACAGTTTCAAGAGCCTTGAACAGAGTCTCATATCCCGGGATCATCATGAGATTCTGGAATTCCTCGATTATGACGAATATCTGCGTCTTCTTCTCTTGGGCGATCTTCTGCGGCAGCCTCATCATGGCGAGCATGTCGTCGGCATCGGCGTCCCAGTTGAGAGAAACGACTTCGTCGCACAGGGCGAATCTTTCCCTGTCGAAAATGAAATGTGTCCCTTCAAGCAGCCTTGACACCATGTCCGAATATTCATCAGGCGTGGAAGATACAGTCCGGATGAGAGCCGAACCGAAACGGGTAAGGAACCGGTTCATCTCCCTTATGTTGTAGACGTTTATTTCGCTTACCGTGAATTTCAGCCCTGATATCCTCATGTTGAAGAGGGCCTGCTGGATTATTGACATCTTGCCGCTTTTCGGCGGCTCGTAGATAGTCACATCCTCTTTGCCTGAAAGAAGGTTGCGTAGGGTGTTGCAGTCGGTCTTTCTCCCGATGAAGTTCCTGTCGATGACATAACGGTCATATACGAACGGTGTGTCCATAGCTCTTCAAGTTTTTGTTGTCCGTTTTCTGCAAATTTATAAAAATAACAAAAAAGTTTTACACGGGAAACAGATTTATTGAAACAGATCCTTGCTTTCGGCTTTCTGAGCCGGTGGCCTCCGTTGCAGGAAGGGATCATGTAAATATCTGTCTTATGGTTTCCCTGTAATTTTTTGGATTTTCAGGGAAATGTGTTATCTTTGCAGACTCAAATTATTTATAGGATTGTCAAGCCATTGATAAAGAGTCTGTTGCGAAACGGGCCGCTTGCAGTCGGAACTTTTAAGTTTTTTATATTTTATGTACGCAATCGTGGATATTGCAGGCCAGCAGTTTAAAGTTGAGGCTGGCATGGAGATTTTTGTCCAGCGTCTTGCAGCTGAAAAAGGTGCTGCAGTCGAGTTCGACAAAGTACTTCTGGTAGATGCTGACGGCTCAGTGAAGATCGGCTCTCCGTATGTTGAGGGAGCAGTTGTCAAGGCTACTGTCCTTGATGATACCTGCAGAGGAAAGAAAGTCCTCGTCTTCAAGAAGAAACGCCGCAAAGGTTATCAGAAACTGACAGGACACCGTCAGGATCTTACTAAAATCCAGATCAACGAGATCGCTTAATTAACAGGAGGAAACGGATTATGGCACATAAAAAAGGCGTCGGTAGTTCAAAGAACGGTCGTGAGTCAGAGAGCAAACGACTTGGCATCAAAAAGTTCGGCAGCCAGGCTGTCAAGGCCGGCAACATCCTTGTCCGTCAGAGAGGCACAGTCCACTATCCTGGCGAGAATGTAGGAATGGGAAGAGACCACACTCTCTATGCTTTGGTTGACGGTACGGTAGCGTTCCGCAAGAAAGCTGAGAACAAGTCATACGTTTCGGTGATTCCTTTCGAGAATTAAGGACGGAGTGACAGAAGGATTAAAGGGGATTGGCAACTCCGTGCGGGTTTCAGTCCTCTTTTTTCTTTATATCGGACAGGCTGCGGCGAGACAGCGGCCGGTAAATGTTGAATGAAAGGAAAATACATATAATATTATGCTGACACTCAAATTGCTTCGCGATGATCCTGAGTATGTGATCAGAAAACTTGCAGTCAAGAACTTTGATGCACGCGAAATCGTTGAAAAGATTGTTGCACTTGACGGGAACAGGCGCCGCCTCCAGACAGAACTTGACGGATGCCTTTCACAGCAGAAGCAGAAGGCCGCACTCATCGGCGGGCTTATGAAAGAAGGAAAAAAGGCTGAGGCAGAAGCCGTCAAAGCCGAAGTCGCTTCTCTCAAGGAGCATTCAAAAGACATAGAGAAGCAGTCGGATGATAACAATACGGAACTCATGTCCCTGATGGTCCTTCTTCCTAACATACCATGTGACCTTGTACCTGAAGGAAAGGATTCCAATGATAATGTCGTCGTGAAGATGGGCAACAAGATACCTGAGCTCGGCCCTGACGCACTTCCTCACTGGGAGCTTGCAAAGAAGTTCGATATCATCGATTTCGACCTTGGCGTGAAGCTTACAGGTGCCGGATTCCCTGTCTACAAAGGCAAGGGTGCGAGACTCCAGAGGGCTCTCATCAATATGTTCCTTGACATCAATACTGCAGCCGGATATCTTGAGGTGGAGCCTCCTGTAATGGTAAATGAGGCATCGGGATTCGGTACAGGCCAGCTTCCTGACAAGGAGGGCCAGATGTACCACGCTAACCTCGACAATTTCTACATGGTTCCTACCGCTGAGGTGCCGGTGACAAACATATACAGGGATGTGATCCTGAATGACAATGATTTCCCTGTCAAGATGACTGCATACACTCCATGTTTCCGCCGCGAAGCCGGTTCATACGGCAAGGATGTCCGCGGACTCAACAGGCTCCATCAGTTCGACAAGGTGGAGATCGTTCGTATAGAGAAACCTGAGAATTCCTATGCAGCCCTTGACGAGATGATCGCACACGTAGAAGGCATAGTGAATAAGCTCGGACTTCCGTACAGGATACTCCGTCTGTGCGGCGGTGACCTCAGTTTCACTTCTGCCATCACCTATGACTTCGAGGTATACTCAGCAGCGCAGGGAAGGTGGCTTGAGATAAGCTCGGTATCCAATTTCGAGTCTTACCAGGCCAACAGGCTCCATCTTCGCTACAGGGATGCGGAAGGCAAGATGCAGCTCGCTCACACGCTCAACGGAAGTTCTCTTGCACTTCCTCGTGTAGTCGCTGCACTTCTCGAAGACAACTACAGGGACGGGAAGATCTATCTTCCTGAGGCTCTTGTTCCGTACGCTGGATTTGAATACATAGGCTGATCCTATCCTTGCCGCGTGCAATGAACGGAACCCGATCTCAGACTATAATGGGAATTGACCCCGGAACTTATATATTAGGTTACGGGGTCATTCGTGTCGGACGCCGTGGCCCGGAGTATGTCTCCATGGGGGTCCTTGACATGAGGAAGATCCATGACCACTTCTCGAAGATCGCCTTCATATATCGTGAAGTCTCCAGGCTGGTGACGGAATTCTCTCCGGATGTCCTGTCAATAGAGTCCCCATTCTACGGAAAGAATGCACAGGTGATCCTGAAGCTGGGCAGGGCCCAGGGTGCGGCTGTCTCGGCTGCGATGAATGCAGGTATCCCGGTCTTTGAGTATGCCCCGCGCAAGGCTAAAGTTGCCATTACCGGCAACGGAGCCGCATCAAAGGAGCAGGTCTGCCTTATGAGCCAGAAGATTCTCGGCGTGACTCTGGATCCGGACCATTTTGATGCGACAGATGCTCTGGCTATTGCTCTTTGCCATTATTATCAGTCGATTTCTCCGCTTGCTTCTTCAGGCTCAAAAGGAGACTGGAAGAAGTTCATAGAAGAGAATCCAGGAAGGATTAAAAAATAATTCCCGGCATATTAAACCTCTTGTTTCCTGAGGTGTCAAATCACTGTGTTTTTTCGAGCCTGTCCGTTTCCCGGATGGTAAATGTGTGTTAATTTGTTGGAAAATGTCGGATACTGGAAAATATAGTCTGAAACTCTTTTTGATATCGCTTGCTCTGCTCCTGTGCAGCACTCTCCAGGCACAGGTCGGTTTTCCTGTGGTGATGAAGCTTACGGACAAGTCTACAGGTGAGCCTGTCGGCTTTGCCACGGTCTCAATGACAATCAAAGGCGTCAAGGATCCTCTCAAGTACACGATGAGCGATGAAAACGGAAAAGCTGTCTTCGAGGGACTGGTCAGGGGAACCTATATAATGAAAGTCGAGCTTATGGGATATAAGCCGTATGAGCAGGAAGTGGTCGTCAACAGGAACATAGATCTCGGCAATGTCCATATGACTCCTGATGTAGAGATGCTGGCCGCTGCAAGTGTGTCTGCTATAGGAAATCCTATAATCATCAAGAAGGATACGGTGGAATACAGCGCATCTTCTTTCAAGACTTCAGACAATGATATGCTGGAGGAACTTCTCAAGAAGCTTCCAGGCGTGGAAGTGGGCACTGACGGATCGATTACTGCAAACGGTGAGACTATCACGAAAGTCATGATAGACGGCAAGGAATTCTTCCTTGATGATCCGCAGCTTGCCACAAAGAATATTCCGGCAAAGATAATCGAGAAGGTGAGGGTAGTGGAGAAGAAGTCTGACCAGGCCCAGTTTACCGGTATAGATGACGGGGAGGAAGAAACTGTGATAGACCTTTCTGTGAAGCCCGGGATGATGGACGGCTGGTTCGGCAATGTGATGGCCGGAGGCGGCCATGACCTTCTTATGAAGAATTCCGGAGATGCCGGTGACTGGCGGTACCAGGCCGCAGGAATGGCCGGACGTTTCGGCAAGAACAGCCAGATTAGCATAATCGCCAATGCCAACAATACCAACAACCGTGGCTTCAATGATATCGCAGGAAGCATGATGCAGACGATGAGAGGTGCCAGAGGCATGGGCCGCGCAATGGGTGGCTGGGGCAACAACGGTATCACAACATCATGGCTAGCCGGTGTCAACGGGGCGTTTGACCTTCTGGACGGCAAGATGGATCTGAACGGCAACTACATGTACGGTGGCTCCCAGAAGGATATTCTGGAGCAGAGCAGCAAGACTACATATATGGATGACGGAAGTCTGCTCATCTATGACAATGACGGATACAATGTCACCAGAAATGACGGCCATCGCTTCGGTTTCCGTCTGGACCATAAGTTCAGTGACAATACATCCATCCTTTTCGAGCCTCAGTTCAATTTCGGAACAGGAAGCTATACCGAGTATTCGGATTTCATCACCCTCGGGGAGTATGATGGTGTACGTGACACTACAAACCGGGGATTCAACGAGAACATCGGTTCAAACCGCAACTGGAATGCTACTGGTTTCCTGCTTTTCCGCCAGAGGCTCGGCAAGCCGGGAAGAACGCTGTCAGTGATGATGCACTACAATTTCAGCAACAATGATCTCTCCGGCTTCAACCAGTCTATTACTTCGGTCTATGATCAGGAGCAGCAGACTGATGACATAGTCAACCAGAGGTTTGACCAGAATGCCCGCAGCTCCTCTCTCACAGGAAGGGTAGTGTATACAGAACCTCTGGGACATGATTTCTTTGTTGAGGCTAACTATTCATACAGCTGGAACAAGAGCACGTCTGTCAAGGATACCTACAACAGCGGAGGAGACTTGTCATCACTTGTAGATATGGAAAACCGCCACATGTCCTATGACTGGAACGGCGAGTACCTTGACGATACATATTCAAGCAATATCATCAACAGGTATGTGAACCAAAGTGCCGGACTGGACTTCATGTACCAGAAAGAAAAACTCAAGATACAGCTGGGTGCAGCTCTCCGTCCTACTGATACACATAACGAGACGAACGGAGAGCATTATGACAGCAAGGTCCTCAACTGGTCTCCTCAGGCGATGCTGCGGTATGACCCTGATGAGAATACCAACCTGCGGCTCTTTTATTTCGGCCGCTCCTCCCAGCCTACGACTTCGCAGCTGATGCCTGTACCGGACAATTCCGACCCTCTGAACATATCTTTGGGAAATCCGTATCTGCTGCCGTATTTCAACCATAACATCAGAGGCCATTTCGGATATACGGACAAGGAGACATTCTTCTCTATCCATGGTCGTTTCGGCAGCAGTGTCGTACAGGATCCTATAGTCAATGCACAATGGTATGATGCTGACGGTGTGCAGTTCTCTCTTCCTGTCAACGGCCCGCTTTCATGGTCTGTGGACGGCAGGGTAATGATCAATTCCCCGTTCAGCAGGAATTCGAAGTTCTCTGTATTTTCCATGACCTATGCTAAATACAATGAATCCAATTCATACATAGGAAAGACAAACGCATTCAATACGTCTGACTACTATGATGAAGAGACGGCTGAGTTCAACTATACCCGTTTCCAGGAGGATTTCAATGCAAGAAAGCATGAGATGTTCACTGAGAACAGGACCCAGAGTCTGAATTTCACCCAGAGACTGCGTTTTACATTCAGAAATGATTTCGTAGAGATCAACCTCGGAGGAAGGACCAGGATCTCAAAGTCGTGGTATACGATTTCCTCGTATAACCAGAAGGCCACATGGAACAACCAGATAGATGCTTCCATGAACTGGACCATTCCCGGCGGTCTGAATCTCATTGCGGACTGTGACTACAACTGGTACCGGGGATATACTACTCCTCAGGATGATGAGTTTGTCCTGAATGCACAGATTGACAAACTTCTCTTCAAGAAGAGATTTACCCTTTCCCTCAAGGCATACGATATATTCAACCAGTCGAAGAATCTTTCTGTGACAGACGAATCCAACTATCATCTTGAGACCAGGAACAATACCCTCGGCAGGTACATCATATTATCCCTTACATGGCGCTTCGGTAAATTCAACGGCAGACAAGGCGGTCCTGGCCGTGGCCCTATGGGCCCTCCTCCGCCTCGTGGATAGGTGACGCTACCGGACCTGCAATTCAGCCAATCCTGTCAGCGATTCCGGCTTATTCCAGTTCGGGAGTCAGGTTCTGTGCATATTTGCGCCATTTGTCAATAAGGGCCTGCATGTCGTCAGGAATCGGAGAATCAAATGACATATATTGCTTTGTCCTCGGATGTACGAAGCCGAGCGTCTTGGCATGCAGTGCCTGGCGGGGAAGTATCTTGAAGCAGTTCTCTATGAACTGCCTGTATTTGGCATAGATGGTTCCTTTACGGATCTCGGCACCGTCGTACCGTTCATCATTGAAGAGCGGATGTCCTATCCAGTTGAAGTGCACCCTGATCTGATGAGTTCGTCCTGTCTCAAGCTTGCATTCCACCACAGTGACATATCCGAATCTTTCAAGAACCTTGTAGTGGGTCACCGCATGCTTGCCGTGGTCTCCGTCCGGGAACACCTTGAATCTCATCCTGTCTGACGGGTCTCTGCCGATGTTGCCTGTGATTGTGCCTTCATCTTCCTTAAGGTTGCCCCAGACGATGGCTACATATCTGCGGTCAATCGAGTGCACGAAGAACTGCTTTGCCAGATCCAGCTGTGCTTCTTCGGTCTTTGCGACGACAAGCAGCCCTGAAGTATCCTTGTCTATGCGGTGTACAAGTACCCCCATCCTTTCATCTTCTGCGTCAGGTCCCTGGCTTATTCCCAGATGCCAGGCAAGGGCATTTACAAGCGTTCCAGAGAAATGTCCGTGCCCGGGATGTACAACTAGACCGGCCGGCTTGTTGACAACAAGCAGGTCGTCATCTTCGTAGACAATGTCAAGTGGAATGTTTTCAGGCAGGATTTCAAGGCCACGCCTCTGGTACGGCATGACAAAAGTGACCACATCGCCGGGACGGACTATGCAATTGGCCTTTGCCACCTTGCCGTTGACCCTTATGTAGTCTTCCTTTATTGCAAGCTGTATCCTGTGTCTGGAGGTGTTCTCCATGTGTGTGGCGAGATATTTGTCCACACGCATAGGAGCCTGTCCCTTGTCAAGTTCGAAGCGGAAATGCTCTAACATTTCCTGCTCTTCGTCCTCGCATCTTACCTCATCGTCATCAGGAAGGTCTATGCCTGTCCCGTCAAGCAGACTATCGTCTCCGCTAAAGATATCGTCTGTGTACATCCTGTGTTCAGAATAATGCGTCTTCTACTGCAGTCGAGTCTTGAGGCATCGGCTTTTCCGGCACCTTGTTGACATCAGTCGTGAGATACAGAGTTACCGGGGAGCCCATGATGAGCGGCTCTTCTGTTGAAGCCGGGTACTGCCTGTATACTACAGCATCAAGAGAGTCAGAATAGTCCCTGACGGTATAGTCGAATACCAGATCCTGAACATTCAGAGAATTGTCCTGGACAGCGCTTACGGCTGACAGATATTTCATGCCTGTGACATAAGGTACATATGTCATGTTGTCCATGTTGTTCAGTCCGAGGACAAGGTCTATCCTGGACTCACTTTCTACAGGGGTGCCAGGTTTGATTTCCCTGTTTTTGTAAAGCTGTTTCAGGACATTGTTGGTAGCTATGTCATCGACATATATCAAGGTCCCTGGATTGAGTCCTCTGGAAAGCAGTTCTGCCTTTGCCTGTCTAAGTGAATACCCGACAAGATTAGGCATGGTCACTTTCTTCGGCATCACCGCATTGATGGTAAGGAGGATCCTGCGTCCTTTCTTGACATGGGATCCCGCTTTCGGGTTCTGGGTGTAGACTGTCCCTCTTTCCATCCTTTTTATATATACGGAGTCTGTCACTTCTGCTCTCATGTCTCTTGCGGAGAGGTACTTTTCGGCTTCATCATACGACATGCCGGTCAGGTCAGGTACTGTTATTTCTTCATTGTGGTTCGTGACAGCCTTCAGAAGCATATTCGCTCCGAAGACGACGGCCAGCACAATGACAACAGCCAGGAGAATGTTCCTGGTTATCCAGTTCCAGAGGTATTTCTTTATTTCCATTTTCAAGTCAGGAGATTATTTTACGATGACAAGATCATATTTCCTGTTGCCAAGGCCTATCTTCTCTCCATGTTCCACTCCTGATTCCCAGTTTGTGTCAGGATGGACAAGGTGGAACTTGTCTTCTCCGGCATGGTGTCCGTTGTGGTCATGAGCGCATGAGCAACCGTTCTCTCCATTGTCCTGGCTCTTGTCCATGTCTGCGATCACATTCCTTTCAAGTGCCGGCGCGGCTTTCACCATATCTGCACATGCACAGTCCAGAGCTACAGGATCGAAGGAAGCCGCAATGCCGAGGTCAGGGACAATGGCTGCATCGTTGTGGTTCCAGCAGTCACAGTTCGGCGAGACATTCATTATGAAGTTGATATGGAACGCAGGCTTGTCCTTTACTACAGCCAGGGCATATTCTGCGATCTTGCGGTTGAGCATATCTGAAGAGTCATAGCTGCTTACGGAGGCTGCATCGTGCTGGCATACAGCGATACACTGTCCGCATCCTACACATTTTGTGTAGTCTATGTGGGCAAGCTTGTCAAATACTTTGATGGCATCGTGGCGACAGTATCTTTCACATATCCTGCAGCCTATGCAGTTGTCGGCATTGATCACCGGCTGGGATGACGAGTGGAGCTCAAGCTTCCCTCCGACACTTGCCGAGCCCATTCCGAGATTCTTGAGCGCTCCTCCGAATCCGGTCTGCTCATGTCCCTTGAAGTGGCTCATTGAAATAATGATGTCGGCATCGGCAATGGCCGCACCTATCTTAGGAGCCTTGCAGTATTCTCCGTCCAGAGGAATCTCCTTGTAGTCTGTACCCTTGAGGCCATCGGCAATGATTACGCAAGCATGAGCTGATATCGGATTGAATCCGTTGTCCATTGCCGCATGGAGATGGTCGACGGCATTGGACCTTCCTCCCGAATAAAGAGTGTTGCTGTCCGTAAGGAACACTTTCCCTCCGAGACTTTTTACAAGGTCGACGATCTTTGCCGCGTAGTTCGGCCTGATGAACGCAAGGTTGCCAGGCTCGCCGAAGTGTATCTTTATTGCAGTGAATTTCCCGTTGAAGTCAATGCTTTCGATTCCTGCACGTTTGACAAGTCTTATGAGCTTTGTCATAAGGTCGTTGCCTGGGGTAGTCCTCAGGTCTGTGAAAAATACTTGGCTCGTTTCCATCAGATAGAGATTTTACGGTTGCAAATTTAGCCAAATCACTACTTAAAACAATGGTCTTCCCATAAAAATGACTCTGAACAGGCCTTCTCCAAGAAGTGCTATGCCTATGACTATTACAGCCGCTCCTGTGAGGCGGCTTATCCATAGCAGGGAGTTGACCTTGAACTTCTTCCTGAAATGGCTCAGAAGCCATGTTATGAGGAACCAGTATGTCGCTGCACCCAGGCTTGTCGCGATGATGACTGGAGTCACTGTCCACAGATGATTTTCTCCTGAATTCCCTATCCTGAAGAAGGCGAACAGGGCAAAGATGACCAGTATTGCGCCCGGGTTGGATAGTCCCATTGCCACGGCCTGCAGGAAATCTTTCATCATAGCTGTAGGGCTACCGCTGTCTGACTTGAGCTTTCTGAACGGGTCAGCCTTCATCATGAAGATGCCTATGACAGCAACCGTAAGACCTCCTGTTATGAGTATCAGCTCCTTGTAGTCATTGAGGAACTTCTGGGCGATGGCAAGGAAGAATATGGCGATCACAGCGAAGAATGTGTCGACAAGGCATGCCCCCATGCCTGTGATGAATCCGGCTTTGTGCCCTTTGCTCAACGACTTCTGGATCACCAGGATAGCAATTGGTCCAATGGGCGCGGATGCGCAGATCCCGATGAGAAAGGCCTTGAGTATAGTTATGAGCATAAGTCATGAATAAGAATACAAAGTTATAAAAATTATCTGTCCCGATACGGTATTTATTGGATAATGATTTATATTTGTGCCGAATACATTTTCGCGGACAGGTGTCCGTCTTCTTCTGAAAAATGAAAAATACCAAGACAATCAATGATATCCATGCAGACAGACCAGAAGCGGAGCGTGGCCCGCTGCTTCTGGTCTGGAGCCTTGTGCTGATGTCTGCGGCACTTATGTCGATACCTTTCCTGGTCCCTCACTGCGGCTTTCTTTCGCTCATCGGACTGGTCCCTCTCCTGATGATGGAGCGCATAGTGACACTATCCGGAATGCGCAGGGGATGGATATACCACTACAGTACATTCGTGCTGTGGAATGCGGCGACTACATTCTGGGTATGCAATGCGACAGTAGGAGGCGGCCTGTTCGCAATCTTCGCCAATGCTCTGCAGATGTCTGTCATATTCGGCCTGTTCCGCTACAGCAGGAAATTCTTCAGCGGAGCCTTGCCTTATATTTTTCTGGCTGCATTGTGGATTGCCTGGGAACGGCTGTATTTCAGTGCACAGATATCATGGCCGTGGCTGGTGCTCGGCAATTCATTCGCCAGGAACATACAGCTCGTCCAGTGGTATGAATTCACAGGACAGCTCGGCGGTTCTCTCTGGATATGGGCATCAAATCTTCTCATATTCGGCCTGATGACGGCTCTTTCGGACGGAAGCTGGGCATTCAGGTGGAATACAAAGGCAAAGGCTGTGTATGTCAGTGCTCTCATTGTTGTGCTTGTCTCGCCTCCTGTCCTATCGAAGGTGATGTATGAAAATTACCATGAGACATCGGACCCGGTGGAAGTCCTTGTTCTCCAGCCTAATATTGATCCATACAACAAGTTCGAGGCGATGCCTCAGGACCAGCAGACGGCTCTTCTGCTGGACCAGATAAGGAAGGCTCTTCCCGACAGATACAGGAAGGCAGGGGAAGACAGCGGTTATGTTGCAGCTCCGCTTCTGGCCGTGGCTCCGGAGACTTTTACCAGTGATGTGATAACCAATGACGTGCAGGGGGGACGGACATTCAGGAGATTTGTATCGTTCCTGAAGGATTATCCCGGAGTGAGCCTTCTTTTCGGCGCTTCTTCCTATACGTACATCTATTCAGACCAGGCTCCGTCTGTAACTGCAAGGCGGATCACCGACGGGAAATGGTATGAGTCCCACAATTCGGCACTTGTTACTGACAGTTCCGGCCGGTACGGCCTCTTCCATAAGAACAAGCTGGTGCCGGCTGTCGAGATGACTCCTTATCCTGCATTTTTCTGCCGGGTGGACGATTTTCTTGGTGGAGTCATGGGCAGGTGCATCGGGCAGGGTGATGTTTCTCTCCTGTACTGTCCTTATCCCGTCGGATGTGCCATATGCTATGAATCCGTCTATGGAGAATATTGTACGGAATATGTGAAAAAAGGGGCAGAACTGCTGGCTGTGATCACAAATGATGCATGGTGGAAGGATACACCGGGTTACAGGCAGCATCTCTCCTATGCTTCCCTGAGAGCTATCGAGACCCGGCGCGATATAGTAAGAAGTGCGAATACCGGCATATCGGCCCTGATAAACCAGAGGGGAGAGATATTGCAGAAGACTTCCTGGTGGAAGCCTGCTGTGATCAGGGGGACGGTGAATCTCAATGACGCCGAGACGTTCTTTGTCCGTAACGGAGATATTGTCGGGCGCATAGCTGTCTTTGTCTCGGGCCTGCTCCTGCTGTATCTTCTCATGCGCATATCTCTGCGTGGCCGGAAACCTCAGATTAAATAATTATATTGCAATGAAAAGATTATTTGCTTCGCTTGTCCTTGTATTCTGCATCGTATCAGCTGCAGATGCACAGGGTGACAGTTTCTACAGGAAATACCGCAATTTCAGCTGGTCATCGATGGGGATGGATTTCAACGGTGTCCGCCAGCATTCGGATATAGGAGCATCCTTTACATCCGGACGAACTTATTTCCTGCATGGGAAACCTATCGCCGGAATGCTTAAGATCGGGATAGATGCGACCTGGTCAGACATCGCTTATTCGAGATATCAGGGCATAAGGTTCAATGATGGGATGCCTTACGGCGCCAGATGGCATCAGATCGAGTATTCTCTCCATGTCGGTCCTTCCATAGCATTGAATCCCGTCGGTAAGCTGAATATCAATGCTTATTTCCGATATGCACCTACATTCTCACTGAGGTATTCAAAAGGAGAAGGTGTGGCTCTTATGGGAAACTATGCTACAATGTTCGTTACCGGAGGGATGGTCTCATGGGGAATCATCGGTATAGGAGCTGAATACAGGTTCGGGGACTGCAGCTACCGCAACTTCATCGGAAACGAGGCTTCACCGGCCGGAATGTCCGGTTTCAGGGCTTTTGTCTCTCTCAGGTTCAAGTAGAGACATATATCTGTCGGTGACAGTTCCTTTGCTGTCAATCTCAAATATGTACGGGAGCACTGTCAGGTCAAACGAGTCGAGAAGTTCTTTCGCTGTCCCGGGATAGGATGATGATATGACATCCATGTCCACCAGCAGGAAGTCTGTCCTGTCACGTCTTCCTTTCATTTCCTGGAGCAATGAATCTGCTGCAGCAATCTCTGCTCTGCAGAATTCACAACCTTCAGTGTGGAAAATGACTATTGTCCTGCGCGGAAGCCTGTCAAGCCTGTACATCCTTGTCTTTTCCTTTCCCGAGCTCTTTTTCAGTGTAGCCATGACACTTATGCCAGGCACTTTTGACCCTATGGCAGCCCTGGACAGAAGCATGTGTGTAAGTTCTGCAAATCCCAGAACCTTGAGCGAATCGTCCGGAGTATTCCAGATGTCGTTTCTGCCGGTTATGTATTTTTCAAGAAGGTAGCCTGTGGCACATTTCATCTGTCCTCCTCTCTTGAGAGGGAAATAGTAGAGCAGGTCTCCAGCCATCTGCTTGAACAGCAAGGTGTCCTTTGCCTGGGCAAGAGTCCTGTCGGCTATATGGTCAATGACGGCTTTGATCCCGTCGCAGTCCATTCCTGACCCGTCCGGGCTGAAAACACTCTCATAGAAGCTGTATGATTCATCTGATCCGTATTCAAGTGTCCGTGGAGCGAGCACTTTCTTAAGAAGCTCTTCCAGTGCCATGCTGTCCAGACCTCTTCCTCTGATGATGCCGTCCGGATCCACAAGGAAGATCCGTGGAGTCTGGATTATGCCGTATCTGATCAGCATGTCAGGGTCAAGATCCGGGTCCCAGAGATTGAATACCTTTGTCTGAGGTGCTGTAATGCTGAAGTTTTCGGCAGAATAGTCCGTCCATAGCTGACGGTTGTCCTGGGTGTAGATGGCATACAGGTCGACAGGATAGTTGCCGTTGTCCAGGATGTTGCGCAGCATGATGCTTTCCATCCTGCATTTCGGACATCCGGTGTCATAGAAGAACAGTATCTTCCACCTTCCGTCGCTGACTTTGGCTTTGCTTGAATCGGCATTGCTGCCATCGGTCCCCGTGTCGTCGGTGTCTCCGGCAGAAGATGTGTCTGAAGGAAAAAGTATTTCAGGATTCCCGGAAATGTCTTCAAGTTTGAGCTCCGGGGCTTTCATTCCTATGAGTGAACTCCTGTTGAAGTCACAGAAGATCCTTGCTGCCATTTCTTCATCGGCACTCTTCATCCTGATGCTTCCGTTGCTGAACCATCTGTCAAATACATGGATTGCCACGGCTTCCAGCCCCATTATTCCGGAATTCATGTAGTGCCTGAATATATCAACCGCTACAGTCTGTCTTACAAGAGAATCCCTGCAGGATCCTATGAGAAAGTCCGTTTCCCGGTTCTGTATCTCGACCGGCTCAATCTTTATGGCATCCAGATATTCTCCGAGCTTTGTCTTCAGTGCCTCTAGACCGGTGCCGGCAATAGCGGTGCTGTCGTCCTGGCATGACGGCCTGCTTTCAGGAGCAGCTGTACATAGTATTTCCGCTCCCAGCAGTAAGCCGGCAGCAGCAATGATATATTTGAGCCTATGAGCCATTTGTAATCAAGGATATGTTGTCATGCAGGCCTGGAACTCAGTCTCCAGTCTGCCTGATGAGCTCTTCAAGATTGACTCCTTCAGGAGCGAAAAGCGATGTGTCGCCATGGTGCTTGAGAAGGTCCCTGACCGCTGTGGATGAGATGTGTGCATATTCCTGTGCCGTAGGGATCAGGATAGTCTCGATCTCTGGCGCCAGTTTGCGGTTAGCGTCAGCGATCGACCTCTCGGTCTCGAAATCTATCATATTCCTTACTCCGCGCACTATATGCCTTATGCCTAGCTCTCTGCATATGTCGACAGTCAGATTGTCGTAATGGATGACAGATACTCCGGACATGCCGGCAGTGGCTTCCCTGATGATCTTCATCCTTACATCGGTGGGGAAGAATCCTAGCTTGTCGATATTTACGCCAATGGCCACAGTGACCTCGTCAAACATTGTCAGTGCCCTTCTGAGTATGTCAAGATGGCCTGCCGTGAACGGATCAAAGGATCCGGGAAATAATGCTTTAGTCTTCATCTGATCTAGTCTTTTCTTAGCTTGCACAGCTGCCGGACGGCATCCGTGCTTTCCTACAGTTTCCAGTCTATCGGTGTCTTGCCTTCCGAAACCAGGATTTCATTGGTCTTCGAGAAATGCCTGCAGCCGAAGAATGCACCGCCTGCCAGTGGCGACGGATGGGCGGCCTCAAGGACATGATGCCTGGATGTGTCAATGAGCGCTTTCTTGCTTCTTGCGAAATTGCCCCACAGGAGGAATACCACGCCGTCCAGATTGTCGGATATGTATCTTATGACAGCATCGGTAAACTCTGTCCAGCCTATCCGGCTGTGAGATGCTGCCTGTCCGGCTCGTACTGTCAGTATGGCATTGAGCAAAAGGACTCCCTGCCTTGCCCAGTTCTCAAGGTCAGGGCGTCCGCTCATAGTGATGCCCAGGTCGTCGTGGATCTCCTTGAAGATGTTCTTGAGGGACGGCGGAGCCGGCATATTGTTAGGGACAGAGAAGGACAGTCCCATGGCCTGCCCCGGACCGTGGTATGGATCCTGTCCGAGGATGACTACCTTTACCTTGTCAACGGGAGTCAGTTCAAAGGCCTTGAAAATCTGCCTGCCTGGCGGATAAATGGTCTTTCCTTCCGTCTTTTCCTGGTGCAGATAGTTCACAAGGGATATGAAATACGGCTTTCCGAATTCATCTTTCAGTGCTTCTTTCCAGCTCTGTTCTATCTTGACATCCATCTTCAATGTGTTTTCCTGACGGCCTTGTGCACTGTCAGAATATGTTGCGTATCACTTCGTCTATGGTCTTCACATATATGAAGTCAAGACCTTCAATGTAGATCGGCTTTATGTCCTCGACATCCCGGCGGTTGTCTTCTGAGATTATGATGGTGTGTATGCCGGACCTCTTGGCTGCAAGGATCTTTTCCTTTATGCCGCCGACCGGGAGCACACGGCCTCTCAGGGTCATCTCACCTGTCATGGCAATACCGCTTCTTACCTGTTGTCCGCGGAGTGCCGATACCATTGAGCTCACCATTGTTATACCTGCGGACGGTCCGTCCTTAGGCACAGCTCCTTCCGGTACATGCACATGTATGTCCTTCTGGGCGAATTCCTCCGAAGTCATCCCGGCCATCTCCGGATGTGCCTTGATGTACTGGTATGCGATGGTTGCGGATTCCTTCATCACATCACCGAGGTTTCCAGTCATTGTCAGTACACCCTTTCCGTTGCTTATTGAACTTTCGATGAAGAGTATCTCGCCTCCCATTTCAGTCCATGCCAGTCCGGTCACGACTCCCGGTGCCTCATTGCCTTTCTGCATGTCATGGAAGCTGACAGGCAGACCGAGGTATTCCTTAAGGTGATTCGTCTTTATGACCTTTGGATATTTTTCTCCCAGGGCTATCTTCTTGGCTGTCACCCTGGCTATCTTGGCTATTTGTTTTTCGAGTCCACGCACTCCGGATTCCCTTGTGTACTGGTCGATTATAGCTGCCAGCGCATCCTTGTCGATGCGGAGTTGCTTCTTGTCAAGCCCATGCTCTTCAAGCTGACGCGGGATGAGGTAGTCCTTGGCTATGTTCATCTTTTCTTCTGCAAGGTATCCGGATACAGGGATCATCTCCATCCTGTCCCGCAATGCCGGCTGTATTGTCGCAGTATTGTTGGCTGTGGTGATGAACAGCACATGCGAAAGATCGTAGTCTATATCCAGATAGTTGTCATGGAACGATGTGTTCTGTTCTGGGTCAAGAGCTTCAAGCAGAGCGGAAGACGGATCTCCCTTGATGTCGCTGCTGAGTTTGTCGACCTCATCCAGGACTATGACAGGGTTTGACGTGCCTGCCCTGTTGATGCCGTTCAGGATTCTTCCTGGTAGAGCACCGACATAGGTCTTCCTGTGTCCGCGGATTTCGGATTCGTCATGTACACCGCCCAGGGCTATCCTGACATATTTCCTGCCCAAGGCCCTGGCAATTGACTTGCCGAGGCTGGTCTTGCCGACTCCCGGAGGCCCGTAGAGGCAGAGGATAGGCGACTTCATGTTGCCCTTGAGCTTGAGGACGGCAAGGTATTCGATTATCCTCTCCTTCACAGACTCAAGTCCGTAATGGTCTTCATCAAGTATCTTCTGGGCATGCTTGAGGTCCAGGTTGTCCTTTGACATCTCGCCCCAAGGCAGGTCAAGCATGAACTGGATGTAGTTGTACTGTATGCTGTATTCCGGAGAACTTGGATTGTATCTCTCGAGCTTTGACATCTCCTTCTCGAAGATTTCCTTGACTGAGTCAGGCCAGATCTTCTCGGCTGCCTTCGCCCTGAGCTTCTCGAAGTCCTCCATCTCGTCCATGCCGAGCTCTTCCTGGATTGTCTTGAGCTGGCTGTTGAGGTAGTATTCCCTCTGCTGCTGGTCTATCTCCGTCTTTACCTTCTGGTTGATGTCCTGCTTGATCTTCAGAAGCTGTATCTGTGTGTCAAGGACAGCAAGCAGCTTCATTGCCCTTTCCTTGACATCGCCGTACTGCAGGAGCTCGACCTTGTCCATGAAATTCTCTATCTCCATGGTAGAGGCCACGAAGTTCACGAGAAATTCGAAATTGTCAATCGACTTGAGAGCTGATGTAGCTTCCTTCGGCATGTAGGCTGACATCTTGATCATAGCCGAGGCCTTGTCCTTTATGGATTCGGCTATCATACGCGTATCATTGCCGTTCTGGTCTGGCACGATGTCATGGAGGTAGTGTACCATACCGAGCATATATGGCTCATACTCGGTGATGTTCTCTATCTCGAACCTCTTGAATCCCTGGAGAATTGCCGTAATCGTACCGTCAGGCATCTCAAGTGTCTTGACAATCTTTGACACTGTGCCATATCTGTACAGATCATCTTTTGTAGGATCTTCGACAGATATGTCTGTCTGCGGTACGGCGCCGATATATCTGTTGTTCTTTTCTGCGTCCTCAATCAGCTTTATGGATTTTTCCCTGCCGATCGTGATCGGGTAGATCGTGCCAGGGAACATAACGGCGTTCCTCAGTGCAAGAATAGGAAGGGAATCAGGAAGCTCAGACTCATCTATCTTCATGAACCCCTCAGATCCCTGCATCACAGGGATGATGTTCACCTCAGCACCGGATGGAGATAAAATGTCTTTGATAATATCTTTCATAATGTTTCCTTGTTTCTTTCTTTGCATGGCCGGAGCCTGGCCTGCCAATTTGGCAGGACTTTGGGCCCGGACATGCCGGCACGCACTAATGTCAATCTTTGTGCCATAGGTTTGCTTTTATGCATCGCTCCTTTGTCAGTGCGTCAGCTGCATCCATGAGCCGAAGTCATATTTTCAGCTTCTGTAAGTCAGTAATATAAGTAAAAATGCACCAGAAGCACTTCTACGGGGGTAAAATTCTCAAAAAAATAGATATAAAATCATCCTTTGATTTTGAATATTAAAAAAATAAATCTACTTTTGCACCCTAATGACTTAAAAATTTCATTTATTTAAATTTTATATAGTTTATGACAAAGGCAGAGATAGTAAACGAGATTGCGAAAGCAACTGGTATTGAAAAAGTTACTGTTCAGACAGTAGTTGAGTCATTTATGGAGAGCGTCAAGGATTCTCTCTCAAAGGGCAATGCAGTTTATCTGCGTGGTTTCGGCAGCTTCATCATCAAGCACAGAGCCGAAAAAGCCGCAAGAAACATCACCAAGAATACGACTATGACTATTCCTGCTCACAATATCCCGGCGTTCAAACCGGCAAAGGTATTTGTGAACGTAGTTAAGAAATAATTTTGTTAAACTTTTAGAATTATGCCAAGCGGTAAGAAAAGGAAGAGACATAAGATGGCGACGCACAAACGTAAGAAACGTTTGCGCAAGAATAGACATAAGAAGAGAAAGTAGTTTCTCCGAGTGTCTGCCATTTTAGCAGTCTGCTAATTAAAAGGGTGACCGGAAACAATGGTCGCCCTTTTGTGATTGAGGCTATGCCTCTGCTGATACATTGTTCTTGAAAATGAACTTTCTTGATGGAATCTGTTAAAGATCTGATTGTCGATGTAAATTCGGCTGAAGTGTCGATAGCCCTGATGGAAAACCACAGGCTGATCGAACTGAACAAAGAGTCCAGCCATGGGCACACCTTCTCTGTCGGGGATGTTTACCTCGGCAAGGTGAAGAAGATACTGCCTGCCCTGAATGCTGCTTTTGTCGACATCGGTGATGAGAAGGAAGCATTTGTCCACTATCTTGATCTGGGCCTTAACTTCAAGGCTTTCGATGAGTTTGTCAAAAAGCTCAACCAGAACACTGTCCCCAAGGATGTATTCTCATCCATAAAGCTCGGTCCTATCCTTGAAAAGGAAGGCCGGATTGAAAATGTGCTTTCTCAGGGGCAGATGGTGGTGGTACAGATTGTAAAGGAACCGATTTCGACCAAAGGATCACGACTGACTGCGGAAATTTCATTGGCAGGACGGAACATTGTACTCCTCCCTTTTGCAGAAAAGGTGAGCGTATCTCAGAAAATTTCTTCAAAAGAAGAGAAACGGAGACTTGAGTCACTGGTAAAGAATATTCTCCCGAAGAACTACGGGGCGATCATACGCACTGCTGCTGAAGGCAAGAATGCAGCTGTGCTTGATGCTGAACTCCGTGCCCTCATCGAGAAATGGGAAAGTTCATGGGAGAAACTGGCAAAATCAAAGTCAGTACAGCTGCTTTTCACAGAATACAGCAAGACGACCACAATTCTGAGGGATCTTCTCAATGATTCATTTTCAAATATATATGTGAATGATGAAGCTGTCTATGAGGAGATCCGGAAATATATTTCCCTCATATCGCCTGATCAGGAGAAGATAGTCCGTCTATATAAGGACAGTGCTCCTATCTTTGACCATTTCGAGGTTACCAGGCAGATCAAGAGCTCGTTCGGCAAAGTGGTCCCGATCAAGCAGGGCGCCTATCTTGTGATAGAGCATACTGAGGCTCTGCATGTGATTGATGTGAACAGCGGTACCCGGGCCAAGAACAAGGAACAGGAACAGAATACTTTTGATGTCAACTGCTATGCCGCCGAAGAAATTGCAAGGCAGCTTAGGCTGAGGGATATGGGCGGCATTGTGATCGTCGATTTCATCGACATGGAGAGCAATGAGCACAAGAATGCGCTCTTCAAGCACATGCAGGAGCTGATGCAGCCGGACAGGGCAAAGCATAATGTGCTTCCTCTCACAAAGTTCGGTCTGATGCAGATAACCCGTCAGAGGGTCCGTCCAGCCATTGAAATCAATACTTCGGAAGTCTGTCCTGTCTGCCATGGCACAGGTAAGATAACATCTAGCGTGGTCATCGACGAGGCCATTGAACGTCGTCTGGCCTATTATGTAGCTGAAAAGAACATCAGGTCTTTCGTCCTTAAGGTTAGTCCGATACTTGGAGCCTATCTGAGCAGAGGAGTGTTCTCTTCCATCGTAGGAAAATGGAAGGCAAAGTACAAGTGCAAGATCAGATTGGTGGAAATCACCGATTATACTGTCCTGCAGAATGAATTGTTTACAGAAAACGGGGATAAGCTTGACGGCTGATCCCCGTTTTTGTCTATTGTCAGAGTTTCCTGTTCTTGTATGATTCGATGCACGAAGGGATGATCTTATGGTAGTCCTTGCTCTTGTACAGTGGGGAGGATATTATGAAGTCTGCTGTACTCCTGTTTGTCGCAAACGGGATGTTGTAGAGTGAGGCCAGGCGTACCAGACTCATCACATCGTTCTGATGTCCCTGCATGATCAGGTTGTCGCAGAAGAATACCAGCATGTCGACCTTGCCTTCTGCAATCATGGCCCCTATCTGTGCATCACCTCCAAGAGGTCCGCTCAGAAGACATATTACCGGAGGCTTGCCATTCCCGAGGACTTTATCAAGAGCCTCGCCTATCAGACGCCCTGTTGTGCCGGTACAATATAGGGTGCAGTCTTTGAGTGAACCGGCATTGAATTTCACCCAGTCGACCAGTTCCGTCTTTCTGGCGTCATGCGCCACAAGTGCAATATTCTTTATCATAATTGCTGCAATTTTTTATGTTACCGTCTGCCGGTATTCATATCCGGTGCAATTTAGGCGATTTTTTCCATATTTATTGTATTTTTGCCGGCTCAAAAAAATCATCGCGTGACAAAAGATCAGAGTAAAGGGCATCTGTCGATGCTTGCTGCAAGTGTAATGTGGGGAGCGATGGCTCCGATTTCAAAGTTTGTTATGTCTGCCGGTCTTGTGGGGGCCATTGTGGTCACAGATGTACGTATCTTCGGGGCGGCCATGCTCTTCTGGCTGTTTTCTCCTTTCTTCAAAAGGGAGAAAGTGGAGAAAAAGGATTACTTGAGGCTGTTCGGGGCAGCCATGTTTGCGATTGTATTCAATCAGGGAGTCTATATCTCGGGGGTGTCAATGACATCTCCGGTCGATGCTTCCATAATCACGACATCGCTTCCGATTGTCACAATGATCCTTGCCGCCGTTTTCCTGAAGGAACCTGTTACGGTACGCAAGGCTGTCGGGGTGTTCCTCGGCATGAGCGGAGCGCTCCTGCTGGTGTTCGGCAACCGCCTGATGGCAGGAGAAGGTACGGCGGCAGCCGTTCACGGGACATCAAATGTGTGGGGAGACATCCTGTGTCTGGCAGCGCAGTGTTCCTATGCCCTGTATCTGGTTCTTTTCAAAGATCTCATCGGAAAGTATTCTCCCGTAACCCTGATGAAGTGGATGTTTACGTTTGCTTCCGTCATCATGCTCCCTCTGACTGCCGGGAGATTTTTCACTGCTCCGTGGGCGTCCGTTCCGGCAGAGCAGTATGCGGGGCTCGGATTCATCCTCTTCTGCGGAACTTTCCTTTGCTATTTCCTTGTGCCGATAGGACAGAAGACACTCCGTCCTACCCTGGTGGCAATGTATAACTATGTGCAGCCTGTAGTAGCTACATTCATTGCAGTGATCTGGGGGATGGATTCGTTCAATCTTATAAAACTTATTGCCGTGATCCTGGTATTCTGCGGAGTCCTGCTGGTCAACAGGAGCAAGTCCAGGTCAGATATTGACAATGAGGACAGGGCTGCAAGAAAGGCCGGGAAGGAAGCGGAGGCTGCTTCCGGAATCGAATGATCCTGTACTGTCTTGCAGTTATGGTTCCTGCCGGAATTGTTTTTACGGCAGGATTTCTTTAATTTTGCGTTCTTTCAGTCCTGGATTTGCTCCAGGGCGTATGAACATGTGATGGCAAGAAAGAAAAAGACAAGATCTTCAGGAATAGATCCTGAATTCATCAAGAGGCACAGGGCATCCCTTATCCGCAGGCACAGACAGGTCATCTATCTGAATGACAGGGAATTGTCTGCCATTGAACAGTACTGTGCCAAATTCAATGTGCATACGAAATCCGTCCTTTTCCGCGAGGCTGTCATGGAAAAGGTCCTTACCGGACTTTCTGACTGCCATCCCACACTTTTTTAGGGTCCGGATGAAAAAAACAAAGAGCAAGCGTTGATTTTCAATATTTTTTCTTAAATTTGAAATCAACGCTTTTTGTTTTTTATCGTTTTACTGATTTGTCATGAGAAAATTGTTCGCGTACATGATAGCGGGGGGGGCATTGGTCCTGTCTGCCATCTCCTGCAACAGGGAGGTTGTACTGCCACCCGAAATCAATGCTGTCGCGCCTGACGCATTTACTGGCGAAGCACAGAAAGGAGAAATTCTTTATGAGATTTCCGGCGGTTCGGCGGATGTCCTGACAGTCGATGCCGCGACTGATAGTGAATGGATTTCCGGCATAGACACTGATGAACCAGGGGTCGTTTCTTTCGAGATATCTGAGAATACCGCTTCCGAAAGCCGTGAGGCTGTGATCGTGCTGTCATTGCCGGAAGCCGCGCCTGTCGATGTGAAGATTGTCCAGTACGGTGCGGATGACGTTCCTGACGGCCCTGATACCGGAGAAGATGAAGATGATTTTACCATAAAGATTACTGACATAACGGCTTTTTCCGCCAATGTCGGGGTCGTTCCTGCGGACAAGGAGATGACATATGTCGTTCTCACAGGCACAAAGGAGGAGGTTGACGGATATTCTTCAGACGAGGAACTCATTGAATACAACCTGAGCCTGTTTTCTTCCATAGCCGCAAGCCAGGGAGTATCACTTGAATATATACTTGACAAAATGCTTCTCCGCAGCGGAAATTCTTCCATGGTCATGAATACGTTTGTCCCGGATACGGAATATTATGTATATGTATATGGTATCGACAAGTTTGCTGAAGTCTCCACTCCTGTCTATAAAAAGGAGATGAAGACACTTCCGGTTACCATGCGCGAAGAGAAAATCGATATAGCGTTCAGCAATGTGGGCACGAGGTCACTGACAGCCGAATTCACTCCGGAATCGGATGAGTTCAGGTATGCATGCGGGTGGCTGACGGCAGCCGAATATTCGATATACGCACAGGACGAGGACGCGTTCATCTCCACCATGATCACGGAGATCCAGTATCTCATCAACATGTACACATCGATGGGTGTGGATATGACGTGGAGCGATTTCACCGTCACCGGTCAGCAGCGGATCACAGCCACGTCACTCAATTCAGACAGCGGATATGATTTCTATGCGTTCGGGCTTGACAACGGGTATGCCACAACTCCGCTTTTCCACGAATCCGTGAACACCCTTGCCGTGGAAGTCACGGATCCTTGCACTTTCGAACTCGGGACTCCGTCTGTGGAGACATATGAGGCAACTGTATCCGTCAAGCCATCGTCACCATCCACAAAGTATTTCCTTACTGTCCTTGAGTCCTCTCAGGTAGCCGGGCTGTCTGATGCCGTCATTGCTGACGCGTGCATCAATGCCATGTCAGGCACATCATGGCTGGGTTCCCTCTTTTCCGGGGACACGGAGACCGATTTTGACGGGCTTGTGCCGAATACCTCTTACACTATTGTCGCTTTCGGAGTTGACGGAACGGGAGAACGTTCCACAGCTGTCGCGACAGATGTATTCAGGACGCAAGTCGTGCCTGCTTCCGACATGACATTCGAAGTTTCCGTAGAAGATGTCGGCTATTCTTCAGTGACGGTATGCGTGAATCCGTCGTCAAAGGAAGAGACTTATGTCATGGGCATCCTCAATGCGGCTCAGTATGCGGAACTGGGGAATGATCCTGAAGCTCTCGGTGTGAAAGTATGCGGCGACCATGCGAACCTGGCCGTATCCGAGTATTCCGGTGACATCAGACAGCCGATCTACATGGACTACGGGTACAATTTCATCACTCCTGGCACGGACTATTATGTCTTTGTAATGGGATGCAGCTACTGGAACAGGACTACACCTGTGACAGTCGTGCCGTTCAGCACACCGGAACGGACCGAAAGCGATGCGTCAGTTGATATCAAGGTAACGGTATATGACGGAAATGACCTTGTCGCTGCTGATCCGGTCAAGTATCCTGCATCGGGCTGGGCTGACAGGGCGGCTGTCCAGGTGGAATTCTTTCCTAACGGCAGTGCGGCGTCCTGGTACGGCTGGATAGAGGAGCGCAGCGCTGAATACATGTCACAGCTCAACAGGGATGTCCTTCTGTCCGCAATCAAGATGAACGGCACCCTCTTCGCCGGCGACAAGTCCGGAATAGCCGTGGTGGGCGTTCCATGGAACTACAACAACTGTTCGGCCATCGCCCTCGGCGTGGATGCCGAAGGAACTGACGGGGAGCCTGTCATCGTAAGTCTCAATGTGGACAGATCCCAGATTGTCGAATATGACAAGTCTTCGCTGTCTTCGGCCCGGACTGTATATCCCGGAGTGTCCGCTCTCGGTGACGCCGCCCTGCGTGTCAGGAGCGCCGGCCTGAATAACGGCGCCGCCTCTTGGGATGGCCGCACCGCAGCGGAAGGCCTGCGCAGGTACCGTCTTCCGGAGTCCGCCATAGAGAAGGCTCTGGCCGGAGCCACGGCAGGGACTGCTGCCGCAGACAAAACGGAACCACGTACAATAAGGGAGATTGCAAGGGACAATTTCAGGTTTATGTTCCCGCAATAATAGACATTACATAAAAACCACAAACCAATGAAGAACTTAATATTTGTGAAGGTTGTCGTGGCAGTCATGTCTGCCGCAGCCTTGGCGTCCTGCAGCACCGCCAATGAAGAATCGGCTGCGGTCACTTCCATCTCACTTGACCAGACTGAACTTACGGTAGATCTCTACAGTACGACTCAGCTAACCTTGACGGTAACCCCTTCAAATGCACAGTATGATGCTGTAGAGTGGATATCAAGCTCCGAATCCGTGGTTTCAGTCGATGGCAATGGACTTGTTACCGCCGAGGGCCTGGGAGAAGCCACAGTCACAGCAAGAGTTGACCGCTGCATGGCGCAATGTCATTTTGAGGTGGTAAAGCCTGTAGTGACAGGAATTTCCCTTGATCAGACATCTGTTGAAATCCTTGTTGACGAGACCCTGCAGCTGGTGGCCACTGTCACCCCTGAAACTCTGACAGACGTCACTGTAATCTGGGAAAGCTCCAATGCCTCCATAGCAAATGTCAACCAGGGAGGTCTTGTGACCGGAAACGGTGTCGGCGAAGCCAAGATTACCGCTTCGGCAGGGGATTTCTCTGCAGTATGTATTGTAAAGGTATTGCCGATCGAGGCTGAGTCTGTGACTCTTAACAAATCTGAGATCACTCTTGAGGTATCTGATTCAGAGCGGCTCATCGCCACTGTCGGTCCGGTCAATACTACTGACAAGACAGTGTCATGGACGACTTCCGATGACAAGATCGCCACTGTGGACGGAAACGGTACAGTGACTGCCGTAGCCGAGGGAGAGGCTGTCATCACCGCCGCCTGCGGCAAGGCTTCCGGCTCATGCAAGGTGACTGTCACTCCTATGACAGGTGTAAGGTACAATATAGGCGACATAATAGAAGTTGACGGACACAAGGCCTTCGTATTCTATATCACTGACAATGGACGGCACGGCAAGGCCATGTCTGAGGAATATACTACAGAGTTCTGGACATATTTATGGAGTTCTGAAAACGTGCTTGTCGGAGCAAGCAGCACAACCGACGGCAGGGAGAACACTGAGAAAGTGAAGGCTATGCCGAATTATGAGACATCGTATTCTGCATTCAAATGGATTGAGGACACTTTCGGACCTGACTGGTACATGCCTGCACAGGAAGAAGCGGCCCAGGTGTTCACTTCAGGAGAGAACAAGTCCAGATACATTACTGCGCTTGATACGTCCACTGAACTCAGTGCCAGCACATATGCTTACGTATCCGGTTCTTCCTACAGTGACTCTTTCACTATTGAACCTTCGGAAAAGTTATTCGGAATCCTTCATCTCAGGGCTGTATGCGAATTCTGATACGTTTTCTTCTTTTCCTGAGTCTGGCATCTCCTTTTCTTGTCACAGGATGTGCGAGGGAGGAGGTGTCATATCCGGAAATCTCGTTTTCCCCCGTTCCGTCCGTCTCACCGGACGGAGGGGAGTATGAGATTCCGTTTACGATAAGAAACGCGTTCGAATATGCCATCATGCGGTGCGCTTCCGACCAGCCGTGGCTGCATGACGTCGAGTGCCTGGATGACAGGATAGTCTTTGTGGCGGACATGAATGACGGGCTTGAACCCCGCAGCGCAAAACTGAAGGTGACCTATCCGGAATGCGACGATATTGTCCTGAAAGTAACACAGGAAGCGTATGACCAGACCGGCGGGATGAAGATAAACATCTCTGTCGAACTGACAGGAGCCCGGACAGCTAAGGCCGGATTCAGTCCGCTTGACAAGGAGCAGACCTATTATACAGGCTATACCCTGGAGTCGGACATCCTTTCCTATGGAGGTGATGATGCCGCCTTCATGCAAGGACTTGTAGAGCAGATGGAGCAGGAAGCTCTACAGACCGGGCTGCGTCTGAATGCGGTGATAAGGAAATATGTCGTGTCAGGAGATTCGTCCATGGATATCGAAGGGCTGCAGCCTGAGACAGACTACTGTGTCTTTGCATTTTCCCTTGATACGGACGGGACTTTCCATGACAATCTGACCGTCGAGACGTTCAGAAGCGGAAGTTTCGAATATCCGGGTGCGACTTTCTCCATCAGTGTGAAAGAGCGTGGCCAGTCTTCTCTCGGGCTCGTATTTGCTCCTGATACTGACGGTATAACATATATACCGTCCATCATCCCGGTATCGGAATACGAATCCGTTATGGGTTCCTCGGACGAGCTGCTGATGGCGGCCGAGATTCAGGAATGCCAGGCGATGATAGATTACTATGCCTCTTACGGCATCACCTGGACTTTCCTGGATTTCACTTCTACCGGGGTGAGCGAGACGGAATTCGACGGACTGCTTCCCGGACATGAATACTATGCCTATGCATTCGGAATCGATGCCGATGGTGTGCCTGTCACCCCGTTGAGCAAACAGAAGGTCTCGACGGAACCGGTGACTGTCACCGACGACTGTACGTTCAGCCTCTCGTTTTCGGACATAAGGTCTCAGTCTATCGATGTGACGGTCGTCCCGTCAAATCCTTCCACAAGGTACTATCTGTATCTCGCCGATTCAGGGATACTTGTTCAGAATACACCGGAGGACATCGCCGCCCTGATCATCAACATGGCTTCGGAAAGCGGTATCAACTGGGCGGATTCCCCTTATGTGAGGACAGGGACGCAGACTCTGGATTCGACAGAAGACCTCAATGCCGTCCAGCTTCAGGCCGATACTGAATATACTGTTTTCGTGTTCGGAATCAATGCTGAAGGGGAACGTACCACGGAAGTCTCCTATGCTTCTTGCCGGACAGCCAGGGTACAGTCTTCGGATATGACAATATCCTTTACCATAAGGGATCTGAGACCGGGCAGCGCCACCGTCACCTATGTCCCGTCAGCAGATGAACCATATCTGTACGGATGTGTCGAGAAGTCGGTATATGACGGATACCCTGACGATGCAAGCTTTATCGGGGCCATGGTTGTCGAAGCCGGGCAGAATGGAACGTTGATTCCGGTGACCGGGGAATACACGCAGACTTACGGAGGAAATATCCTGCGTGCAGACAGGGAATATGTCGTCTATGCCTTCGGATATGCCGGAGGAGTATCCACAGGCCTGTTCATGGATGTCTTCCGCACTCCGGAAAGGGTGTTCTCCTCAGCTTCCCTTGACATTACATGGAGCATAAGGGATGGCAATGAACTATATGCCGAAAATCCCCAGCAGAATTTTGACTTCCAGAACAATGCCGCGATTACATTCACTGTCACTCCGTCCGGAGCCTCTTCGTGGTATTTCTCTGGATTCGGCAACAGCAGGAGCTATCTTGAATCCCTTGATGAGGAGGAACTCCTATATACAATTTATTCAAACGGAAGGAAAAACTACAACAAGACGGCAGTCACCTATGCGGTGGCGTGGAATTCGGTGCTGTGCGGTGCCGGATACGGGATGGATGCCGGAGGAAATGAAGGCAAGCCTGTGATCGTTGAGGTTCAGGTGCCGCCGTCTGCCGCATATCTGAAATAGAATAACTATAATTTGTATGAAAAAATATCTTTTGTATCTGTCTTGCCTGGCCATGGCTTTGATTATGGCCGGGTGTGCCCAGGAGGAGTTGTCTCCGGTCCTTATCGTGAAGACTCCCGCTCCTCTCTCCTTCAACAGTACTGAAGGAGTGATAGAGTATGAGGTTCAGAATGCTGAACGGGGTATCTCAATAAATGCGGAGTCGGACCAGGACTGGATCCATGACTTCGTCTATGACAATGACGGGGAGATCCGCTTCTCCGTTGACTATAACGAAAGCGGCATAAGGAATGCCATGGTGACTGTCACCTACGGTCCTGCCGAGCCTGCAATCGTTACTGTCAAGCAGCTTTCCGTAGCGGAAAGCGGATCGGCTACCATTTCCGTCATAACTGAAGGACCGCTTGTCGCCGAGGCTGACGGAGGTGAGGCAGTCATTGAATATGAGGTGGAGAACTATGTCCCGGGGCAGGAGATAACCGCAACTGCGGACAATGATTGGGCAGATCACTTCGAATATCCTGAATATGGTATCATCAAGGTCTTCCCTGAAGTCAACTTCTATGAATCTGAAAGGTCGGCGGTGATAACTCTGTCTTATCCGAATGCTGACGATGTCACAATAGAAATTTCGCAGAAGCCGACGCAGTCGAAGGAGGAGCCGTTCCTTATAAATGTCACGGGTGTCACGGAAGTCGAAGCGACTGTGTCCTGGCTCCCTAAGGACGAGACCATGACTTATGTCAACGCACTCGTGCCGAAGTCGGCGATGGACGAATACGGCGGCGATTATGACGCGTATATCAGGGATGACATAGAATATCTGAAGAATACCGCCGCTTCTGAAGGTATGGAACTGAAGGACTATCTTTCGCAGGTCCTCAAGACCGGAGCCAAGGGAGTCAAATGGTCCGCTCTTGAGCCGGGAACCGAATATTGCGCCTATGCATACGGGCTTACAGTCGAAGGGGAGGTCACCAGCCGGATGACAGTTGTCAGGTTCACCACCAAGACTCCGGAGCAGATAGACTGCGACTTTACATTCACTCTTGAAAGCAGCACGGACTCAAAACTGTCGGTAAGGGTGACGCCTTCGAATGAAAGCGCACGCTATTATGCCGGAATCATATCCAAGGCCGACTATGAGACTGCCGGGAGCGACCAGTTCATTATGGATGAAATCGTTGACTATATCGATGAGGAAATCTGGATCGCCCAGATGTTCCAGGTATGGAAACAATGGTCAGACTTTACGCAGATGGGCGAATATATCGTCTCTGCCGAGAACCTGTTCTCCGATACTGAATATTATGCCTACGCTTTCGGACTTGAGGACAAGGGGCTTGTCACGACTAATTTCCAGAAAATGTCGTTCACTACAAATCCATACAGAATTACGGATGACTGTACGTTCGACATCACCTCGGAAGTCAGCACTTCATACATGGCGGACTTTGTTATCACGCCGAGCAATCCTGACACAAGGTATTACATCACATGTCTCACTACGGACTACGTGCTTTCATATTCGATGGCAGACCTGGCCACAGTGATCATCAATGATGCGAATGAATACAATTATGACTGGATGAACGGTCCATATACATTCTTCGGCAAACAGACTTTGAATTCATACAGGGATCTCGACATCATGCCTCTTGAACCGTCCACCAACTACACTCTTGTACTTTTCGGAGTAAACGGGGACGGGGAGAGAACTACGGATGTGTTCACCGAACAGTTCAGGACAGATGTACTCACTCCGTCCGACATGACATTCGGCTTGGGTGTCACTGACGTGATGACTTCCAGCGTGACACTCACGTGCGAGCCTTCACGCGATGACGAGCTTTATGTACTCGGATGCATGCCTGTGAGCAGATATCAGGAATATGGTTCCGACGAGGCTGCGATTGCGGCTGTAGTCGAGTATTGGAGCAACAGCAGCATGTACAGGGTGACATATTCAGGCGAAAAGCAGCTTCAGACCAATATTGACATCTTCTACAACAGCATAAAGCCGAACACTGACTATTATGTGTTCGCGTTCGGATATATGGGAGCCGTGACGACTGGAATCACGAAGATGCGCTTCACCACTCCTGGTTCGGATGTCCCGGTAAGTGACGCATCGGTATCTATCGATTATGTCATTGAAGACGGCAACACACTTGTGCTTCAAGATCCTTATACCTATCCACCTGAACAGTGGGGCGACAAAGCTGCGGCCAGAATCACGGTCACTCCTGGCGAAGGGGCGCAGGGATGGTATTTCGTGACATTCACGAATTCGTTCAGCGACATCTACCTTATGCCGACCGACGAACTCATAGAGAATGTGAAGAAATACGGCAGCTACAATGTCGAGTCTCATCTGGTGAAGATGGACTGGTATTCCAGCATCGTGGCCGTTGCAGTGCCTGTGGATGCCGAAGGTATCTACGGAAAGCCTGTGATCGTGGAAATCGTCGCATCTTACCCGTCTTCATCGGTATATGGTGTCACACCGTCTTTCAGACCGGTTGTGATAGTTTCCCCTGATCTGACCGACCGTTCCGGCCATGCGGCTGAACGTCCGTTCGAGGTGAAGGGATACAAGGCTGCCGTAAGGGAGGATTTCAACAGCCGTTTCAATGTAGAAGCCCGCTCTGCGGAAGTCCCTGCCGGACATGAAAGAATGTTCGGCTGGGAAGCGGAGCGGGCAGTACAATAGCCTGAACGGCTTCAGTCACAGACAGGCAATGAGGGGGACCGGTGCGGCAGCTTCGCGTAGCTATTCCGTCTTCGGCATGTAAGTGTTGAAGAAGTCCTCTATCTTGTCAAAAGGTATCTTGTCAAAATTGTCGTAAAGATCCGTATGGCTTGCTCCCGGTATGATCAGAAGTTCTTTGTTGGCACCTTTGAGCTTTTTGAAAGTGTCTTCGCTGAAATAGCGGGAGTGGGCTTTTTCACCATGTATCAGAAGGACTGCACTCCTGATTTCACCGGCATAGGTGAGCAGCGGCATGTTCAGGAATGAAAGGGACGAGGTCTTGTTCCAGCCTGAATTGGAGTTGAGGGAACGTTTGTGATAGCCTCTCGGTGTCTTGTAGTAGGCGTGATAGTCTTTTACGAACTGGGGAGCATCCTCAGGGAGCGGATCCACGACTCCGCCCGCAAGCGCACAGGTGCCGTTTCTGTAGTCTTCAGTACGCTGGTTGCTGAGAGTTTCCCGTAATTCATGACGGGCAGGTTCATTGTCGGCTGCATCGAAATAGCCGTTGGCCGTCACCCTGCTCATGTCGTACATGGTCGATGCCACAGTCGCCTTGATACGGGTGTCGATGGCTGCCGCGTTGACGGCCATGCTGCCCCATCCGCAGATGCCGAGTATCCCGATGCGGGATGAATCCGCCTGTTCCAGTGTCGAGAGGAAATCGACCGCGGCACAGAAATCTTCTGTGTTGATGTCTGGCGATGCAACATATCGCGGCTCGCCGGAGCTTTCTCCGGTGAATGACGGGTCGAATGCGATGGTCAGGAAGCCTCTTTCTGCCAATGTCTGTGCATAAAGTCCTGAAGACTGCTCCTTTACAGCTCCGAAAGGTCCGCTGACTGCTATCGCCGGGAGCTTTCCTTCAGCATTTTTCGGTACATACATATCTGCGGCAAGCGTGATGCCGTATCTGTTTGTGAATGTCACTTTGCTGTGGCTGACTTTGTTGCTCTGCGGGAATACCTTGTCCCACTCAGTTGTCATCTGCAGATTCTCCATATCTTTTTTCTCATTTGTTCCTGTACAGGATATGATGGCAAATGATGATGCGATGCATGCAGCCATCGATGCCAATGCTGTAAGATGTAGCTTTCTCATCGTATATAGATTTTCTTGTGGTCTCCTGAAGTCAAAGTCAGGTGGTCTCCTGAAGTCATGCGGCAGCTCCGCCTGTCCTTTGATGCAAAGTTAGCCAGGCTGAACCGGATCCGGATAGCCGCCTTACGGGAAATTTTACCGTTATTACTGATTTATCGGATGTCCTGTTTATCTGGTTCCTGTCTATCGGATGTCCTGGACTTCGCTCCCGTCAGAAGGGACTCCTGATTCTCTTCTGTAGAACGAAGCTACAGGAAGCAGGGCAATAAGATAACCTATAATGGCTACAGCTGCCGCAGTTACAAGTATGTCCTGCCATGAGATGATGACAGGGTAGGCCTGTACTATGAAGTTCCCCGGCATCTTGATGAAGCCGTAATGCTGCTGGAGCAGAGACAGTCCTACTCCTGAGACCAGTCCGGCTGCCAGTCCGAGCAGAGATATCATCCATCCTTCAAGAATGAAGATCTGCTTTAGCAGACTGTCTTTCGCCCCCATGCTGCGGAATGTCATTATGTCTCCTCTTTTCTCGATTATGAGCATAGATAGCGAACCGAATATGTTGAAGGCGATTATTATTATTACAAATATGAGTATAAGATATATGGAGGCTTTCTCATATTTCATCATCCTGTACAGGGATGTGTTCTGCTCAAAGCGGTCGCTGACCTTGTATTCCGTCCCCAGCCTCTGCCGCATCTCTTCCTTGACCCGGCGGATCTCCTTTTCTGAAGCTCCTTCCATCCTTATCTCGACGGCCGAGACCTCATCGTCATATTCAAGAAGCTCCCTCATCTTTTCTATCGGGACGACAAGAAGTTCATTGTCGACCTCATTGTTGATTGAGAAAGTGCATGAAGGATATACATTGACGGACTCTACCGCTGCCGCAGGATTTGAAAGGGAGATATTCCTTGTCCTGGACGGGAAATACAGGCTGATCGGGGAGACGAACCTCGGATTTATCCCCAGTCTCCAGGCGAGACCGGTCCCTGCCGCCGCAAGAGGTACATCTCCCCTGTGGAGCGAGAATTCACCGTTGCGGACATGTCCCCTGAGTGGAGAGTCCTGTTCGTATATTGCATCCACTCCCTTGGCCTTTGCCACGCTCTGCTTGCCGTCGTAGCTTATGAAGACATTTTCTTCAAGTACAGTACAGATGCCTGTGACAGATGCCTGCCCGTATGCCCAGTCGAAGGCAGGGGAGTCCGGGACAAAGACCTTGCCCTGGGCTGGCGTCACAAGAAGTTCGGGCTCGACATTACCCAGCATTGACCTTACCAGGGCGTCGAACCCGTTGTAGACTGACAATATGATGATAAGGGCCGCTGTACCGATGGCCATGCCGATGGCGCTTATCGCCGAGATGATGTTTATCACATTGTGTGACTTCTTGGCGAAAAGATAGCGCCATGCTATGAAAAACTGCAGTTTCATCGGCTTCCCCGGCATCAGCGGATCTCTGTCAGACCTATTTCTTGAGAAGTTCCTCTATATGCTCTACATAATCCAGGGAATCATCTCTGAAGAATGTGATCTCCGGCACGATGCGGAGCTGCTTTGCCACCTTGTTGCCGAGCTCTCCGCGGAGAGCCTTGCTGTCGGCTTCAAGAGCTTCCATGACCTTCGGAGCCTTGTCCGAAGGAAAGATGCTTACATATATCTTTGCTATTGAAAGATCAGGGCTGACCTTGACTCCGCTCACAGACACGAGTGCCCCGTCGAATGTGGCCATGCCTTTGCTGCGGATGATTTCAGCCATGTCCCGCTGTATCTCACGGGCTACTTTCAGCTGTCTTGTAGATTCCTGTTCCATAATTCTTGTCTTTTTGCCGGTCTGTATGATATGATTATATCCACGGACCGGTGATTGTGCTGATATGCTATGCGAGCACAATTATGAAGTAGTTCTTCTTGCCTTTCTGGGCGAGGATGTACTTGCCGTTGAGGACAGATTCCTCACCTATCACTGCATTGATGTCTGTCACCTTCTCCTTGTCAATGCTGACTCCACCTGCCTGTATCATCTTGCGGCATTCTCCCTTGGACGGGAATACCGATGTCTCCACAGCGAGAAGGTCTATGACATTGGCCGGAAGCTTGTCTGCTGCAACCTCAAAGGTCGGGACTCCTTCGAATACCTGGAGGAAGGTCTTTTCGTCGAGCTTCCTGAGGGAGTCTGAAGTAACGTTCCCGAAGAGCATCTCAGAAGCTGCGACAGCCTTTGAGTACTCCTCTTCACCGTGTACCATGATGGTTATCTCCTTCGCAAGGAGCTTCTGGAGCTTCCTCAGGTGTGGTGCCTGCTGATGCTCTGCGATGGCGCTTTCGATTTCTTCGCGGCTGAGCATCGTGAATATCTTGATGTATCTTGCCGCATCCTCATCTGATACGTTGAGCCAGAACTGGTAGAACTGGTAAGGGGAAGTCCTTTCCGGATCAAGCCAGATGTTGCCTTTCTCAGTCTTTCCGAACTTTCCTCCGTCTGCCTTGGTGATGAGTGGGCAGGTGAGGGCGTATGCTTCCTTGCCGAGGATTCTTCTGATGAGTTCGCTTCCTGTGGTGATGTTGCCCCACTGGTCGCTTCCGCCCATCTGGAGGGTACAGCCCTTGTGCTCATAGAGCCAGAGGTAGTCGTAGCCCTGGAGGAGCTGGTAGGTGAATTCGGTGAATGACATTCCTTCGCGGGACTCGGACGAAAGTCTCTTCTTGACAGAATCCTTGGCCATCATGTAGTTGACAGTGATGTGCTTGCCTATGTCCCTGGTGAAGTCGATGAAAGAGTATCCCTTCATCCAGTCATAGTTGTTGACAAGCTCTGCCTTGTTTGGCGCATCTGATTCGAAGTCAAGGAACTTCGAGAGCTGCTTCCTGATGCAGGCCACATTGTGGGCGAGGGTCTCTTCGTCAAGCAGATTCCTTTCCTGGGACTTCATCGATGGGTCTCCGATCATTCCCGTGGCTCCGCCGATGAGGGCGAAAGGCTTATGTCCGCAGTTCTGGAAATGTTTGAGTATCATTATACTTACAAGATGCCCGATATGGAGGGAGTCGGCTGTAGGGTCAATGCCGACGTATGCAGCTGTCGGGCCTTCCATGAGTTTCTCTTCTGTGCCTGGCATGATGTCCTGGAGCATGCCTCTCCATCTGAGTTCTTCTACAAAATTCTTCATCGGATGAATATATTTGTCGTATAGACTGTTCTGCAAACTGCAAAGATAATCAAAATACTGCTATAAATGTCAGTCCGATGTTCTCCATTAAAAAAAGATTGCTAAATTTGCGCGGCCACGAAGAATGGCAGGACATGGTTCAGGACATAACTTTTAACATTATAATATCATGAGAAAGAATATTGTAGCCGGAAACTGGAAGATGAACACTACAGTTCCGGAGGGAATCGAGCTCGCAAAGGCAGTTGTTGCAAAGGCTTCTGAAGTGCCTGCATCTGTGAAACTCATCATCGCACCTCCATTTACACATCTCTATCCTGTTGCCGAAGTAGTAAAAGGATCGACAGTAGGTCTTTCTGCACAGAACTGCGCAGACAAGGAGAAAGGCGCATATACAGGTGAGGTTTCAGTGAAGATGCTTTCATCTGTAGGCTGCCAGTACACTATCCTCGGACACTCTGAGAGAAGACAGTACTACGGAGAGACTGATGCAAAGCTCGTAGAGAAAGTTAAGCTTGCTATCGCAGAGGGACTTTCACCTATCTTCTGTGTAGGTGAGAACCTTGAGGAGCGTGAGGCAGGCCGTCATTTCGATGTAGTTTCATCACAGGTGAAGAATGTCCTCTACACCCTTTCAGCAGAGGAGATGGCAAAGGTCATCGTAGCATACGAGCCGGTATGGGCCATCGGTACAGGCAAGACCGCTACCGCAGAGCAGGCTCAGGAGATCCACGCATGCATCCGTAAGGTGCTTGCCGAGAAATTCGGAGCCCTTGCAGAGGAGATCACTATCCTCTACGGCGGAAGCTGCAAGCCATCAAACGCAAAGGAACTCTTCGCATGCCCAGACATCGACGGCGGACTCATCGGCGGTGCAGCCCTCAAGGCAGATGATTTCATCGCCATCGCACTGTCATTCTAGTCTGCACCATGACCTCGCAGGCTCTATGCTGAGCCAGATGGTCACAATATATGGAAGCCGCATCTTTTGTTGAAGGTGCGGCTTCCTTTTTTGTTTCATAACTCTATTTTATTTCATACCTTTGGAGATTGTACCAATATTTGTGTAAATGAAAAAAAGTATAGTTTATCTTTCTGTCGCTGTAGCGGCTCTTTCGGCCATCTCTTCCTGTGCAGACAAGTCTGACGAAGACCTCCAGGCCAAGGTCAATGAATATGCGGTCGTCGAGCTTACCTCTCCTCTGCTTGACAACCTTTCAGCCAAGGACAAGGAAGTCCTCAATCTTTTCCGCTCTGCCGGACGTGTCATCGACAATCTCTTCTGGCAGCAGACATTCGGAGACAAGGACTCTCTCCTTTCACATCTGACAGATCAGGCAGCCAGGGAATATGCCCTGATCAACTATGGCCCGTGGGACCGCCTTGCAGACAATGCACCTTTCATAGACGGATACGGCCCTAAGCCTCTAGGAGCGAACTATTATCCTGCTGATATCACTGCAGAGGAATTCGCTGCTTTCGATGATCCTGACAAGAACAGCCTGTACACTGTGCTCAGAAGGAATGAGGACGGATCTCTCAAATGCGTGTGGTACAGGGATGAATACAAGGCCCAGCTGGACGAGATCTGCCGTAGCCTTGAAGAAGCTGCTTCAATCACAGAGAATGCCGGTCTGAAGAACTATCTCCTCAAGAGGGTCGAGGCATTCCGCACAGATGACTACCTTGAAAGTGACCTGGCGTGGATGGATATGAAGGACAGCAAGATAGATATCGTGATCGGACCTATCGAGAACTACGATGACAAGCTCAATGAAGCCAAGGCTTCGTATGAGTGCTTCATACTCCTTAAAGACGAGGAGAGGAGCGCAGAGCTCGCTAAATATGTCGGTATGCTTCCTCAGCTCCAGACCATGCTGCCTTGCAAGCCTGAGTACAAGACTTTTGTCCCCGGCACTTCATCTGACCTCAATGTCTACGATGCGATATATTACTCCGGAGACTGCAATGCCGGCAGCAAGACCATAGCCATCAATCTTCCTAACGACGAAAGGGTGCATGCCCTCAAGGGAACCCGCAGGCTTCAGCTCCACAACAGCATCACTGCAAAGTTCGGCAAGATCCTTCTTCCTATCGGCCGTCTGCTTGTAGAGCCTGCACAGCGCAAGCATCTTCGTGACGAAGCCTTCTTCTGGAATGTTACTTTCCACGAGGTGGCACATGGCCTCGGCGTCAAGGAGACTGTCAACGGAAAGGGGAGTGTAGACGATGCCCTGGGCTCAGAGAAGACCACATGGGAAGAGGCAAAGGCCGATATCCTCGGGCTTTTCATGGTGTGCAGACTCATTGACATGAAGGAGATTCCTCTTATCTCAAAGGAAGATGCCATCACTACCTTTATCGCCGGTCTTGTGCGTTCGGTACGTTTCGGTGCCGCATCTTCTCACGGACGTGCAAACATGATGTGCTACAACTACATGAAGGAGAACGGAGCTTTCACAAGAAACAGTGACGGACTCTACCATATCGACTATGAGCAGGCCCTCAAGGCAATAGATTCTTGGGCTGAGCTCATCCTCACAACCCAGGCGGAAGGCAACTATGAGTTCGCCAAGGAATATGCTGCAAAGAATGCCGTAGTGCATGAGGCTCTGGCAGCCGATATCGCGAATGTCAACAGCCACGGAATCCCTAGGGACATCAGGTTTGACTTTGTCTGGTAGCCTCTTGCCGGAACCTTATAATATGAAACAGAAAGAAGCCGACCCCAAAGCAATGGGTCGGCTTCTCTTTTCTTGTCTGTATGGAGTTTTCTTGTCTATATGAAATTATTTCATCAGCTTTTCGACAGTCTCCAGCATCTGTGGGTATTGCTGTTCCATGCTGCACAGCAGCTTGTACTGGGCCCTTGTGCGGACGAGGTTGTGGTCTGGATAGGCGATCTTGTAGTATTTGTCCCCGTCGATGTAGTCCATAAGGAAGCGGAGCACCTGCTCGAATGTGATGTAGAGCGCTGAGAATGCAAGATGGCTGACTTCAGCATCGCACAGCGTGCCTTTGCGCTGGGACAGATAGCCTGCAGTGTAGGCATTGAACATCTCCATTGACATCGATACCTTGTCCAGGTCCTTGTCGTCTTCAGCACCTGTGTTGGTGTATGAGCGGATTGCGTCTCCGAAATCGTTGAGTGATGTGCTGCTCATGCATGTGTCAAGGTCTATCACGCAAAGGACATTACCTTTCTCGTCAAAGAGTATGTTGCTGATCTTAGTGTCGTTGTGGGTGACTCTGGTAGGTAGTGTGCCGTTTTCGACCAGCTCCCAGAAGGCAAGCATCTTCTCTTTCCTGGACTCTATCCAGCTGATTTCTTCAGCAAGGTCCTTGACCCGTCCTGCGGCATCATTCCTGAGGGATTCTTCCCACTGGGCGAAGCGCCATCTGATGTTGTGGAAGCCTTTTATAGTCTCGTTGAGCGGATGTGTGAAGTCGGCAAGCATCGACTGGAATTTCCCTATGCCTTCTCCTCCCTTGAATGCCAGCGCCGGACTGTCGGCCTTTTCATAGGTGACAGATCCTTCGATGAACAGGCAGACTGTCCACCAGTTGCCTTTGCTGTCATGGTAGTAGAGGTCTCCACCCTCGGACTTTTTCTCTTCATCTGTCATGCTTTCAGGCTTCCTGCGTATGACCTTCAGTACTTCCCGGTCAGGGTCGCCGCCGGCTTCAATCACCTTTTTTCTCAGGTGGTCTGTCACCATCGCGATGTTGCACATCATCCCCGGTATGTCCGGAAATACATTGTGGTTTTTCCTCTGGAGGATGTATCTCGGTGCTTTTCCCGTAGCGTCCGGTCTGGTCTTTACGATCAGCGTGTCGTTTATGAATCCCGGGCCCATGGCCTTTATGCTTTCGGCTTCTGCCCCTATGTCAAATCTTGAAATTATCTCGGTCAGTTCCTGCTCTGTGTACATGATATGTGGTCTTTTTCAATTATATAGTTTCCCAATAATGGTATAGTTCCCCAATGATATATTTCCCAATGCTGTCTTTACCCGCATGGCGCCGGATACTGTCATTTTCAGAAGATCAGCTCTCCGAAGAAGTCAGGCCTGTGGAAGTCCGGTGAAGGGACATCTATAGGATTCCAGCTCAGGAAATGCGGATGAGCCGCCTTGTCCGCGCATTTGAAGAAATTGGCTCTCGCTGTCTTAGGGAGATTCTCTCCATCCATCCCTATCAGGCTGAAAGGGATGCCCATTGCAACATCCCAGCTGAATATTTTGCCGCAGATCTCGATCTTTTCTCTTTTGAGCGAACTGTACTTTATCACCTGATCTAGCTTTTCCGCCTCAAAGTGAGTGCACTCCGTGCGGCTTTTCCTCTTGGCTGCCAGAAGTGTCCCGATGCAGTTCATCTCGAAGTTGTAGTACGTGCCGTCGTGAGGGTCCGAAACGAAGAATTCGCAGCAGCTGTCTTCCCATACCGGTCCGTTGTATTCAAGGGCCTGTGCTCTGAGGTCGAGCCCGTGCACATGATATGCTATGAAAAGATGGCTGAGGCTTCTTGCCACGGATATATGGACAGCCGGACAGTATGGCCAGTCCTGCTGCCAGTTGAGAGTGTCTACGGAAGCCTTCGTTCCATGAAGTTCCAGGGCTATTTCCCTGTCGCCCAGAGGCATCGCTTCAAGTCCCTGGACCAATGGTATCATCAAGCTTTTCATCTTATGTCTGGATTGCTGTGTATTTGTCTTTATACTTTTGTTGCTGTGTATTGTCTTTATGACTTTGTCGCTGTGTAGCTGTCTTATTCCAATCTTTTCATGTCGGGCAGGACGACACCGGTCTTTCCGGCTTCATCCCATAGCCAGATGAGTCCGCTGTCTTCATCTGTCCTGGTGACTCTGAAGCTTATGCCATTGAGTCGCTTGAGATTGTCCGGGGTTGTATATTCTATGTCAGCCTTTGTCACTTCTCCTTCGTTGGCAGGTATGCTGCCGGTGAACCTTATGATGAAATAATCGGCCATATCGTCATCTGATACCCTTATTTCCCCGGAGTCAGGATTGAATCCTATCTGGCATTTTTCCGGAGTGTATGAAAGAATCTGTTGACCTTTGACATACAGGGAGATACCTTCGACTACCTGAAAGTCTGTCTCGCTGAAATTGTTCCGTACGCAGCCGGCTATGAGGAGCACTGCTGCCGTAATTCCTGCCAATGTCATTGTTTTCATTGCTGGACCTCCCTGATGATTATTTCCTTTGTGATTATTTCTCTGGATCCGTCGCTGAAATATGCAGTAGCTCTGAGAGTCCCTGACTTTCCGGGGGAGAAATATCCGTTCTCTCCTGTCTTGACAGGCCTTCCGTCGTAGGTCCATTCAATGGCTTCAGCATCCTTTGCGTTGAACAGCCTTAGAGGCAGCCGCACTCCCACAGGAAAAGAACCGTCCATGTTGCGTTGAACATATTTCATGAATATATATGGATGACCGCCTTGAGGTAATTCCTTGGTCGTGAATGAGGCGTCTGCCGGATAGCCTTTTGTGCCGTCCTGCTCGCAGAAGATTGTCACGGAATAGTCCGTACGGTCTTCCAGGCTGTCGAGTGTGACGGCATAGTTTACCGATGTGGCTGTGGCTGAAAAAGGCTTTACTTCAATGGCCTGCATCTCTCCGCCTTTCTTTCCCCAGACGGCAAATGACTTGCCGCTGAATCCAGGCTCAATCTTCCAGCTGATTATTGCAGCATCCTGAAATACATCTTTTCCTGTTATGACAGCTTCCGGCATCAAGGATGATGCTGACTTGGATATCCTGAAGCTTATGCCGGCTTCTGTCCTGGTGATATCCGTGATATTGAAGACCGGACTGCTGCCGTTCCAGAACAGGAATGCCGGATCAGTCTCCGGACCGAAGGCCGTGATGTCACCACAAGGGAAAAATATGGAGCTGATGTCGGCGGAAAGGTCGGCTGTTGCAGTATATGTGCCTGGTGCTGAAGCTTCAATAAGGTCAGCGCATTGGTGTCTGGGATTCGTGTTGACTGAGTTGGATTCCACCTGCCATCTGGAGTATGCGGAAAGACCGTATCCGGAGTCGTTCGTTGATTTGTCTATATGGTAGACCAGCAGTCCTGATCCTCCTATATACCGGTCCCATCCTTCTGCAATCCTGCATTCAAGCAGATAATATTCACCTGGTGTATCTGAATCTATCCGGCAGTATTTTCTACCGGAGTCTATAGGCTCAAGTTCATATGTCCCTTCTTCCGTAATTGTGATGCATTCCGGAAGGCCCAGCATATCCATTTCTATCGCATTGAAATTAGGAGGGGTATTCCCATTGTCATTCCGGTTGCCTTTGTCCATTATGGAGGTACTTCCCCACAGTCCTTCAGCAAGCCCGCCGCTGCCCATATAGTCAGTATCGTACATGTCGATGAGCCCTAAAGCATGGCAGTATTCGTGGCAGAAGGTACCTATGCCGGATATGCTCTCACCAGACAGCTCCGATGCGCATGCATAACGGTCGATCCTTACACCGTCAAGTGTGAGATTTATGCCTGCACCTTCATGCAGGTACCAAGAATGTGACCAGATATGATAGTCTCCGGCTCCTTCCGCTTCATCCGCTCCGGCATATATTATGAATACATTGTCTGCTTTTCCGTCCTTGTCCTGGTCATATAGTGAAAAGTCTATGCTGCGGTCAGCAGCCTTGCATGCGTCGGTTACCATTTCGGCGGCTCTGGAGTCTTTGCCTGTAGCCGACCTTTCATTCTGTCCGTAGTACATGTAGCTCTTGTCCAGAGTGATTATGCTGCTCACATCGAAAGAGAAATTGCAGAGGCCGTTGAACTGGTCATTGAAATAGGCGGCAGCACCTTGTCTTCCGTTGTAGCCGGCACCGAGCAGCGCGGTAAAGTCATCCTTTCTATACGTGAACTTAAGGTCTTTGAATTCAACCAGAAGTACGATGCCTCTCCTCTCATAGACGGTACCGTTTTGCCCATTGCCTGAACTTCCGGAGACATCTGCTGCTGACATCATGGAATATGTTTGTCCAGGGACAGCGGCCCTGAGCGTTTCAGAGGCTTCTCCAATGATAGAATAGGGGATATCCATGCTCGCCGCAGCTACATCTCCTGGAATCGGCTCTCCGACCCTTATGCCGCTGGATATCTTTGTGCCTGATCCATCGTACGTGGCATAGCAGTACCATCCGTCATGCTCCTGTACTATGGCTTTTCCGTCAGCCGTGGTCAGTATTTTCATGAATTCATCTCCGTACAGCCTTGCCTGGAATGACGACCCGTCCGGCTGGACCAGTCCGATGCTCTTCCCGGCAGCCGGCACTGCAGCCGCATCTCTGCTGCAGCAGAGAAGGAATGCAAGTATCAAAGGCAGTACAGGAAGAAGAAGTTTCATAAATTTCAATATTCGTCTATCATTTATATCTTTGCAGTTCTGTATCGCAATGAAGATATCTGCATAGTTACGATTTTTTTATGAGACGGACAATTATTTTGACCCTTTTGGGACTGCTCGTCCCAGGTATTTCAATTTATTCCCAGGACAGTACTGTGGATCTTATAAACAGTTACGGGACACTTGATTCGTGGTGTGCCAGAGCCGTAAAGGAATCAATGCTGCTCGGCGGAGATACCAAGCTTCTTTATGAATTCTACGGAGACGGCCGTACGCGCCATACGAAAGAGCCGTTCAATCCGCCGACAGGTTACCTGTGGCGGACCAACAATGTGATGGCAGTAATCGCTGGAATCACAAAGACCAGCAATACCGTCTTTCCCGAAAGACGGGGAGACGGATGGTGTGCTAGGATCGAGACGCATATCGAGTCCGTCAAGGCCCTGGGTATTATAAATATGGATGTTACCTGCCAGGGAGCATTTATCCTGGGGGCGCTTCCGGAGCCTATCACAGGTACTGACAATCCGATGTCCAGAGTCCTGTACGGGATTCCCTTCACGGGACGTCCGAAGGCTCTTGTATTCGACTACAAGGCTGATGTCGGACATGAAACGATCAGAGGAACAGGCTTTTCCAAGCTAAAGCCTATGGGTTATGCAGATTATCCCGAGATTGCTGTGATACTTCAGAAACGTTGGGAAGATGCCGAAGGGAACATACATGCGCTCAGGGTAGGTACAGGATATGAGATAGTCCGGAACAACATTCCGCAGTGGAAGAACGGACATAGGCTTGAAATCCATTACGGAGACATAACGGGAGAGAATTTCTACAGGGATTTCATGGCACTTCAGAAAGGATCAGAGAAGACATTCCATGCCCTGAACAGCAGAGGTGAGAATGTAATGGTGATAGAAGAAGGCTGGGCTTCTCCAGACGAGACCCCGAATGTCCTGATCGTGAAATTCCTTTCGAGCTGCGGCGAAGCTTTCTATGGTGGAGTGGGGAATACCCTTTGGATTGACAATATCAGGCTTGAGATGTAGATCGTCCCAATGGGAATCAGAAGTCCGGGAAAAGAAAAAGGGACCGGAAACATTGAGTTACCCGACCCCTGAACGTGTACTAAAACCTAAACCTGCACTATAGATGCAGAACGATGCCGTAATGTTGCAGCAATTCTGAAAAAATATTGCAATTCTTGGGAGACTATGAAATCGGGCTTATAGAAACGAAGCCTGCCGGATCCGGCAGGCTTCAGTCTTTTCAAGTCATATGATTGACCTGATCGATGATTGTGATATTTGGGAACTTATTATTTGGAACTCTCCACAGAGACTTTCCTGAACTCCTTCATCATTTTCATGATGTTCAAAGCGGCCTTGCGTGCACGGGCTCCAGCTGCCTTGTTCCCTTTCTCAACCTGAGCCTCAGCATTCTTCTCGAAAACCTCGTACTCTGCTTTAATCTGATCTACAAGCTCTTTCATTTGGCGTTAAATTTTTAATAGTTCGTTAAACTTTAAGCATCAAAAGTTTGCGCAAGTTATGCATAAAAATCATAAAAAACAATATTTAATATGCATTTTACTGCGGTAAATCAGTTCTGCTCAACGGTTTTGGATCGCGTATTTACGCTATTCATGGCTCTGTCCGGGCCTGCTGTTGCAAAAGTCTTTACTCCTTCTATTACTCTCTGACATATCGCCGGCATCTGTTCCATCTCTTCTTTACTGAGCCGGCCAAGCACGAAATCTACCTGCCCCCCTCTGCTGAAGTCGTTGCCTATTCCCATCCTTATCCTTGCGTAATCCTGCGTCCCGAGCATTTCGGTTATGTTTGCAAGACCGTTATGACCCCCTGCGCTTCCGTTCTTTCTCATCCTGAGCGTCCCGAAAGGAAGGTTGAGATCGTCTGAGATCACTATGAGGTTCTCAAGGGGAAGTTTCAGTTCATTCATCCAGTACCTTACGGCCTTCCCGCTGAGGTTCATGTAGGTAGATGGTTTCAGCAGAATGAATTTCCTTCCCTTGTAGCTTATTTCAGCTGTACTGCCGTATCTGCCGGACACAAAAATGGCATTGGCTTCCTGTGCCCAGGTATCCAATGCCATGAATCCCATATTGTGTCTGGTCTCGGCGTATTCGGCACCAATGTTACCAAGTCCGACTACCAGATAGTTCATCAGCTAATGCTTTTGTCAGCGTCAGGCCTGTGCCTGGGTGTTGCTGGCGCGGGTAGGTCTTACTGAGCAGATGATCGTAGCCTTAGGAGATACGATTGTCACACCCTCATAATGGAGGTCTCCGGCAACGATCTGCTTGCCTATCTTCAGGCTGGTTGTGTCGACCTCGAGAAGATCAGGAAGATCATGGAGATGAGCGCTGATGCGTAGCTTACGGGTAGATACAAGAAGCTTTCCTCCCATCTTCACGCCTTCTGAGTGTCCTGTGATCTTTACAGGTACATCGATTGTTACAGGCTTTTCCTCAGATACTGCGAGGAAGTCTACGTGGAGAGCCTCGTCAGTTACAGGATGCCACTGTACCTCATGGAGCACAGCATAGAATTTCTTGCCGTTGTCCAGTTCAAGGTCAATGATGTATGAGTTAGGGGTATTTGTGATTACAGCAAGGTCCTTTGCATTGATTGTGAAAAGGATGTTCTCCATTCCAAGACCATAGATGTTGCAAGGAACAAGTCCTGCCCTGCGGATAGCCTTTACCGCAGCTTTGTTGCCGACCTCGCGGATCGTGCCTTTCAATTCAACGTGTTTCATTTGAGATGTTGTTTAAAATGTGTTACTCAGTCCGTTATGCACGGACCCCATTGCACCAAAAAGCTTGTTGCTTTTTATGGGGCTGCAAATATATGCAAAAAATCCCTTATGGAGAAATTTATTGCAGAAAATGATGATTTTCAGTATGTCACTCTTCTACCAGGCCGGTCCTTACGTTCCAGTCGAGACTTCTGTAGGCATCGTCCAGAAACTCTGAGCCGTCGCAAGGAAGATACATGCTGAATCCGGAGTATACAGAAATGCTGAATCCGTACCCTGGCGATGTTTCTGGTCCGGACAGGAAGGTCTCGGTGCTTGCCTTGTATATTGTACATCCGTCAAGAGCTTCTGAGAGAGCGGAAAGCTCTCCGTCATCTGCCCCTGCCTTGCAGGCTATGTCATATAGGTCATAGAACCAGTGGTGTCCGCCCGTATAATATCTCTGTACATTGTCCGGGTCTATCGTAGACAGCCCTTCCCTGTGGCTTGAGAATATTGTCCTGCAGGCTTCGGCAACCGGCTCAAGTCTTGTGCAGTCGACGAGTGTGACGGTTGCGGACCTGTATGCTCCTGGCTTGCTGTTGTAGTAATTGTAATAGTCGCGGCACACTCCTTCCAGATCAGCTCCTGAGGCAGAGAGGAGCAGCGCTCCCATTGTCCTGTAGTTGAATCCATACGCAATCACTTCTGCCGGAGAGAATATGATCCTGTCGCATTTGTCTTTCAGTTCATATGCTACCTCTATGCCCCCCATCAGGCAGCAGTCGAAGAGTATGTAGTCCAGATGCATGGGAATGGCATCTCTGAACTCCTTGAGATCAATTTCGTATGATACAGCACTTCCATTCTGTGATACAGCATCCTGGCCTATGCTCTTGACCGGAGGCAGTGAAGGATCCCTGTATTCTTCATGGTAAGGAACCCATTCCTGATCCGGCATTCCGGATGAAGTGACAGTCCGCTCCGGGAGTCCGCTCAACTGGCTGTCGTAGGACGACGGATTGTTGTAGTATCCCTTCGGGAGCCATCCCGTGGCATGTGAAGAGAACAGAAGTGAGTAACTTGCTGAGGGAAAGGATTCTTTAACATCAGACAGTACCTTGTTGAGAGTAGCGGCGGAAGCTGCCGGAAGGTCTGATCCGTATCTTGCTACCGTATCTGCAGCCAACGCTCCTCCATGTCTATAATATCTTATCAGATAAGACTTGGCCGGAACCTTGCTGCTGCTTATTTTCTGATACGACAGAAATATGGTAGGATCATTGCCTGCAGGAAGATATCCGCTGCACAGAGTAATGATATTGTTTCTGAGATTTGAAGCAATATTGTTTTGCCCGGCCATATACATGACAAGCACATTGTCTATATGGTCTGGGAACCTGGGCGGCTCAGCCTTGTGCTTGCAGCATGACGCGGCTGCTGCCAGGGCGGAAGCCATCAGTATGGATCTTAATATGTATCTCATTTCTTCGGTTGCATATGCTGTTGTATAATCAGTATGCCGGCCTTGTGTACATTTGCGGCCATGGCATTGGCCGGCACTTTGCAAAAATCTGAAAATTATCTTATTTTGACAATAAAGGGCAATGACAAATTTCTTTTTTTGTAGGTTTTTTCTCTTTTTGCATCCAGATTTTTCTGTTTTTTGCGTCCGGAAGATTTATCTTTAGTAATTTTGTCTCACATAGCTTTTGCACCATGGCATCAGGCATGATAGTATAGAATATAAAAACATTGGAAATGAAAGCAATAGGAAAAATGATCTGTTTGGCAGGAATGGCGGCTGCGGCCGTATCCTGTGCCCAGGGCGGCGGTAGAGCCGGGGCCGGGAATGATGATTTCAAATATATGATAGACGAGTTCGCTGACATAAAGGTGATGCGCTACAGGATCCCGGGATGGGACAGCCTGTCCCTGCAGCAGAAGGAATATGCATATCATCTCAGCGAAGCTGCGAAATACGGACGGGACATCATATGGGCCCAGAACTGCCGGTATAATCTTCCTATAAGGAAAGTCCTTGAAAACATCATAGGGAACTACAAGGGAGACAGGGAATGTCAGGATTTCCAGGATTTCCTGGTCTATGCCAAGAGGGTATTCTTCAGCAACGGCATCCATCACCATTATGCAGAGGACAAGATCTTCCCGGCCTGCCCTGAAGAATATTTCCGTACACTGATGACAGCCGTGGGGGACGGGGACAAGTGCGATGAACTCCTTCCGGTGATCTATGATCCTGCAATATATCCTCAGAGGAAATCGAATGACCCTTCAAAGGATATTGTCGCAGCTTCGGCTGTGAATTTCTATGAGAATGTCACCAGGGATGAAGTAGAAGCCTTCTACAAGGCCATGCTTGACCCTAAGGACGATACTCCTGTCTCCTATGGACTCAACAGCAGGGTAGTCAAAGGCCCGGACGGAGTCGTGAGGGAAGAGGTCTACAGGATAGACGGACTGTACGGAGAGGCCCTTTCAAAGATATCGGCTGAACTGGAGAAGGCCGCGCAGTATGCCGAGAACGACATGCAGAAGCAGTATATAGCTACTCTTCTGGAATATTACAGGACCGGTGATCTGAATCTGTGGGACAAATACAATATAGAATGGGTGCAGGATACTCTCGGCACCGTGGATTTCGTGAACGGATTCGTGGAGGACTACAATGACCCGCTCGGACGCAAGGCGACATGGGAAGGCCTTGTCAATATCAAGGATCATGATGCTTCGCAGAGGACAGAGATCCTGAGCGCCAACGCGCAGTGGTTCGAAGACCATTCCCCTGTAGATACGCGTTTCCGCAAGCCTCATGTCAAGGGTATCTCAGCCAAGGTCATCAATGCCGTGGCTCTCGCAGGAGACTGCTATCCGTCCACTCCTATAGGTATAAATCTCCCGAATGCCGACTGGATAAGAAGAGACTACGGGTCGAAATCTGTGACAATCGCAAATATCACCCATGCCTATGACCTGGCTGCCCAGGAGTCTCCGAAGAATGTCCTTTCTGAATTCGCATGGTCTGATGAAGAGATACAGAGGGAGAAGAAATATTACGCCATTACGGACGAGATCCATACCGATCTCCATGAATGTCTCGGGCATGGCTCCGGCCAGCTTCTTCCGGGAGTTTCTCCGAATGCTCTCGGAGAATACAGCTCTACCCTTGAAGAGACAAGGGCAGACCTTTTCGGACTCTATTATATGGCTGACCCTAAGCTTGTAGAGCTCGGCATACTGCCGGATATGGAAGCATACAAGGCCCAGTACTCCAATTATATAAGGAACGGCATCATGGTGCAGTTCAACAGGGTGGAGCTCGGCAAGAAGAATACTGAGGCGCACATGCAGAACCGCAAGCTTATCGCGCAGTGGTGCTATGAGCATGGGCTTGCAGACAATGTGATTGAGAAGAAGACAAGGGAAGGAAAGACCTATTTCGTCGTAAATGATTTCGAGGCCCTGAGAGGTCTGTTTGCAGAGCTCCTTGCAGAGGTCCAGAGGATCAAGTCCGAAGGAGACTATGCGGCCGGCAAGGCTCTTGTCGAGACCTATGCAGTAGAGATCGATCCTGCGCTTCACAAAGAAGTCAAGGAACGCTATGATGCCCTCGGACTCAAACCTTACGGCGGTTTCGTGAATCCTGAGATAATCCCGGTTGAGAAGGACGGCAAGGTCGTGGACTACAGGATAGAATATCCGGATGATTATCTCGGCCAGATGCTTGAATACGGGAAGAAATATGCAACCCTCTGATGAAAAGCTGCTGAAGGATTATTCCGATTATCTCAAGATAGAACGTGCGATGTCACCGAATACGGTGGCATCGTATTGTTCAGATGTGTCGGAATTCCTTGATGTTTCTGATGAAAGGGCAGAGGCGACAGATACAGATGCCATAGTCCGCTATGCTTCATCTCGAAAGGACTTGTCTAAACGTTCTCTCTCAAGGCTTTTCAGTGCTCTCAGGTCGTTCTTCGGCTTCCTGGTGATGGAAGGATACATCAAGGAAAATCCGTGTGACGGCATCGATTCTCCTAAGCTGGGACGGTATCTTCCTGAAGTCCTGTCTGTGGATGAGGTCTCAGCCATAATTGCATCTGTTCCGGAGGATACATGGATGGGCATAAGGGACAGGGCAATCCTGGAAGTACTCTACGGTTGCGGTCTCAGGGTATCGGAGGCTGTGGGAATCAATATTTCAGACATATTTTTCTCAGATTCATTCCTGAGGGTAAGAGGAAAAGGAGACAAGGAAAGGGTAGTGCCGTTGGGTGAAATGGCCTTGTCGGCGATAAGAAGGTATCTTGATGTCAGACCGGAGCCTGCCGGACGGCAGTATGAGGACAGACTGTTCCTTAACAAGGCCGGCAAACCGCTGAGCCGGGTATCTGTGTTCAAGATGATAAAGAAGCAGGCTCTTGCAGCGGATATACGGAAAGACATATCTCCGCACACATTCAGGCATTCTTTCGCCACCCATCTTATTGAAAACGGGGCAGACCTGCGTGCGGTGCAGGAGATGCTGGGACATGAAAGTATACTTACAACAGAAATATATACCCACGTTGACAGCGCATCGTGGCAGGCTTCAGTGCTTGGGCATCACCCACGTAAATGACTGTCCTGGGCGTCTTTTGCAATAGCTTCGTTGTAGCAGTGGCGGCAGAGTGGCTCATAGACATCCTTTTCCCCGAGTACTACGAGTTGGTCGTTCTTGGAAAGTCTGTGTGAATGGTTGGCCAGATTGCCGCATTTGACGCAGATCGCATGGACCTTCTGTACATCTTCAGCGACAGCCATGAGAGCCGGCATCGGGCCGAAAGGCTTGCCGGAGAAGTCTGTGTCCAGACCTGCGATTATGACCCTTATTCCTCTGTCTGCAAGAGTCTGCGCTACCTCGACGATTGTCTCGTCGAAGAACTGCGCTTCATCTATTCCCACGACATCAACGTCGCTGGAGAGAAGCAGCATGCTGGCCGGAGAGTCAATCGGGGTAGACGGTATGCTGTGGAAATCATGTGAGACCACCTGATCCTCAGAGTACCGGACATCTACAGCCGGCTTGTAGATCTCTACCTTGAGATTGGCGAACTGGGCTCTCTTGAGTCGTCTGATGAGTTCTTCGGTCTTGCCTGAGAACATCGACCCGCAGATTACCTCTATCCATCCTGGTTTTTTTACGTTTTCTAAAAACATTTCCTTAATTTTGCTGAATATTGCCGGCCGCTTTGACCGGTGCAAATATAATGTTTTTTATGGAAAATCCGCCCCGTCAGATATTGGATGATATAGCTTCATTGATCGTGTCAGTGAAGTCTCAGCTTTCTTTGCTTGAAGAGAAACTGGCAGAGCTGTCGGCTTATACTGATCAGAATGAAAAGTCTGCTGATCCAGAGGATGTTACGGACGTGACTCCAATGGAGTCATCTTCCCGCATTGATGCCGGAGATCTCCTGAAGGAAGCCGAGCATCTTGTCTATGAGACCGGTTATGCTGATAATACCGTATATGTAGCTGAGACGCTATCCGATAATCGTGAGCCTGACGCAGAACCGGTCCCGGAACAAGCTCCAGAACCGGTCCAGGAATCTGGACCGGATTCAGAAGCAGAGTCAGAGACGGATTCAGGACCTGAGCCGGAGCCAGAATCTGAACCAGAACATGATCAGAAACCAGACTGTGGCCCGGAAGCGGCTCCTCAGATGAAGCTTAAGCCTGTACAGTCCCAGGCTCCGTCTGAACATCTTGCCGTGATGGATGTCCTTGCAGAGAAAGAGGCGTGGAAAAAGGACCGTCCGGGAATGCCTGTGAAGGATGTCAGGAGTGCCATATCTCTCAATGACCGTGCTCTCTTCATAAGGTCGCTTTTCAGGGAAGACCCTCTTCTTTTCAGCCAGACTCTGGCCAGGATAAATGCCATGGATTCTCTTGAAGAGGCCGAAAATGCCTTACGGAAGGAATTCCCGGAATGGAACATGGAGGCTGAGGTAGTCTATCGCTTCATGATGTGTGTAAGACGGAAAGTGGGTTAGAAATATGGAAAAGAACAATTCAGCAAAAGCTGCAGGACGGCTGTACATCGTACCTACGCCAGTAGGAAATCTCCAGGACATGACATTCAGGGCTGTTGATGTCCTGAAGTCTGTCGATCTGATACTTGCAGAGGATACAAGGACAAGTTCGGTCCTTCTGAAGCATTACGACATCCACGGCAGGCTCGAGTCCCACCATAAGTTCAATGAACACAAGACGGCATCTGTGATAAAGGACAGGATATTGTCCGGCCTTGATGTCGCTCTGATAAGTGACGCCGGGACTCCAGGCATTTCCGACCCGGGATTTCTGCTTGTCAGGACTTGTGTAGAGGAAGGCATTGAGGTTCAGACCCTTCCTGGAGCGACAGCTTTTGTCCCTGCTCTGGTGAGTTCGGGCTTCCCTTGTGACAGATTCTGCTTCGAAGGCTTCCTCCCGGTAAAGAAAGGACGCCGGACAAAGCTGAGGGAGCTGTCCTCAGAGCCCAGGACAATGATATTCTATGAGTCTCCGTACCGTCTGGTGAAGACCCTTGACCAGCTGGCTGAAGTGATGGGTCCTGACCGGAGATGCTCTGTTGCCAGGGAGATATCCAAGGTCCATGAGGAGCACCGCAGGGGAACTCTTTCCGAAGTGGCGGACTGGTACCGAAACCATGAGCCTAAGGGTGAGATTGTGCTTATCGTAGCAGGCTGCACAGGATCGGCATCTGCCGGCCCAACAGAGAAAGATATTGAATCCGGGGAAGAAGACCGTTGAAGCTGCAGTGGCCCGGCTGATTAATTTAAAATCTATATTATTGATATATTGGCTGATACAGACATGATGAGGGGTGGATATGTGCAGAAATGGAAAAATCAGGAAGATCAGGCAAGTCCGGTGAAAGAAAGGTTCCGGCTTCATTTCTTACAGGGGCAGTCGCTCTTGTATTTCTAGTTACAGGTTATCAGACGGCAATGTTCGTGCACAAGGCTGCCACAGCTGCAATACTTGCAGGCCGGGACAGTCCTGATACGGTGTATGTCGCAGTGCAAGGCAGCCAGGTCATTGACAATGGACAGTCTGGCCCGGGCAGGGGATATCGTTCATCTTCTGGGAATGCTCCACAAGGGTTCTCTGAAGAGAATATTCCCGAAGTGAGGAGAAATGCAGATCATCATCCTGCCGTAGAACGAATACGTGAATCGCATCCGGCGGCAAAGGCAGAGTCTTTCCGTTTCAATCCTAATACAGTAACTGTAGAGGAACTGGTGCGTCTTGGATTTTCTCCGAAGCAGGCAAGGTCATTGGACAATTACAGGAAGAAGGGCGGCAGGTTCAGGCGCAAGAGCGATTTCGCAAAGTCGTATGTCGTGTCTGACACTATTTTCAGACGTCTTGAACCATATATTGACATCCCCAAGGTAGACCTTAATCTTGCTGACTCGGCTGAGTTCGATGCACTTCCTGGCATCGGAGGCTATTTCGCTTCCAGGATGGTAGAGTACCGCCGCAGGCTGGGCGGGTCATATTCATTCAAGGAACAGCTTATGGAGATCTGGAATTTTGACCGTGAAAAGTATGACGGACTCTCGGATCTTGTCACGGTGGATACTTCACATGTGAAGCCTTATCATCTATGGACCCTGCCTGAGGACAGCCTCAGGATGCATCCATACATAAGATATGCGGATGTGGCTCACGGGATCGTCCTCTTCAGGGAGAACAATCCGCCTTCCGCCTGGTCAGTCGAGGCCTTGTCGAAAGCCGGGATAATCAGTCCGGAGATGGCCGGAAAGCTGGCAAGATGCCGGATAGAGCATCCATGACAGGAAACTCCGTGAGGCGTCTGACCAGGTCAGAAACTGCTGGATCCGTCGAAGCAATGCGTGCAGACCTTGCACTTAGGCAGGCCTATGGCCTCAATCAGAGTCTCGATGGTGTTGAATTTCAATGATGTCATGCCGAACCTGCGTGCTATCTCATCCACAAGTCTCCTGTATTGAGGCGAGCCGGTGGTAGCATATTTTTCAAGATCCTTGTCGGGGTCTCCTTCAAGATCCTTTATGACTCTTCTTGTGATCAGCTCAAGATCGGTCTTTGAGGCCGAGAAACCGATGAACGGACATCCATAGATGAGCGGAGGACAGCCTATCCTCATGTGGACTTCCTTTGCCCCGTAGTCGAAGAGCACCTTGACATTGTCCCTGAGCTGAGTCCCTCTGACTATCGAGTCGTCGCAGAAGATTATCCTCTTTCCCTGAAGCATGGCCCGGTTAGGAATCAGCTTCATCTTTGCTACGAGTGACCGCCTTTCCTGATTGCTCGGGGTGAAGCTCCTCGGCCAGGTCGGGGTATATTTTGTGACTGCCCTGTGGTAGGGGACACCTTTGCCTTCGGCATAGCCGAGAGCCTGTCCGACTCCGGAGTCAGGAATGCCGCAGATGCAGTCGACTTCCGATGTGTCCGTACATCCCATCCGGAAGCCGCTGTTGAATCTTACCTCTTCGACGTTCCTGCCTTCATAGCTGGAGGTCGGGAATCCGTAGTAGACCCAGAGGAAGGAACATATCTGCATCTTTTCTTCAGGCTTGCGTATCTGCTCCACATGGTCGGGGAATATCTTGACTATCTCTCCCGGTCCGAGATCTCTGTCTGTCTCGAAGCCAAGGTTAGGGAAGCTGCATGATTCACTTGTAGCTGCGTAGGCCCCGTCTTTCTTTCCGAGGACTATAGGAGTGCGTCCCCATCTGTCCCTGGCAGCAATTATGCAATCTTCGGTAAGGATGAGCATCGAGCATGAGCCCTTTATCGTATTGTAGACATTCTCGATACCTTCCCTGAAATCCTTTCCCTGGATTATGAGCAGGGATATGAGTTCTGTCTGGTTGGTGCCGCCGGAGCTCAGTTCGGCAAAATGCATGTTCCTGGAAAGCAGATCCTGCGTGATTTCTTCCATGTTTGCCACCTTTGCGACAGTGACAATGGCAAATTTGCCCAGATGCGAATTGATTATGATAGGCTGGGGATCAGTGTCGCTTATTATACCTATTCCGGAGGTACCGTTGCTGAACTTGTCAAGCTCATCCTCGAATTTGCTTCTGAAATAGTCGCTCTGCAGGTTGTGGATTGACCTCTGGAATCCGTCTTCCCGGCTCCATGTCGCGAGACCGCCGCGTTTTGTCCCCATGTGGGAATTGTAGTCTGTGCCGTAGAAAAGGTCGTTGATGCATTTCTGCTTTGAGATAGTCCCGAAGAAACCGCCCATGTCTTAATGTGTTTTATGTGGTGATGTGCACGGACTGTCAGAGAACTGCTGCATACATGTCCGTGAGCTGCTGCAGGCAAATGTACAAAAAATCCGGTTCATGCAGCTGCTCTGTCTGCATTGGACCGGATATGTGTCAGTGGAGGAACATGCGGATTATCTTTTCCTTCATGTTGCTGTATGGCTGGTACCTCATCGGGAGGTCAAGCCAGAAAGGCTTGGAGACTATGCCTTTGAGGTGGGAGAATGTATCGAAGCCGAATTTTCCGTGGTATCTCCCCATGCCGCTTTCCCCGACTCCTCCGAAAGGAAGGTCCTCTGATGCCAGATGGATTATGTTATCGTTTACGCAGCCTCCTCCGAAGTGCAGCCTCTCCAGAAGCATTTCCCTGACTCTCCTGTCTGATGTGAATATATAGGCGGCAAGCGGTCTGGGATTGCAGCTTATATATCTTACGGCGTCCTCAATTTCTCTGTATGTTATTACCGGCATGAGCGGTCCGAAGATCTCTTCATGCATCATGGCCGCATCCGTGGCAGAAGAAGACGAGATGTCTCCAAGGCTTATGATGGTCGGCTCGATCCTGAGTGTACCGGCTTCTGTCCTGCCTCCGCGCACGATGCAGGAAGCCCTGTCGTCCAGCAGGCCGCAAAGTCTGTCGAAATGTTTCCTGTTTATTATCTTTCCATAGTCCCGGCATGAGAGCGGATCCTGACCGAACATCATATCTATCTGGTCTGAACATTCCCGCATGAATGTATCCGAGACGGATTCATGTACAAGTATATAGTCTGGAGCGACACAGGTCTGTCCGCAGTTGAGGTATTTCCCGAATACAATCCTGGCAGCAGCTGTCCTTATGTCTGACGTCCTGTCCACTATGACCGGGCTTTTGCCTCCGAGTTCAAGTGTGACAGGAGTAAGATGGACAGAGGCTTTCTGCATGACCAGTTTGCCGACTGTCTTGCTGCCGGTGAAGAAGATGTAGTCGAATTTCTGTTCGAGGAGATCTGTGTTCGTCTCCCTTCCTCCTTCAATTACAGTCGCATGGCCAGGATCAAAGACTTTCGAGACAAGTTTCCTGATGACTGCTGAGCTTGCAGGAGCGTATGCGCTCGGCTTGACGACCACGGTATTGCCGGCTGAGATGGCGGCGGCCAGAGGTGAAATGCACAGCAGGAAAGGGTAGTTCCACGGGCTCATGACCAGAACATTGCCGTAAGGCTCGGGGATGATGCAGCTGCTTGCCGGGAACTGGGCAAGTGGAGTCCGGACACGTCTGGTCCTGCTCCATCTCCTGATGTTGCGGATATCGCATGACAGCTCAGACAAGGTCATCCCTATCTCTGTCATATAGGCTTCAGTCCTGCTCTTTCCCAGGTCTGAGCGCAGGGCGGCCGAGATCTCGTCTTCCATCTCCACGACCGCCTTTCTCAGGGCCTTGAGCATGGAAAGCCGGAAATCAATCGAGAGAGTCTTCCCCGAAAGGAAAAACTCTCTCTGCTGTCTTACGGCGGATGCTGTGTCTGTCGTCATGGCTTCAGTCCTTGACCTGCTTCAGCGCTTCACGTATCTTTGCCTCTATCTCGTCGCAAAGCTCCACGTTATCTGTAAGCAGCTGTTTTACTGCCTCGCGTCCCTGCGCAAGCTTTGCGTCATTGTAGCTGAACCATGAACCGCTCTTCTTGATGATGTCAAGCTCGACACCCAGGTCTATGATCTCACCGACATGTGAGATGCCTTCTCCGAACACTATGTCGAACTCGGCTTTCTTGAAAGGAGGCGCAAGCTTGTTCTTGACGATCTTTACCCTTGTCCTGTTTCCCAGGGCCTCTTCTCCGTCCTTGATCTGGGTGGTCCTGCGGACATCTACCCTTACGGAAGCGTAGAACTTGAGGGCATTTCCACCGGTGGTGGTCTCAGGATTGCCGAACATCACTCCTATCTTGTCACGGAGCTGGTTGATGAAGATACAGCATGTGTTGGTCTTGCTGATGCTTGCTGTAAGCTTCCTGAGCGCCTGGCTCATGAGCCTTGCCTGGAGTCCCATCTTGGCATCACCCATCTCTCCTTCGATCTCTGCCTTTGGCGTCAGGGCTGCCACGGAGTCTATGACTATGATGTCGATTGCTCCTGACCTGATGAGGTTTTCGGCTATCTCAAGTGCCTGCTCTCCGTTGTCCGGCTGTGAAATCAGCAGCGAGTCAAGGTCCACTCCGAGATTCTTTGCGTATGTCCTGTCAAATGCATGTTCTGCATCAATGATGGCTCCTATGCCTCCGAGCTTCTGAGCCTCGGCTATGGCATGGATGGCGAGAGTCGTCTTTCCGCTGGATTCCGGACCATAGATCTCTATGACCCTTCCCCTCGGGTATCCTCCTATGCCCAGTGCATGGTCCAGGGCGATCGAACCGCTCGGAATCACAGAAACATCCCATTTCGGCTGGTCGCCAAGCTTCATAATCGTCCCCTTCCCGTAGTCTTTCTCAATCTTGTCGATCGTAGCCTGCAATGCCTTGAGTTTCGCGGCATTGACCTCTGTCCCTTCTTTTTCTGTCTCTTTAGCCATAAAAGTATTTTTTGGTTGTTCTGAATCTTGTCGCCAGGTTGCGGCGACCTTCTGACAAAGTTATGAAAAAACCTGATTTCTCTAACCATTATTTTTGTTTAATTTTGCATGAAATAGGGAACGGATATGAAGAACAGACTCTTGGGAATGGATATGGATGAGCTCAGGGAGGTTGCCCTCGGAGCTTCTCTGCATAAATTTGCCGCCGGCCAGATTGCCAGGTGGCTGTATGTCAAGAAGGTCAGGAGTATAGACGAGATGACGGACATATCAAAGGAAGGCAGAGCTAGGCTTTCGGAGAAGTATGAGGTAGGCGTGACCGGGTGGACAGGCTGCCAGACTTCTTCCGACGGCACAAAGAAGTATCTTTTCCCTGTAGATGCGCAGTTTGCCGGAGGCGCACGTTCGGAGCGCGGGGCTGTCGAGGCTGTAATGATACCGGACAAGGACAGGGCTACGCTCTGTGTCTCGTCGCAGTCCGGCTGCCGCATGGGCTGCCGTTTCTGTATGACAGGAAGGCAGGGATTCCACGGGAATCTTTCCGCCGCGGACATCATCTCCCAGTTCATTGCTGTGGATGAGTCAGATGCTCTGACAAATGCGGTTTTCATGGGGATGGGCGAGCCTCTTGACAACTATGACAATGTCATGAGGGCCATAGAGATCCTTACCGCTCCGTGGGGTTTCGCATGGAGCCCGAAGAGGATCACTCTCTCGACTATCGGAGATCTTCCTTTCCTCAGACGTTTCCTGGACGAAAGCCGCTGCCATCTGGCGGTGAGTCTCCACAATCCGTTCAGCGATGAAAGACTTTCACTCATGCCTGCTGAAAAGGCATGGCCTATAAAAGATGTTGTCGGACTGGTGCGCCGGTATGACTTTACCGGGCAGAGAAGGGTAAGCTTCGAGTACACCATGTTTTCCGGCTTCAATGATACGATACGTCATGCGGATGCCCTCATCCGTCTGCTCTCCGGACTTGAGTGCCGTGTCAATCTGATACGTTTCCACAAGATTCCGGATTTCCCTTACGGGACATCACCAGATCTTATTATGGAAAATTTCCGGGACAGGCTGTCCAGGGCCGGCATAACGGCTACCATAAGGGCATCGAGAGGTGAAGATATCCTCGCAGCCTGCGGCATGCTTGCCGGACAACATCAGGAAAGAAAATGAAATCCATCATTACGGCTGTACTCCTGTCTCTGCTGTTGATGCTTCCAGCCGGTGCTGCTGACGGTGATGCGGTGTCTACGCAGGGAGAACTTTCTCCGAGGAGTGCTCTTCTTACTGCAGCTGATTCCGCAGCCATGGACGATATCAGGACGCGGATGGCGAAGATACGCCGACATCGTCCCACCGTTGCTCTTGTCCTGAGCGGAGGAGGGGCGAAAGGAGCTGCGCATATCGGTGTGATAAGATACCTTGAAGCCATCGGAATGCCGGTTGACATGGTCCTCGGTACCAGCATGGGAGGCCTGGTCGGTGGCCTGTATGCCTTGGGGTACGATGTGAAGCAGCTGGATTCGCTGATAAGGCAGATGGACTGGTCATATGCGCTGAGCGACCGCGTACCGAGGGAATACATCTCTTATGCGGAGACAAAGTACAGGGAAAAGTATCTGCTTTCTTTCCCGTTCTTTTACAGACCGAAGGATTTCCAGCGCAGGAAGGAAGAAGCTCTGCGATATACAGGAGAGAAACGGCATGAGGATTTCAGCATCGGAGCCGATTCCGAAAGGGGGGCGTCAGATCTGATAAAGGACAATCTGCTGGGGAGCCTGCCTTCCGGTTATATCTTCGGGCAGAATGTCAGCAATATATTCAGCAGTCTGTCTGTGGGGTATCAGGATTCTCTATGCTTCAATGATCTTCCTATACCTTTCGTCTGTGTCGCTACTGATCTGGTGTCAGGAACGGCCAAGATATGGCACAACGGCAAGATCAATCTGGCCCTGCGTTCAACAATGTCGATACCTGGAGTCTTCGCCCCGGTCAAAATAGACGGGATGGTCCTGGTGGACGGAGGCATGAGGGACAACTATCCTGCAGGTCTTGCAAAGGACATGGGGGCGGATATAGTCATAGGAGTGGATCTGTCGAGCGGCGGAAAAAAATACGATGAGATCAACAATATCGGCGACATCATAAATGCAGGTGTCGATATGCTGGGAAGGGAAATGTATGAGAAGAATGTCTCGATACCTGATGTGACGATAAAGCCTGATCTGAAGGAATACAACATGATGAGCTTTGATCATGAAAGCATATCAAGGATAATACAGAAAGGCTATGAAGCTGCGTATGCCAATGAAGCAAAGCTTCTGAACCTCAAGTCAAAGCTGGGAAAAGACAATGTGTCTCTGCATGCTGCTCCTGCAATTGACATCAACAGGGATTCAGTCGAGGTGAGGAGCATCGATATAAGAGGAGTGGAGGGGAAGGAAAAGGCCATCCTCATGAAGAAGATAAAGATCATGCCAGGCGACAAGGTCTGCAGGGATGACATTGAGAATACCGTGGCTGCAATCTTCGGTACCCAGGCATATGACTATGTGACTTATGAGATGGAGGGAAAGGAAGAGCCGTTTGACCTTGTGATCAGTTGCCAGAAAGGTCCTGTCCATCAGTTCGGATTCGGTGTCAGACTGGATACGGAGGAGATAGTCTCGGTGCTGCTCAATGTCGGGCTCAATGCCCACAGGCTGCAGGGCTCAAGGTTTGATTTCACCGGCAAGATCAGTGCGAATCCATACTTCCGGTTCCATTATTCGTATGATGCTCCGAAGTCTCCGACACTCAATGCCACTGCATCAGTCAAGTGGACGGACATGAATATTTTCAATTTCAATACAGGCCTCCTGAACATGAGTTATCTCAACGTAGGGCAGGAGTTCTATATTTCCAATCTCAAGTGGTCCATGTTCGACATAAGGGCAGGGCTGAAAAATGAATATTTCAATGTACGGTCACTTCTTTCTTCGGAACCTATTGCCGGAGACTATGACCTGCGGCAGCTGAGCAATGACTATGTGTCCCTGTTCTTTGAAGGAAGTGCAGATACTTTCGATGACGGATATTTCCCGAAGAAAGGTTTTACGGCAGGTGTCCGGTACGGCTGGACTTTTGCCGGATTCCCGAATGCTTTCAATAATTTCCATGCCGTTGATGTCGACGGCCGTTTCGTGGTTTCTGGAGGAAACGTGTTTGCATTCATCCCGTCGTTCAATTTCAGGTTTCTCTTCGGCTCGGAGGTGCCGATATCCTATATGAACATGATGGGGGGGAGCCTGTCCGGAAGGTACATGGACCAGCAGATGGCCTTCGTCGGTCTGAACAATGCTGCCGCCATGCGTAACATCCTGACAGTCTTCAGGACAGACTTCAGGTTCAATGTCGCGAGAAACCATTATTTGTCAGCGATTGTAAACTATGCCCGGGATTGTGATACATTCAGAGACTATATGCAGGGGCTCGGCATATTCGGGGCAGGTATCGAATATTCATATGACACCATATTCGGTCCGATGACAGCCAATCTCCACTGGTCCAGCCTGACCCGCAAGGCAGGGTTCTACATCAGTCTGGGCTATAATTTCTGATAATACAGCGTGAAGATGGAAAGCAAGGATACGGATAGGCGTGCATACGGAAGAATACTTGACCGGATGAGGATGCTGTGCTCCCGGAGAGAATATTCTTCTGCTGAAATGTTCAGGAAGATATCGTCTTCCCTGGCTAGGTCATGTCCTGAAATGGAGGAAGAGGAGATAGCCAGGCTGGCGGCTGAGGCTGTATCGTCGCTTGTCGCAGACAGATATGTCGATGATGCACGTTATGCCTGTGCGTTTGCACGCGACAAGGCTGTTATTTCAGGTTGGGGACGGGTCAAGATACGCAGGTCTCTTGCTGTGAAAGGTCTGGGAAAGGATATCATAGAGGACGCCCTGGCTGCTGTTGATCTCCATGAGTCATCTGATAAGATGGAAAAGGTACTGATGACAAAGTTCAGGAGTCTCAGCAGTTCTCTTTCAAGGAAATCCGGGAAGGACTCATCAGGAAAGCTCCCGATGAAACAGGACCTGAAGATAAGGCTCCTGCGCTTTGCCGCAGGCAGAGGCTATGGATACGAAGAAGCCGCCCCTGTCGTGGAGCGGCTCATTTCTGGGATATGACCTGCATGACTTATGTCCTCTCTGTCCTTGGACAATTGACCATTTGATCTGGTCGTGCAGATCTTCCTGTGATATTTATTCAAGAGATGCGAGACTTCTGTCCACGTTGTCTTCAATTCTCTTGAGTATGCTGTCTTTGCCTGAGGCGGCAGTGTCCGGAAGCATCACGAACTTTTCTCCGGTGATGTTCTCGTAGAGCTCGACATACCTTTCGGTTATCCCTTTCACTACTTCCGGCGTCATCTCAGGTACCTTCTGCCCTTCCTGACCCTGAAATCCTCCTGCCATAAGCCATTCACGAACGAATTCCTTGGAAAGCTGCTTCTGCTTCTCTCCCTTTGCAAGCCTTTCCTCATAGCCTTCCGCATAGAAGTATCTTGATGAGTCAGGAGTGTGGATCTCATCCATCAGGTATATCTGTCCGTCTTTCTTGCCGAATTCGTATTTGGTGTCCACGAGGATAAGTCCCCTTCTGGCGGCTATTTCACTGCCACGGCGGTATATTGCACGTGTATATTCTTCTATCTGCCTGTAGTCTTCTTCACTTACAAGACCTGACGAGATGATCTGTTCCCTGGAGATGTCTTCGTCATGCCCTGCTGCGGCTTTTGAGGTAGGGGTGATGATCGGTTCAGGGAATTTCTGGTTCTCGACCATGCCCTCAGGCATAGTCACGCCGCAGATCGTCCTTTTCCCGGCCTTGTATTCTCTCCATGCATGTCCGGAAAGATAGCCTCTGATGACCATCTCGACCTTGAACGGCTCGCACCTGTGGCCTATTGTCACCATAGGATCCGGGACTGCGATCTTCCAGTTCGGAAGGATGTCAGACGTAGCATCAAGGAATTTGGATGCTATCTGGTTGAGAATCTGTCCTTTGTATGGAATTCCTTCCGGCAGTATGACATCGAATGCGGAGATTCTGTCAGTGGCTACCATCACAAGGTATTTCCCGTCGATGTCATAGACATCACGGACTTTTCCGGTGTATTTGCCTCTCTGGCCGGGGAAATGAAAATCTGTCTTGACGATTGCTTCCATTGTATTGAGAATTATGAACGTTTCACTAAGGCTTGAGAGGCCTTCTTCAGGCCTTCATGACGGCCGGCAAATTTAATAAAATTTCTAGAAATCCCTGCAGATGGCAAGGCCTTCTTCAATGGCTGTCTTTATCTTGCTTTCTATTTCTTCGGGCGTGCTGTAGTCAAGGTTCTGTGCTGCCACAACATGAAGCTGCCCCAGTCCCCACAGATGTCCCAGGGCCTTTATATACGGGGTGGCCTGTTCCATAGGGTCTCCGGTGCTGATATCCATCCCCCGTGTAGTGATGTAGAGGACTTTGCTGCATCTGCACAGCCCGAAGCATGCCCGGTCATTGCTTCCGAATGTAATGTTGAAGAGAGACATGTTCTCTATGAACAGCTTCAGTGCGGCAGGAAAGCTCATGTCCCAGAAAGGAGCGGCAATCACTATCCTGTCTGCCGAGGCAAGCCGTCTTGCCATCGATGCATATTCTTCAGGTACTATGCCGTTGTCCCTGTCCCTGAGGATCCTGCTTCCGACGGCAGGGTATTGCGCCCCGTCGAGTCTCACTGTCTCTATGTCATATGTCTTGCCCAGTTCTTCCATAAGAGGTAGTGCTATTCTTCTTGTACGGGATTCTTCCCGCATTGTGGCATCGATGTAGAATAGCTTCTTTCTGCTGCTTTCAGATTCCATTGCAATATGTGGTCTTTGTATCTGCTTCATATCAGTTTTGTATCTGTGGCCTTTGTCCCTGTGGACTTACCGGAATGTATTGATGTGTATTCGGTTTTCTGCTTTTCTGGTCTTCAGGCCTGTGTATTTCCTGTCATGCTCTCTTGTCTGCCGTTCCCGTATTCTGTGCTTACATACGGGACCTCAATCCTGAATCTGGTGCTGCCGAAGTTCTCGAAGTACAGGTATCCTCCGGTCGGGACCGGTCCGTCTTTTGTCCTGAAGACCGGAGTGCGGCTCCATGTGGACGGATCTATCCTGTACATTACAGGAGCCTTCAGCCCTTCGTCCCTGAACCCGAGGCTGGCATATGCTCCGCCTCCGGACCATTCCAGATCGGCATAGCTCATTATGTCCCAGCCACCGAATCTGTCTCCGGAACTTTCACTCACGGCTTTGCCTACGATTTCCAGCGGTATATCTTCCCCGAAGCCGCAGGAGCGCATGAAGTGTTTCATTATCTTTCCCATGCCTCCGCTCACACGGGTGTCAGGGAAGGACGCATATCTTATCCATTGGTAAGAACGCCATAGTTTTCCGTCCCTTTCCATGAACCTCCCGTTCGAGAATGTGGCGGCCGCGATCATCGTCCCTTCTGGAAAGCTGTGGAACTGGTCCTGGAATGCCTTGTCAAGGAAAAGTCCGTAGCGGTATTTGCAGGTCGCATCCCCGTAGCTGTGCCATGAATCCATGAATGCTGCCGCTGTTCCTCTTGTTATCTTCTCGACATGGCAGTTCCTTGCAAAGATATGGGAGAATCTGCCGTAATGTGCCAGAAGTCTACGGCGAATGCAGTCTCCCTCCCTAATCCATCTGTCTGAAGCGATTATGATAGGCCTTTGACATGTCCCGACCGGAGCAGGGGATGATTCTGCCATGATCATGGACTCCGTGTCCATCCTGACAGCCGTGGCTATGTCTTCACTTTCGGCAGTGATCGTGACCGGTATTACGGAAGGGAAGCCTTGTACCCTTATCGCAAGGCCATGGCAACAGGTGCATATCGTATTGCTGATGCCGTTGTCCGTGAGGAACGATGAGATTTCCCCACATAGTCCAGATGTCTCTTCTGTATCCATTCCGGAGGACAAATATACCTTAAAATGCAGTAAAATCCCAAAAAATGAAAATTTGTGGCCGTCTGTTGCTTTTCTAAGACAAAGATTTGTATTTTTGCAGAACATCGCGGGTGCCTGCCCGCAAGCCTGGACTATGATATGAAACATCTGACCACATATCTTCTGCGCCTGCTGGCTTCATTATTTCTTCTGACCATATTCATATCATGTTCAAAAGAGCATCCGGTCTATGTGATAGGCGTGTCCCAGTGCAGTGATGACGAATGGCGTGCAGAGATGAACAAGGAGATTCTCCGTGAAGCCCTTTTCTATCCGGGGCTCAAGGTGGAGATACGGTCAGCCCATGATGACAACAGCCTGCAGCTAGAGGACATAAGATATTTTGCATCAGAAGGTGTCGACCTCCTTATAGTAGCTCCGAACGAAGCAAAGGCCATAGCCCCGGCTGTCGATGAGGTATATGACAGCGGCATACCGGTTGTCCTTGTAGACAGGAAGACTGATTCAGACAAGTATACGGCCTATGTCGGGGCTGACAATTTCAAGATAGGGCAGTCAATAGGGAAATATATCGGAAACCGCCTCGGAGGCAAGGGAAATGTCGTTGAGCTGATGGGACTCTACGGCTCTACTCCAGGAAGGGAAAGGCATGAAGGCTTCATGTCCGGCCTTGAGGATTACCCGGGTATAAATGTAGTATGTTCTGCCGATGCAGGATGGTCTTATGATTCTGCTGCGGAAGCTTTCCGTTCCATCCTTGGCATCACTCCTCATATAGACGCAGTCGTATCCCACAATGACAGGATGGCTGTCGGTGCATATGATGTTGCAAAGGCCTACGGAAGGGAAAAGGAAATGAAATTCATAGGAGTTGATGCCCTTACTGCCCCTGGCCAGGGCGTCGACAAGGTCCTTGACAAGACCCTTGATGCGACATTCATCTATCCTACAGGAGGAGACAAGGCTCTGCAGATAGCTATGGCCATACTTGAGGGAAAGCCTTTCGACAGGGAGACCCTGCTTTCGACGGCCCTTGTAAACAGCAGCAACGCCAGGGTGATGCAGATGCAGACATCCCATATCGATGCCCTTGACCATAAGATAAGCCTTCTGAACGACAAGCTGGACAATTCCATGGTCAGATTCTACTCATACAGGATATATCTGATGGTCTGTGTTGTCCTTCTGGTGATAGTAGCCGCCCTAACAATGTTTCTGCTCAGGGAACGGCACCGCATGAAGAAGCAGGGAAAGGAACTCATCAGGCAGAGGGACCAGTCTCTGGCCCTTTCCCGTCAGCTGGAGGAGGCGACGAAGGCCAAGCTGGCCTTCTTTACAAATGTGTCGCATGATTTCAGGACACCCCTTACCCTTATTGCAGATCCTGTGGACCAGTTGCGGGCCAAGGAATCTGAGTTTGACGAGCATGACCGTTACCTTCTTGACATGATACATAAGAATGTGACTCTGCTCCTGAGGCTTGTCAACCAGATCCTGGATTTCAGAAAATACGAGAGCGGCAAGCTCGCCATGTCCGTCTCCCGCTTTGATGTTGCCGCTGCGGTGAGAGGCTGGGCTGAGGTATTCCGGCCGCTTTCATACCGCAAACATGTCAAGTTCAGTGTCGATGCTGCTGGTGGGGACGCACTGTATATCTCGGCAGATGCGGAGAAACTGGAGAGGATAGTCTATAATCTGCTTTCCAACGCATTCAAATTCACTCCGGAGAACGGAAGCATCTCGCTATCGATGTCTGTTGACAAAGACAGGGACGTTCCGGGCAATCCTGCCGCATCGGGTACCGATACCCTTGTGCTCAGGGTCTCTGATACAGGTGTCGGCATGTCGGCAGAGCATATTAAGCATATTTTCGAGAACTTCTATCAGGCAGATGTCCATCATGCCGGATCAGGTATAGGACTTGTCCTCGTAAAGGCTTTCGTCGAGATGCACTCAGGCTCAGTAACTGTCGAGAGCGAGGAGGGAAAGGGTACTACATTCACTGTACGTCTTCCTATGCAGCAGCCTGGTCAGGACAATAAGCCGGCTCCAGCTGCAGAACATGCCGGCATTCCTTCACCTGTAAAGCCGGGATCTGCCCTGACCGACAAGATGGAAGTGCTCCGCGAAGGCGCAGTCGCTGATGCCGGCCAGGAGACGGTAATGCTCTCTTCGAAAGAAGGGGCTGATGACAAACTTGAGACTATTCTGGTCATAGATGACAACAAGGATGTAAGGGACTACATCCGCAGCCTTCTTGAAGGGACATACAATGTCATTGAGGCCGCAGACGGTCATGACGGGCTGGAGAAGGCGATGAAATTCATTCCTGATGCCATAATCTGTGACGTCATGATGCCTGTCATGGACGGCATGGAATGCTGCCGCAGGCTTAAGGCCGAAATCCTCACATCTCATATACCTGTGATGCTGCTTACAGCTTATGCTGCAGATGAGCAGAAGATAAAAGGATATGAGTGCGGAGCGGATTCATACATATCAAAGCCATTCAGTGCAAGGCTTCTTATGGTCAGGCTTGAGAATCTGATGGAGTCACGCCGACATCTGAAATCTTGTTTCAGCGACAGGACAGACGAGACTTCTGCCCCGGTATCTGATCTTGACCGCAGCTTTGAGGAAAAGCTCAGGTCGATTATTGCCGAAAACCTGCATGATGCCTCATTTACTGTTGAAAGTCTGGGAAAGAACATAGGGTTCAGCCGTGTCCAGCTATATCGCAAGACAAAGGCTCTTACAGGATATTCCCCTGTGGAGCTGCTCCGTATCACCCGTCTGAAGAAGGCACATTCGATACTTGCATCTTCAGAAAGGACAGTTGCGGAAACAGCCTATATGACGGGATTCAATTCACCGTCGTACTTTGCAAAATGCTACAAGGAGTATTTCGGTGAGAGTCCTGCTGATTTCCTCAAGAGTAAAAAATAATGTTTCAAATGATGCAACATAAGTTTCATTGAAACATTTGTCAGAGTCTGTGAAACATATCTGAGGCATTTTCTTTTCCATGGGTTATAATTTTGGCGAAAAATAAAGTTCAACCCATAATTAATATATCGATGGAAAGATTTCAGACCTTTTTCCTGGCGGTAGTCTTATTCATGCTGTCCTCCGCAGCGGCATCCGCCCAGGAGATCCAGGTGACGGGAACAGTCACTTCTGCAAGTGACGGAACTCCGGTAATAGGAGCTGCTGTCATGGAGTCGGGCAATACCGTGAACGGAACAGTCACTGATATTGACGGCTCGTTTGTCATTACAGTACCTGAAGGTGCAAGTCTCTTGTTTTCTTCAATCGGTTATAGGGATGTTACCGTGCCGGCATCGGCTTCCATGAATGTTGTGATGGAAGAGGATATGCAGATGCTGGAAGAAACGGTCGTTACCGGATATATGGTCCAGCGCAAGGCTGACCTCACCGGTTCTATCTCGGTCGTTGATGTGGATGACCTTGCCAGGCAGAACGAGAACAACCCTATCAAGGCGCTCCAGGGTAAGGTCCCGGGCATGAATATCACGGCAGACGGAAATCCGAGCGGTTCTTCTACCGTACGCATCAGGGGCGTCGGAACCCTGAACAACAATGACCCGCTTTATATTATAGATGGAGTGCCTACCAAGTCGGGCATGCATGAACTCAACGGCAACGACATCGAGTCCATCCAGGTGCTCAAGGATGCGGCTTCAGCATCAATCTACGGTTCACGTGCCGCTAACGGTGTCATAATCATCACTACAAAGAAAGGCAAGGAAGGCCGCATGAATGTGGATTTCGATGCTTCCGTTTCTGCCTCGATGTACACAAACAAACTTAAGGTCCTGAATGCCCAGCAGTACGGCCAGGCCATGTGGCAGGCTTATGTGAATGATGGACAGGACCCGAATTCAAATGGTCTCGGGTACAGATATGACTGGGGATATGATGCAGCGGGCAATCCTCAGCTTTACAATGTCACCATGTCAAGGTTCCTTGACAGTGAAAACAAGGTGCCTTCTGCTGATACGGACTGGTTTGACGAGACTACACGGACAGGTATCATCCAGAACTATAACCTGTCTGCCAGCCATGGTACTGAAAAGGCCAATTCATTCTTCTCTCTCGGCTACTACAAGAACCTTGGTGTCATAAAATACAGTGACTTCGAGCGTTTCTCTGCCAGAATGAACACAGAATATAATCTGATCGACAATGTCCTTACCATAGGCGAGCATTTCACAGTCAACCGTACATCTGAGGTGCAGGCCCCAGGCGGATTCCTTGAGAATGTGCTTCAGTTCAATCCTTCTATACCTGTCTACACTACAGACGGTGAATATGCCGGTCCGGTGGGAGGATATCCTGACAGGGAAAACCCTCTGGCAAGGCTTGAACGCAATTCTGACAACCGCTATGCATACTGGAGGATGTTCGGTGACGCGTATATCAACCTCAAGCTTTTCAAAGGCTTCAACTTCAGGTCGACTTTCGGTATCGACTATGCCCAGAAACAGCAGAGGATATTTACCTATCCTATCACAGAAGGCAATGTCGCAAATGACAAGAATGCAGTTGAGGCCAAGCAGGAGCACTGGCTGAAATGGATGTGGAATGCCGTGGCTACCTACAACCTTGAGAAAGGCCGTCACCGCGCCGACTTCATGGCTGGTGTCGAGCTCAACAGGGAGAACGATACCTGGTTCTCCGGCTACAAGGAAGAATTCTCTATCCTTGATCCTGACTATATGTGGCCAGATGCCGGTGTCGGTACAGCCCAGGCCTACGGTTCAGGCGAAGGCTATTCCCTCGTCTCATTCTTTGCAAAGGTCAACTATACCTTTGCAGACAGGTACCTCTTCTCGGCTACTGTGAGACATGACGGTTCGTCACGTTTCGGACGCAACAACCGTTTCGCTACCTTCCCTTCATTCTCATTGGGATGGAGAATAAGCGAAGAGAACTTCATGAGGAACGCCAGATGGCTTGATGACATGAAGATAAGAGTCTCATGGGGACAGACAGGTAACCAGGAGATCTCCAACATAGCAAGATATACTATCTATGTCCCTAACTATGGTGTCTCTGAGTCAGGCGGACAGAGCTACGGTACTTCATACGATATAGAGGGAACAAACGGCGGAAGCATTCTCCAGTCCGGTTTCAAGAGAAACCAGATGGGAAATGACGACATCAGGTGGGAGACCACAACCCAGACGAATGCCGGTGTGGATTTCTCTATGTTGAGGGAGTCTCTCTACGGTTCGTTTGACTGGTACTTCAAGAATACTACCGATATCCTCGTCGAGATGGAGGGAATCGGTGTCATGGGAGAAGGAAGTTCCCAGTGGATCAATGCCGGAGCCATGGAGAATACCGGTATTGAGTTCAACCTCGGATACCGCAACACCACACAGTCCGGTTTCTCATACGACATCAATGCGAACATATCCACTTACCGCAACAAGGTCACTGCTCTTCCTGCGACTGTTGCAGCCAAGGGTACATTCGGTGGAAACGGAGTCATGAGTGTCGTAGGTCATCCTTATGGAGCCCAGGTCGGATATATCGCTGACGGCATATTCAAGTCACAGGAAGAGGTGGACAACCATGCTGTGCAGGAAGGTGCCGGGGTAGGCCGCATCCGCTGGAGAGACATCAATGGTGACGGATATATAACAGAAGCAGATCAGACCTGGATATACAACCCTGTGCCTGACTTCTCATATGGTATCAATTTCTATTTCGAGTACAAGGGCTTTGATCTGAGCATGTTCTGGCAGGGAGTCCAGGGTGTGGACATCATAAGCGACCTCAAGAAGGAGACTGACCTGTGGAGCGGTCTGAACATCGGTTTCCTTAACAAGGGTACAAGACTTCTGGACGCATGGTCTCCTACCAATCCTGATTCGGATATCCCGGCTTTGTCAAGGAGTGACCTTAACAACGAGAAGAGGGTTTCCACATATTTTGTGGAGGACGGCTCCTTCCTCAAGCTCCGTAACATACAGCTCGGATACAATCTTCCGGAGAAAGCAATCCAGAAGATGAAGATGCGCAGGTTCCGCCTTTATCTCAGTGCATCCAATGTGCTGACTATCAGAAGTAAGAGCTTTACCGGTGTGGATCCGGAGAATCCTAATTTCGGATATCCTATACCGATGAACCTGACTTTCGGAATCAACATCGGCTTCTAGAAACATTTGTCCAATCATTAGAAACAAGATATCATGAAATATTTGAATATAGTATCAGCATTTTTTGCCGCTGTCCTTTCAGTTTCATGTACAGGGTTCCTTGATGACCAGATCCCGCAGGGAACCATGAGCGACAGCCAGCTGGCCGACCGTAAATATGTCGACAATCTGGTGATTTCAGCATATGCTGTGTGGATATCGGCTGAGGATATCAACTCTTCATTCTCGATGTGGAATTATGATGTCCGTTCTGACGATGCATACAAGGGCGGAAACGGAACTGAAGACGGTGACGTGTTCCACAATCTGGAGGTATCACAGGGCATAATGACTACTGCATGGAACATCAACGACATGTGGGTACGTCTCTACAATGCAATATCAAGGGCCAATACAGCCCTCAAGGAACTTGACATGCTTGATGAAAGTTCATATCCGCTCAAGCAGCAGCGTATAGCTGAGATGCGTTTCCTCCGCGGCCATGGACATTTCCTCCTCAAGCAGCTCTACAAGAACATTGTGTTTGTCATGGATGAGAATCTAGCCAGCGACGAATACAACAATCTGTCCAATACTGAATATAACAATGACGCGGGGTGGCAGCTGATAGCAGATGACTTCCAGTTTGCCTATGATAATCTGCCTGTCACGCAAGCTGACAAAGGTCGTCCTACAAAGGCTGCCGCTGCCGCATATCTGGCAAAGACTTATCTTTACAAGGCATATCATCAGGATGATCCTGCTTCGCATAGGGTGACTTCAATAAATGCCGATGACCTGAAGAAAGTCGTCGAGTTTACAGAAGCTTCTATCATGACAGCTGGTGGATATGGTCTCGAGGCGGACTTCCACAACAATTTCCGTCCGGAGCCTCAGTATGAGAACGGCCCTGAGTCTTTGTGGGCAATGCAGTATTCCATCAATGACGGAACGACAAACGGAAACTGCAACTGGTCTTTCGGTCTGATTGTCCCGAACATACCTGGAGTTACAGACGGAGGCTGTGATTTCTATAAGCCTAGCCAGAACCTTGTGAATGCATTCCGTACTGATGCTGAAGGCCATCCTCTGTTCGATACATTCAATGACGATGACTATGATATGGCTGAGGATTATGCTGATCCGAGGCTCTTCCTTACAGTCGGCATGCCTGGTCTCCCATACGAGTTCAACGAGAAGTACATGATGGACAGGACTGTGACATGGAGCCGCAGCAACGGTCTGTACGGATATTATGTCACCCTCAAATATAATGTCGACCCTGACAGCGGATATCTGGTAAAAGGCGGCGGATGGTGGGGCTCACCGATGAACCATATCGTCATCAGATATGCGGATGTACTCCTCATGAGGGCAGAGGCTCTTATCCAGCTCAATGACGGACGTATAGATGAAGCCATAGACCTTATCAACAGCCTTCGCTCCCGTGCAAAGCAGAGTACGGCAATGATTTCAGACTATCCTTCAAAATATGGCGTACGTTTCAATGTCGAGCCGTATTCAGGTACATATTCCCAGGAAGAGGCCCTGAAGATGCTGAAGTTTGAAAGACGCGTGGAACTTGCCATGGAGAGCGACCGCTTCTTTGACCTTGTAAGGTGGGGAGAAGCAGCTGAGGTGCTCAACAGCTATTATGCGAATGAGGCAGACAACTGTTCCATCTATTCCTCTGCTAATTTCACTGCTGACAAGAATGAGTATCTTCCTATACCTCATTCACAGATCAGCGCAAGCAACGACCACTATACTCAGAACATAGGTGCGTGGTAGCATGTGGTTCCGCCTGGGCTTTCCTGCCCGGGCCTTCAAAAAGAAATACAGAAACAAAGATCATGGAAAACATATATAGAAATATTATACTTTCGCTTTCGGCTCTCGCGGCAGCGGTATTCTCAGTTGCGTGTTCTGAAAAGGCCCCTGAGCTTCAGCTTGACGGTGATACATGGCTTACAGAGCTTTCCCTTGATGGATATGAAGGCAGTATAGACCGTCTTGCCAGGACAGTCACCGTATCTGTACCTGAGACCTATGATGCATCAGCTATGAAGGTTACCTCCATAGAGGTGTCAGAGGGTGCGTCGGCATCGGTTTCTGCAGGAGATGTGCTCAACATGGATTTTCCCCAGACAGTCACTGTGACAAACGGTGATGCATATCTGGATTTCGCAGTGACGGCTGTCCATGATTATGTACAGATCCTTTCGTTCAGTCTTGACGGCAAGTATACCGGTTCAGTTGACAATGAGAACAGGACAGTGACGGTCAAGGTGCCTACCGGTACCGATGTGACTGCAATGTCGGTGTCTGTCATTGTAAATGAAGGGGCGACAATAACTCCTGCATCCGGTACGGTACAGGATTTCTCGGAACCGGTGAAGTTTGTTGTGAGAAAGAATACCGCTGAAGCAGAGTACGTTGTCACAGTCATCGTTACAGATTCTCCATCTGCAGTATATGTGGGTCTTGCGTCTTCATCGGAAGTACTCAATCCTGAAGAAAAGACAGCTGTCGACTGGATGCTCGCAAATGTCCCGAATGCCATGTATGTTTCGTTTGATGACATCATCGCCGGTGCTGTCGATCTGAGCGAGTGCAAGGTTATGTGGTGGCATCTCCATATAGACGGAGGCATAGATACGAAGGAGAAATTCGAGGCTGCGGCTCCTCAGGCAGTTTCTGCCATGACAACGATAAGGGACTGGTGGAAGGCAGGCGGAAATCTCTTCCTCACCAGATATGCATCATTTTATGCAGCATACATTGGCGCTGCAGCTGACGGCAATATCCCTAACAACTGTTGGGGCGGTTCAGAGCAGACAGGAGAGATTACAACAGGTGCATGGAGCTTCTTTGTGACAAGCGGACATGAGAACCATCCTCTTTATGACGGAATCGAAAAAGGTACTGATAATGCTTCTGGCGAGTCTCTGATATATACGTGCGATACTGGCTACAGGATCACCAACAGCACTGCCCAGTGGCATATAGGTGCTGACTGGGGCGGTTATGCCGATCTTCCTTCATGGAGGGAGAAGAACGGTGCCATCGATCTCGGACATGGAGGCGACGGAGCTGTCGTAGTATGGGAATATCCGGCTGAAGACGGACATGGCGCTGTCCTCTGCATCGGATCAGGCTGCTTCGACTGGTATGCCTATGGCGTAGATGCGTCAGACGACAGGTATCATGGCAATGTTTCTGCTCTTGCAGCCAATGCGTTCAATTATCTTTCGGAATAACGAATAAACCTACGAAACATCATGAAAAAAATGATAACACTGACACTTGTGCTTGCAGCCATGGCTGCAATGCCGTCTTGCACCAAAGACGAACCTGTGCTGACAGTCCGTGACTGGGAAGGGACAACCACGTATTTCATCTCTTCCGATGAAAAGGGATTCGGTACATACTATTCACCTTATGCCGGCTATGTCGGTGATCCGATGCCTTTCTACGATGCCAAGGCCGGCGATTTCAAGATAATGTATCTTCAGGATTTTGCTGTGAACCAGACCGGCACATATCATCCCATATGGGCGGTACAGACTTCTGATGCCGCTTCCTATATCCCTATGGGAGAGCTCATCTCCTGCGGTGAGATCACAGACCAGGACGCTGCTATAGGAACAGGAAGCACTGTATATAATGACGCTGACGGCCTTTATTATACATTCTATACAGGAAACAAGTATCAGCCGACCTCATCTGAAAGCGGGCAGGTGGTCATGCTTGCCACATCGCCGGACTTCAGGGAGTGGACAAAGGACAGGCTGCTTTATATCAAGGGAGAAGACTACGGCTACAGCAAGTCTGACTTCAGGGATCCGTTTGTATTCAAAGGAGAGGACGGCAAGTGGCACATGCTTGTATCGACTATACGTACATCTGATAACAAGGGGGTGCTGGCCGAGTTCACTTCAGACGATCTCCATGAATGGACTGACGCAGGTGTATTCATGACCATGATGTGGGACCGCTTCTATGAATGTCCTGATCTCTTCAAGATGGGGGACTGGTGGTATCTCGTCTATTCGGAGAAACATGCTTCGGTACGCAGAGTCCAGTATTTCAAAGGCAGGACACTTGATGAACTCAAGGCATGCACGGCAGGTGACGCCGGCATATGGCCTGATTCACATGAAGGATTCCTTGATTCCAGAGGATTCTACGCAGGCAAGACCGCAACTGACGGGACCGACCGCTACATATGGGGCTGGTGTCCTAACCGTCCCGGCAACAACAATACTGATGTCGGAGCTGCTCCTGCAGAGCCTTCATGGGGAGGAAATCTTGTGGCCCACAAGGTGGAGCAGAACACTGACGGTACACTTGTCCTGGCTTCTGTAAATGCGATAGAGTCGAAGTACACATCAATCCAGGATGTGAAGGTAATGGCAACAGGCGGCACAGTTACAGCCTCAGGAGAGACTGCAGCTGCCGGACAGGAAGCGGCAGGAAAGACCTTCAGCTTCTCGGAAGGTTCATACATTCTCTTCACAAGGCTGAATGTCCACAACATGATCTCCTTTACAGTGAAGACAGCTTCTTCTTCAGACAGGTTCGGAATCTCTCTCGTCAGGGGCACAGATTCTGAAAAATATTATTCTCTCGTGATAAATCCTGAGTCTGATGTCATAAGAAAGCTTAACTTTGAGGAAGAAGGTCCTGAGGGAATGGGTTTTGTAGGAGGCATAGACAGTTATGCATTCTCTACACCTGCAGACAATGTCTACAATGTGACTATCTGTACTGACAATTCAGTATGTACAGTCTACATCGACGGATTGCTGGCATATACCAACCGTATATATGGTACCCAGAAGAACTGCTGGTCTGTGAACTGTTATACCGGTTCAATGGAGCTTTCTGATGTGAAAGTTATGTATTATTGATCCGGCAAGTAGGAATGTGTTGAATCTGTTTTCAAGGAAAATGGTATGGCAAGGAATCTGAATGGTTTTATAAGCGTGGTACTTATGGCAGTCTTCTGTGCAGCGGGAACAGGCTCAAACCTTTATGCCGATGACGGTGTTGTCATCAGGCATCTGGCCAATGAGCAGAACATCATAGAGGTGACTTCCGAAGGGAAGTATCTGATACTCCCGATACAGGACAATGCTCCGGAAGCAAGGATCTATGTCATCAGCGGCAATGAGAGGATGTCCAGTCTGCCGGCTAATGTCCGTCTTGCAAGGGAAAGGATTGACTACTATATTCCTTTTGATATCTCAGGACATGGAGACTCCGCCATCAAGATAGACGTGCAGGGGATGCCGTCAATGTCTCTCTGCTGGAAACATATTTCCGTCTCTGATACATTTGATACGGCCAACAGCGAGGAATGGAGGCCTGTTCTCCACCATACACCCCTTTACGGGTGGATGAACGATCCTAACGGCATGTTCTTCAAGGATGGAGAGTACCACCTCTATTATCAATACAATCCTTATGGATCTACTTGGGGTAACATGAGCTGGGGGCACTCTGTCAGCAAGGATCTCCTTCATTGGGAGAGCAAACCGGTTGCCCTGGTCCCGGATGCCTGGGGAATGATCTTCAGCGGTTCATGTGTAGTCGACCACAACAATACCGCCGGTTTCGGAAAAGATGCGGTTGTGGCCATATATACTTCTGCGAAGCCTACACAGTGGGGAGATGCCCAGAGCCAGAGCCTCGCATACAGTACAGACGGTGGGTATACCTTCACAAAATATGAAGGAAATCCGGTCCTTGTCTCTGAGGCAAGGGATTTCCGCGATCCTAAGGTTTTCTGGTATGAGCCTGACGGACATTGGGTAATGCTGCTTGCCGTAGGACAGGAGATGCAGATCTATTCTTCTCCTGACCTGAAGAAATGGAAGAAGGAAAGCAGTTTCGGCCTACGTCAGGGAGCACATGGTGGAGTATGGGAATGTCCTGACCTGATAGAACTTCCGGTAGAGGGTACTGACCTCAAGAAGTGGGTGCTCCTGTGCAATATAAATCCAGGCGGACCATTCGGCGGAAGTGCCACGCAATATTTCGTCGGATCCTTCGACGGCAGAAAATTCACAAATGAGTTCCCTACCGAGACGAAATGGATGGACTGGGGCAAGGACAACTATGCTACAGTCACATGGTCCAATGTCGAGGACCGTACGGTTGCAGTCGGGTGGATGAGCAACTGGCAGTATCAGGTGGATCTGCCTTTCACGCAGTTCCGTGGAGCCAACACTCTTCCTAGGGAACTTTCCCTTTATAAGGACGATGAAGACATTTTCCTGAAGGCAGTACCTGTCCGTGAACTTGAGCAGGCCAGGACACTCGTCTACCATTCAGGCCAGTTCCAGGTGTCTGACGAAGATGTCAGGGCTGATGATTTCATGGGCAAGGGAGTCCATTCTCCATCTTCAAGATCTGATATGGACGGAGCTTATGAAATCTGTCTTTCCCTCCGTACGGGACGTACCGGAAGGATAGGTTTCTCCCTGATGAATGACAAGGACGAAAAGGTCGATTTCTGGATCTTGCCTGAGCGAGGCCAGTTCGTGATGGACAGGACAGAAAGCGGAAAGACAGATTTCAATATCAATTTCCCGGCGGTGACTGTCGCCCAGTATCCGATGGAAAACAACATTGACCTCCGGATTGTAGTAGACCGTTCAAGTGTCGAGGTATTCGGTGACGGAGGACGCTTTGTCATGACAAACATAGTGTTCCCGACAGAGCCTTATACGTCGCTGTGCTTCTACGGAACATACAGCAACTATACCGTGAAGTCCGTAGATATTTATGACATCAGATGATACTGATGCCCACAGCAATTCTGACCACATCTTGAATAACAATTAAAGTCTATATAAATGTCAAATACTGATATCAATAGAAACGGTTCATATCTTTCAAAGCTCATCCCTGTGATGCTCTGCTTCTTTGCGATGGGCTTCGTGGACCTTGTGGGCATCGCATCAAATTATGTGAAGGCCGATCTCGGCCTGAGCGATTCCCAGGCAAACATCTTCCCTTCACTTGTTTTCTTCTGGTTCCTGATATTTTCAGTGCCTACAGGTGTACTGATGAACAGGATAGGCAGAAAAAACACAGTGCTTCTGAGCCTTATCGTCACATTTGTGTCCCTTCTGCTTCCGATCTTCGGAGACGGCTACGGACTGATGCTCTGCTCATTTTCTCTTCTGGGAATAGGCAATGCCCTGATGCAGACATCACTCAATCCTCTGCTGAGCAATGTGATCCGAGGCGACAAGCTGGCCAGTTCACTTACTTTCGGACAGTTTGTGAAGGCTATAGCATCTTTCCTCGCGCCATATATTGCAATGTGGGGTGCCACACAGTCGATCCCGTCATTCGGCCTTGGATGGAGAGTCCTCTTCCCGATCTATATGATAATAGCTGTCATAGCCATCCTCTGGCTCGGGTCCACACATATTAAGGAAGATGAACCGGACAGGGCATCCGGCTTCAAGGCCTGCTTCAAGCTACTCGGCAATCCGTTCATACTGCTCTGTTTCCTCGGCATCATGTGCCATGTGGGAATTGACGTAGGAACCAACACCACAGCTCCGAAGCTCCTTATGGAGCGCCATAACATGAGCCTTGACGATGCCTCATTCTCAACCAGCCTCTATTTCATCTTCCGTACGGCCGGATGCTTTGCTGGGGCATTTATCCTCAGAAAGGTCTCATCGAAGTCTTTCTTTGCAGTCAGCGTAATATGTATGCTGGTCGCGATGGTCGCTCTTCTGGTATCCGATGCAAAGTTTGTGGCCTATGCGGCTATCGCTCTTATAGGCTTCGGTAACAGCAACGTATTCTCGATCATATTCTCTCAGGCACTTCTTTCAATGCCTGGCAAGAAGAACGAGATATCGGGACTGATGATAATGGGGCTATTCGGAGGCACGGTATTCCCTCTGCTGATGGGTTTTGCCAGTGATGCGATAGGACAGAGCGGAGCAGTAGCTGTGATGACAGTCGGTGTCATATACCTACTTTTCTACCTTACACGAATCAGAAAGGAAGCCTGAAATATCAATGGATCAATCATAAATTTAAAATTACCTTATATGAAAAATATAGTAGTAGGAATGGGCGAGGCCCTCTGGGACATGCTTCCTGAGGGAAAGAAACTCGGCGGTGCACCGGCAAACTTCGCTTATCATGTATCTCAGTTCGGCCTTGACAGCTGCGTCGTCAGTGCTGTGGGCGACGATCCCCTCGGACAGGAGATCCTTGACAACTTCAAGGCAAAGGGCCTTAAAGGCAGGATAGCTACAGTCCCGTATCCGACCGGTACGGTACAGGTGGAGCTTGATGCAGACGGGGTGCCTTGCTATGAGATCAAAGAAGGTGTAGCATGGGACAATATCCCATATACAGCAGAGCTTGAGAAGCTGGCCTCGGAGACGAGGGCTGTGTGCTTCGGCTCTCTTGCCCAGCGCAGCATCGTGTCAAGGGAGACCATCAACCGTTTCCTGGATGCCATGCCGAAGGATGATGATGTACTCAAGATATTCGATATCAACCTCCGTCAGAACTTCTACACAAAAGAGACCATCTGCAATTCTCTTGAGAAGTGCAATATATTGAAAATAAACGATGAAGAACTTGTAACCGTGAGCCGTCTGTTCGGCTATCCTGGCATTGACCTCAAGGACAAATGCTGGATCCTTCTTGCAAAGTATGGACTCAAGATGTTGATCCTTACCTGCGGAGTCAACGGCAGCTATGTATTTGTACCAGGGAATGTCTCATTTGTCGAGACCCCTAAGGTTGAGGTGGCGGATACAGTCGGCGCAGGTGATTCATTTACAGGCGCATTTGTTTCAGCCATCCTGAGCGGGCTTACAGTATGCGAAGCACACAGGCTTGCAGTGGAAGTATCAGGGTATGTATGCACCCAGGCTGGAGCAATGCCTGTCCTCCCGGAAAGCCTTTTGTCAAGGATCCGTTAGGCCGCTTGTCAATAAGGCAGCTTGTCAAGGATCCGCAAAGCGGTTGGTTAAGTATCCGCTGTATAGTGTGAAATTTTCAGCAGTTTTTCCCTTATTGTTTTGGGGCGGTCCCGGTTAGGCCGTCCCTTTTTCTTTCCATTGGAATAAAAGAACAGCCGGAATCTGCGTGTCTATATCGCAGTCCCGGCTGTAGGATAGATATTTATGCGGAAAGACAGAGATTCGAACTCTGGGAACACTTACGCGTTCACCGCATTTCGAGTGCGGCCCGATCGACCACTCCGGCATCTTTCCATTCGTGACTGCAAAATTAATATTAATTTCTGTCTGTTGTGCATAAAATCAGAAATTTAATATCGGGAGTGTGAGATCGGGGCAGCGTGCCGCAGTGTAGTGGGGCGTTCCCTCTTGTGGGCACAATGTAGATTACAATGCTTCCTGAAGAAAATGAAAATATTTTTCAAGAAAATTTTGCAGATATAAAAATTATGTCTACTTTTGTAGTCCAATATCGCGGGGTAGAGCAGTTGGTAGCTCGTCGGGCTCATAACCCGGAGGCCGGAGGTTCGAGTCCTTCCCCCGCTACCAAAATGCCGCAACTCTTTGATTTAGAAGAAGTTGCGGCATTATTCGTAGATATCGTGCGCCGGATTTGCGCCAAAAATTCATTCACTGGCAGTACTGTTCCATTCTAGACGTAAGGTAATTATCGGTTGCTTCCTAAGGAAGCAGAAAGACGGTTTTCGTGCCTGATGTCAAAATTATCCGTCCTCTTCGTCAAAGTTGTCTTCGCCATCATCATATCCGTCTTCGTCTGCGAAGCCGAATTCAGCTGCGAATCTGTCCGAAACGTCATCAGGAACATCGAGGCTGAGAGAATCCCACAGCGAGTCCATCTGACGGCGTTCCTTTTTGGTAGGCCTGCCTGTACCTCTGTCTCTCTTGAGGAAGAATGTCTCGACAGGTGTCTTGAGCTTGTCAAGTTCCGACTGCGGAGTGATGTTTTCGGCATATTGCGGGACGAGTTTCGCTCCCTGCCTTTTTTCGACGGGTTCAATTACCTTGTATGTGTAGGTGACAGCACCTTTCCTGGCTGTGATGGTGTCACCGGCCTTTATTGTCTTGGAGGGCTTCACATCGGAGCCGTTGAGCTTTATCTTTCCTCCTTTGCATGCGTCTGTAGCTTCGCTCCTTGTCTTGAATACCCTTATTGACCACAGATATTTATCAATGCGTGTTTCCATATTGCTTCAGGAATCAATACCCTTTGTAAGGATCAGAAATCAGTTTCCTGCAGTCCGGGCCTTGGCTGGCCAGTGGTCCGGACATGCAGGTGTCATTCTTTGTATCCGGTCTCTTCTTTGTCTGTATCCCCGGAGTCTTCAGCATCTTCGGCATCGAGTCCTTCGTAGTCTTCTCCTTCGAGGAATGGTTCTGTGTCCGGGTTGATGTAGTTGTCGATTTCTTCCCTTTTCTCAATGAAGGTCTCGATGACGCAGGTCTCTCTTTCGGTCGGTACGAGGAAGAATTCCTCAATGTCGGCCGGCATCAGGACTGTCCCGTCTTTTCTCAGCGGATAGTCTCCCATGTGGCTGACTCCATCCGCATCTTTTCCAGGTATCTGTATGGACAGGGCTCCACTTATGCAGCTGAATATTGTGAATGAATTTCCTGCTGTGAATTTCATCGGTTCATGGACCGGAGTCAGATTGACGGAGAATTCAGGGGAAGAGAGGAGATTGGTGCTGCCTGGATTCTGGGAAGCCGAGGCATCGGCACCATGTCTGCTCCATATCCTGCTGATGTCGCATCTGCCGTAATCAATCAGATCCATGGCATCTTCAATGTGTGATTCCTCATCATTCTCAAGAGAGAATGATATGGCGGAAGCTTCTGATACACATAATGCTGTAAGATGTCCTGATGCAGAATATACTGTCCCCGGATTGATTATGAAAGCGTCCCCGGATACAGGAGTGATCTCGTTCAGTGTCTCCCTGACAGTGCCGTCAAGACATCTTGTGTAGAGCTCTCCGGCAGACATTTCTCTGCTGAACCCGAGATACAGCTTCGCAGCCGGATCAGCATCAAGGATATACAGCAGGGTCTTCTTGCCGAGGGCGTCGTAGCGCTGGCCGGCCGCCTCATCGTCAGGATGACACATGACCGGGAATTTCCCTTCTATCTTGAGAGTAGAGACCGCGACCGGAAACTGTCTGCCGTAGTATCCGTACACATCTTCCCCGCTTATCCTTTCGATATATGTCTCCATGACGTCGCTTAGGGTGTTGCCCGAAAGCCAGCCGTTGCAGACAGCGGAATCAACGATGCCGAGGTCCGCTACTGCGTATGTCTCGTCTCCCCAAGAATGACTGGACGTCTCCGGAGTGAACTGTATAGGGTAGAGTTTCTTCTTCTGTTCCATATCAATGGTATCTGCTGAAATGTAATATGTCTTGGATAAATGTAATATGTCTTGAGGACGCAAAAATAATAAAAATAGGGGAATGCCGCAGCAGGCGGAAAAACAAAGGGCAACCCGTATTCTGCGGGCTGCCCTTATGCTGTATCAGGCTATCATGTCAAGATGACTTGTCAGTGCATCTTGACTCCTGAGTGCTGGCGGCAGGATTATTTCTTGAAATACCTGTTGTAGAGGCCCTGGAAGCCTGCTCCGTGGCGAGCTTCATCCTTAGCCATTTCATGTACAGTGTCATGGATGGCGTCAAGGTTCTGAGCCTTTGCAAGCTTGGCGATGCGGAGCTTGTCTTCGCATGCACCAGCCTCAGCTTCCATTCTCTTCCTTACATTTGTTTCGGTATCCCATACAACCTCACCGAGAAGCTCAGCAAAGCGTGCTGCATGGTCAGCCTCTTCGTAAGCATATCTCTTGAATGCTTCAGCAATCTCAGGATATCCTTCCCTGTCTGCCTGACGGCTCATGGCGATGTACATGCCGACTTCTGAACATTCACCTGCAAAGTGGTCCTTAAGGCCCTGGAGGATCTCTGGATCAACTCCCTTTGCTACTCCGAGCCTGTGCTCGTCAGCCCATGTGAGCTCGCCTTCAGTCTCTTTTACTTCTACGAATTTATCAGCCTTTGCATGGCATACCGGACATTCTGCCGGTGGGTTCTCGCCTTCATATACATATCCGCAGACGAGACATCTGAATTTCTTTTTCATGATCTTTGATCTTTTGATTGTTGTTTGTATTTCAATTTCCATTATCCGGACCCGTGGGCCCGGGCATCTGGCTTAAATTTGAATTATTCAAATTTGAAACCGGATGCAAAAGTAATCATTTTCCCCGTAATTGCAAATTCCGTGCAGTATAAATTCATTATTTTATGAAAGCATTGGGCAACGGTCTTTTCCGCGTATCAGCGGCCTGTGCAAGGATCGGCCGTGGATTCATGACAGACTGTCAGATACTTTGACGCTTTATGGTCAAGAAAAGTCGCGGATTGTTTAAAATTGAGGCCATGATTTGCTATATTTGTATCTGGTTCCGGGCTATATCCCTGTTTCTGCTTCCGGTCCATTTAACATAGTATTCAGATGATAATAACAATTATAATACTTGTCATTTCAGCTGCATTCTTCGTGTCAGGGAAGTTCAGGTCTGACATAATTGCACTGTGTTCGCTGCTGTCTCTCCTTATTTTCCAGATACTGACCCCTGAGGAAGCCTTGTCAGGATTTTCCAACCAGGTGGTCATCATGATGGTGGGGCTTTTTGTCGTGGGCGGGGCGATATTCCGTACAGGCCTTGCCAAGATGATAAGTTCCAGGCTGCTGAAGCTTGCCGGCAACAGCGAGACAAAGCTTTTTCTGCTTGTAATGCTTGTGACAGGGGGGATAGGGGCTTTTGTGAGCAATACCGGGACTGTTGCTCTCATGCTTCCCATAGTAGTGAGCCTTGCATATAATGCCGGGCTTGCTCCCGGCCGTCTGCTGATGCCTCTTGCCTTTGCCAGCAGCATGGGCGGCATGATGACACTCATCGGTACACCTCCCAATCTTATAATATCGGAGACCTTGTCAGGAGCAGGCTACGGGCAGCTTTCATTCTTCTCGTTCCTTCCTGTCGGCCTCATCTGTCTTGCCGTCGGCATACTGGTGCTTCTGCCGTTGTCAAAGGTATTCCTTTCAAAGAAAGGACTCGGCCAGGGCCGCGCCTCTTCAGGGAAGACACTGGGTCAGCTGGTGAAGGAGTACGGACTTTCCGACAATCTTTTCAGGCTCAGGGCAGGTGCTGGCTGTGAAGTTCTCGGGAAGACTGTCCAGGAACTTGACATCAGACGAAGATACGGGCTGAACATCCTTGAGATAAGAAGAGGGGAGACTTCCCAGCACCGTTTCCTGAAGACAGTCACCCAGGAAGTCGCTTCAGCAGATACGGTTGTAAGGCAGGGAGATGTGCTCTATGTCAGCGGAGATGTCGAGGCTGTAAGCCGCTTCGCGGGGGACAACGGCCTTGAGATGATAGACGGGCATACTTCCGAGCAGGCCTCTGTCTCCGGAGGTACTCTTGCTTTCTACGATATAGGGATAGCCGAGATCGTGCTCATGCCGTCGTCCAATGTGATAAACAGGACAGTGAAGGAAGCCGGATTCAGAGACAAGTTCAATGTCAATGTACTTGGCATACGCCGCAAGAACGAATATATTCTCCATGAACTGGGGGATGTGAAGATGCACAGTGCTGATGTCCTGCTGGTCCAGGGTGCATGGCAGGATATAGCGAGGCTCAGCAATGAAGACACGGAATGGGTGGTCCTAGGCCAGCCGCTGGCTGAAGCCGCAAAGGTCACACTTGACTACAAGGCCCCTGTCGCAGCTGCTATAATGCTGCTTATGATAGCGATGATGGTCTTTGACTTCATCCCTGTCGCCCCTGTGACAGCTGTGATGATAGCCGCGATGCTGATGGTGCTTACCGGCTGTTTCCGTAATGTCGAGGCTGCATATAAGACAATCAACTGGGAGACAATTGTGCTTTTCGCTGCCATGCTTCCGATGTCTCTTGCCCTGGAGAAGACAGGTGCGTCATCATATATATCCGGAGCCCTTGTGAGCGGACTTGGCTCGATGGGGCCTGTTGTGATGCTTGCCGGAGTGTATTTCACTGCTTCGTTCATGACAATGTTCATAAGCAACACGGTCACGGCTGTGCTGATGGCTCCGATAGCTCTTGAAAGTGCCTTGCAGCTGGGAGTGAATCCGGTGCCTTTCCTTTTTGCCGTTACTGTCGGTGCCAGCATGTGCTTTGCATCGCCTTTCTCTACTCCGCCTAACGCGCTGGTGATGCATGCGGGGCAATATACTTTCATGGATTATATAAAGGTAGGGCTTCCTCTGCAGGTACTCATGGGGGTAGTGATGGTGGTTGTGCTTCCGCTTCTTTTCCCGTTTTGATTCCCAGATCCTTTCCTCTTGATATGACCACTGATTATGATGTTCACTGACAGGTGAATACCTTTGATACAGATTTACAGATGAAGCCATTCTTAAGACAAGCTGCAGAGAAATTCTTTACGGAGGGAGATATCTCCGGAAGATGTTTCATTTTCCCGAACAGGAGGTCCATGGTGTTTTTCCGCAAGCACCTTGCTGAAGTCATTTCAGGCAGTGAATCCCCTGTCATAGCGCCGGAGATGTTGACTATCAATGATTTCTTCTATAAGATATACGATGTGGGCGTGACGGACCGGGTTACTCTCCTTCTGGAGCTGTACAGCTGCTACAGCCGGCTCAATGCAAAGGCAGAGCCTCTCGATGAGTTCATCTTCTGGGGAGATGTCATACTGGGGGATTTCAATGATGTGGACAAATATCTTGTAGACCCGGCCCAGATCTTTACCAACGTGTCCGATTTCAAGGCGCTGCAGGATACGTATTCTTATCTGACAGACAGGCAGCGCAAGGCAATCGAGGGTTTTGTCGGCCATTTCAATGACCGGAGCGGAAAACTTACTGTAGACCTGGACTCCGACAACCCTAATGTCAAGGAAAGGTTTCTTCAGATCTGGAACATACTTTATCCCCTGTATGTATCCTACCGGGAAAGGCTGAAGTCAGAGGGACTTGCGTATGAGGGGATGGTCTATAGGGATATCGCAGAAGGTATTTCCGGAAGTACAGAAGAAGATTTCGCAGAGAGGCTTGCTTCCGTCTTCCCGAGAAGCAGCAGATATGTCTTCATAGGTCTCAATGCGTTGAACGAGTGTGAAAAGACCCTTATGCGCAAGATGAGGGACAGAGGCCTTGCAGAGTTCTGCTGGGATTATTCAGGAAATATGATCAGGGACCGGCGCAACAGGTCTTCCTTCTTCATGGAAGACAATGTCCGGGAGTTCCCGCAGAAATTCACTTGGGACGAGGACGGCCTTCCCGATCCGAGGGTCAGGGTCATAAGTGTACCGTCGTCTGTCGGTCAGGTAAAGCAGATACCTTCTATCCTGGGAGAGGCTCTGTCCGAGCCGGATACCCGGCACGACGACTGCGCCATAGTCCTGCCGGACGAGACCCTGCTGATGCCTCTCCTCAATACTATACCTCCGGAGATCCAGGATATCAATGTGACTATGGGATATCCTATGACAGGCAGCGAATTCTTCACTTTCATGTCGGCCGTCTCATCCGTGCAGCTGCATATCCGCAGGATGGCGGACAAGGAAAATCCAGGGGAAGGCAAATGGGCATTCTACTACAAGCCTGTATGGTCACTGTTCTCAAGCAGCGTATTCAGAAAGATAATGACGGAAGAAGATGCAGCCATGGTAAAGTCCGTGAAGTCGGCGGCTCGTATCTATATCACTGAAGATGAGCTTTCTGCTACTCCACTCTCACGGCTGGTCTTCACCCCGGTGCTCAAGGATCTCAAGAGTACTGACAGGAGTCAGCTTGACGGATTTGCCGGCTATCAGATGAATGTCATATCCGCTGTCGCTCCTTTGCTTTCCGTCAGCAGTGACATGGCTGTTGAAGTGGAGTTTGCCAAGGAATACTGGCTGTGCGTATCACGGCTGAGGACAATAGCTCCGGAGGTGTTGCCTATGACATATCTCCGGATCCTCGACCAGCTGCTCGCAGGTGTATCGGTGCCGTTCAACGGAGAGCCTCTCAAAGGTCTGCAGATCATGGGGCCTCTGGAGACAAGGGCCCTGGACTTCCGTAATCTTGTCATCCTTTCCGCAAATGAAGGCATGTTCCCTCGCCGGAGTGTAAGCTCTTCATTCATACCGCCGGAGCTCAGACGCGGATTCGGACTCCCTTCCTATGAATTCCAGGATGCCGTATGGGCATATTATTTCTACAGGATGATAACCAGGGCAGAGAATGTATGGCTTCTTTATGATTCAAGGACAGAAAACCTGAAATCAGGAGAGGAAAGCCGCTACATACGTCAGCTTGAATATCATTTCCGGATTCCACTTGAACGGTATGTGGCATCTGCCCCGGTCAAGACAGGGACTGTCTCCCCTGAAATACGGAAGACAGATGAAGATATCGCAACTTTGTTTGCCAGGGATCTCTCGGCGACAGTCATACAGAGCTATATCTGCTGTCCCGCCAAGTTCTACTATCAGTTCGTGCGTCAGCTTTCTCCTGAGGAAGAGGTCTCTGAGACAATGGATGCTGCGATGATAGGTACGGTATATCATGGAACAATGCAGAAGCTTTATTCAGACAAGCCGTCGGTCAGCCGCCGGTGGCTGGATTCCATGTCCGGAAAGGCAGAAGAGATAAAGCGGATGGTATGGGAACTGATGATGGAGCAGCTCCACAGCCCAGAGATAACGGGACGCAATCTTGTCATCGGTGATGTGATCGTAAAGTATGTGCAGAAGACCCTTCAGAGGGACAAGGAACTTCTTGAACAGAGAGGTCTGGAAAGCTTCAGTATCCTTGGTCTTGAGATGGGGCTCAAATGCGGTTTCAACGGATTCCATATCAAGGGATTCATAGACCGTCTGGACAGTTTCTCTTCTGACGAGTTGCGGGTAGTTGACTATAAGACAGGTAAGGTCCTTCCTGAAGATATGAAGATAACGGAAGAAGACGGGGCGGCTACGGTCGACAAGCTCTTCGGGCCGGATAAATTCAGTGAGAAGCCGAAGATAGCACTGCAGCTGTTCATCTATGATCTTCTGCTGTCAGAGAACGGTCTTGCTGAAGGCAGACGGGTCGTGGATTCCGTTTATTCGACAGCAAAGCTTTTCAGCGAACCTCCATTGCAGGCAGAAGTCGGCAAGACATTCTATGATGCGATGTCTTCACGTCTGGCAGATCTGCTCAATGAGATGGCCGACCCGGATGTGCCGTTCAGACGTACTGATGATCAGGCCTCATGCAAGTACTGCGACTTCAGACTCATCTGCGGCCGCTGAGGCCGCACAGCGGAGGGGGTAGAGGAATTCCATATCTGATACCCTCCTCTGGAAAAATATAACAAAGCATCGGAGCGGTGTCCGCGACAGGGCCTCCGGAGGGGAGGCGGTGGAGGGGAACTCCCCTTGGGGAGGCCGCACAGCGGAGGGGGTAGAGGAATTCCATATCTGATACCTTCCTCTGGAATAAATATAACAAAGGTATCAGATATGGAATTGATGAAAGCCTCGGCAGGTTCGGGAAAAACATTCAACCTTGCCAGAAAATACATAACACTTCTCTTCAAGAAGCAGGACAGGTATGCCTACAAGCATATCCTGGCCGTGACATTTACAAACAAGGCCACTGATGAGATGAAGTCCAGGATCATGAAGGAGCTCTTCATCCTGGCAGTTGACCCAGGCAAGTCGGGCTATCTGAAATATTTCATCCCGTCGATGTTCCCGGAGACTGAAATAGCCGGGACAGATCCGGACGATTTCATAACTGAACTTCCTGGAAGGCCAGGCCTGCCGGTCACCTTGGAGTCCGTGTCGGAAAGCGCCATGGACATGCTCTGCAATATCCTCCATGACTACAGTGCATTCTCTGTCAGTACGATAGACAAGTTCTTCCAGCAGACGCTCAGGGCTTTTTCAAGGGAAATCGGCCAGTTCGCTTCATATCAGGTTGAGCTGGACAAGAATTCCCTTGTAGAGGAAAGTGTCGACAGGGTGCTGGATTCACTTGACGAATCTGATTCTGAGATGCTCCGGTGGCTGACCGACAGCGTGATGGAGCAGATTGAAAATGATGAAAAGTACAGTCTTGAATCAAGTCTTGTTTCCATTGCATCAAGGCTCAAGTCCGATGAACACCGTGCGCTTGTCGAGAAGTATGGTATAGATGAAGACAAGATATATTCAAAGGAGAAACTTTCCAGGATAAGGGAAGCATGCAGGAAGACCATTGCGGATTTTGAGAAAGATGTAAAGACAATGGCCGCCAGGATATTGTCATTGATGACAGATGCCGGTGTACGCCCCGAAGACTTCAGCAACAGATTTGCAAATATCCTCTACGGCTATGCGTCTCCGGTGAAAGGCGAGGCCATGAAGCCGCTTTCCACGGCATTCTTCACCAAAGCACCGGATCCGGAACAATGGTTTGCAAAGACGAAGGCGAAGAAACTGCTTCCTCTCGTACATCCGTTGCTTGATTCTCCCTTTGAAGACTTCTGTGCCTTGTTCAAAGAACGCTACAGCATATATATGACAGCCGGCATCCTTCAGTCACAGCTCTATGGCCTCGGTGTCACTTCCGACCTGTACAAGGAGTTCAATGCATTGATGAAAGAGAAGAATGTCCTCAGCATAGATGATTCCAATACGATTCTTAAAGATATAATCGACGGATCTGATGCACCTTTCATCTATGAGAAGACCGGAGTCCGATATGAGAATTTCCTCCTTGACGAGTTCCAGGATACCTCGAGGATACAGTGGGACAATTTCCTCCCTCTCCTTCAGAACAGCGAGGCCCAGGGATTTGACAATCTGCTGGTGGGAGATGTGAAGCAGAGCATATACAGATGGAGAGGGTCGGACTGGAATCTTCTTGACACTGAAGTGTCTTCGGAATTTCCTGGGGCTGCGGAGCATATACTTGACACCAATTACAGAAGCTGCAGGAAGATCATCGACTTCAACAACAGTTTCTTCCCTTATGCGGCAGATGTTCTGGACAGGCAGTATGGCGAGCAGAAGGGACGCAGTATTTCGGATATCTATTCGGATGTAAGGCAGAAACTTCCCTCGAAGGTCAAGGGCGAAGGAGAAATACAGATCATGTTCTGTCCTAAGACAGAAGAGGCAGCAAAAGTCCTGTCTACAGTCCGGATGCTTCAGGAAAGGGGCGTGCCGAACAGAGACATCACAGTCCTTGTCCGTAACAACGCTTCAGGTGGGGAGATTGCTTCTTATCTGATAGACAATAATATACCTGTCCTTACAGATGATTCGCTGAAAGTCAAGTCCTCTATAACCGTCAGGCGTCTTTTCTCCTTGCTTTCCCTTGCTGACAATCCGTCTGACAAGATAAACGGCTATATCGCAGGTACTCTGGATATTCCGGTTCCGGAAGGCTGCCATTCCCTCGTCGATCTGTGCGAAGCTCTTCTCCGGGGTCTGAAGGAAGCGGATGAAGCTTTGTTTGAAAGCGAAGTCATATATATCCAGTCTTTCATGGACTTTCTCCAGGACTATGTGGCGATAAACGGCAACGGACTTCATGACTTCATCGTGCACTGGGGGGAATCGGATCCTTCAATCTCTTCTCCGGCTTCAGGAAATTCGCTGAGAGTGATGACTATACATAAATCCAAAGGATTGGATTTCAAATATGTCATCTTTCCTTATGTGGAGACAGTGGAGCTGTATAAGCCGGGAAAGCACTGGTGCCGGCCAGATCTGGAAGGGACATCGCTTGAAGCGGCATCAGACGGCCTGTATGATGTGAAACTGTCTAAAGATAGTGCTAATACACTCTTTGCCGAAGACTTCAGGAATGAAACCAAGATGCAGTATGTGGACAATATCAATGCTGTCTATGTAGCTCTCACACGTGCTGTAAAAGGTATGTATCTCATATCGCAGCTTCCGCGTAAGACTCTCATCGATTCTTCTGGATCAGGTGACGGCAAACCGTTCACTGATTTTTCGCAGATCCTGTATTGCTTCGCACACAATGCCTCTGGTCTTATGCCTGGGCTTCAGGAGGAAGGCTGTCCGCATTTCTCATATTCTGTGCAGGAAGACGGGACTATATTCTTTGCAACCGATGCTCCGGATGCGGGGGATGATGCCGCCTCCGGGGAAAAGAGTGCGTCAGGACTTCTTGCCGTGACCTCGTCCTATCCGTCGTGGCCTCTCAATCCGGATGATTCAATGGAAAGGGGACGTCTCAAGTTCAAGGCTGATGCCCTGGATTTCTTCTCAAAGGACGGTCTGGTGGGTGCCGGGGCGTCCGGCCGTCTCAGAGGTATTGTCCTCCATGATATCCTTTCCCGTGTCGAGATTCCTTCTGACCTGGATGCTTCGGTCAAGGAAGCTGTATCCTCAGGTGAAATCAGTCAGGAAGAAGGAGCAAAGGCGTATGCCTTGCTTTCAGACAGGATCGCTTCTGCTTCAGCCTGCGGATGGTTCGACCAGGACCGCAGATACCGTTCGGTGCTCAGGGAGACCACCGTCATTGATACCGACGGCAGTCTCTACAGGCCTGACAGGGTGATAGAGAGGAACGACGGCAGTGTCATGATCATAGATTACAAGTTCGGTAAGAGGGATCCTCTGTCTGACAGGAAATACAGCCGACAGGTAGCAAGATATGCCGGGCTGTTCAGAAGGATGGGGTACAAGGAAGTAAGGACAGCGGTGTGGTTCGTTCCGGACAATGAAATCATCTACGGAGAAGAAGAATTGCTCTGACCGCAGGACATGTGCCGGGGATTCCGCGATTTGCACTATATTTGCGGACGCGTCTGTGTGAAGCCGCAGGTTTTAAAAACGATGATAAGACAACAAAGACTATATTGATATTATGGACAAGAACAGTTATGCATTGGGCATGAGCATAGCCCACAATATGATTTCCTCCGGTGTGAAGGAAGTCGCATTTGAAGATTTCACTGCCGGTCTCAAGGCGGTTCTTACAGGAGCCAAGCCAGAGATCCCGTTTGAAGAAGCTGCCTCTCTCCTTGACAAGTATTTCGCTGAAATAGAGGAGAAACAGCGTTCAGAAGCTGCTGCAATGGGAGCGGCAATGAAGAAGGAAGGAGAAGAATTCCTTGCAGCAAACGCGAAGAAAGAGGGCGTGAAGGTGTTGCCTAGCGGCCTGCAGTACAAGGTGATCACTGAAGGAAAAGGCCGTAAACCGGGCCGTACCGACAAGGTAAAATGCCATTATCTCGGGACATTCCCGGACGGGACCAAGTTTGACAGTTCCTATGACAGGGGAGAGCCTGCAGTGTTCGGCGTCAACCAGGTGATCGCAGGATGGACTGAGGCTCTGCAGCTTATGGCCGAAGGTTCGAAATGGGAGCTTTACATCCCGTACAATCTCGGTTATGGTGAGCATGGCGCTCCTGGGGCTATCCCTCCATACAGTACACTCGTCTTCACAGTAGAATTGATCGAAGTACTCTGACAACAGATGTCCGGCTGTACAGACAGGATATTTTTCAGACATGCGGTACCGGCTGATGCCAGTGCCGCATGGTCTGTATTGGAATCAGCCAAAAGAAGGATGAAGGCCCAGCGCCGTACCCAATGGCAGGGCGCATATCCCTCAGAGGAAAGTGTCCGGAAAGATATAAATGAAGGATACGGGTATGTCCTTGAGATGCTGCCGGGGAATGACTGCGTCGGAGGCCATGGGATTGCAGCCTACGGAGCTGTAGTCTTCGATGGAGAGCCTGCATACAGCAGAATTGAAGGCCGATGGCTTTCAGACGGGCCTTATGTGGTCGTCCACCGTCTTGCTGTGGCTGAAGATTGTCTCGGGCATGGATTTGCGGAGCTTTTCCTGAACAGGACTGCGGAACTCGCATTTTCCCGGGGAATCAGGAGTTTCAAGGTAGATACCAACTATGACAACGTGCAGATGCTGCATGTCCTCGGCAAGCTGGGCTTTGTCAGGTGCGGCACTGTCATGTACGAAAGCCCACGTCTCGCATTCGAGAAGATCCTGGAGTAACTTTCCGGACCCTTGTCCGGCCGGTGGCTCCTGCCTTGATCAGGATCCGTCAAGCCCTTTATTCCTTGTAGATTGGGAACAGGGACGCTGGACTACAGCAGATGGTTCTCGGCGAAATATTTCCAGAGCGGAGCTGCCATGAGGGACTGCCTTATCTTGTCGGAGCGGAGCAGCTCACGCACCTGCTCAAGAGTAAGCAGATATACGCAAAGGTCTTCAGTGCTGTCAAGGTGCTGTCCCGATACTTTTCTGACACCTTTTGCCACGAAACAGTGGGTGAGGTTGGATGTAGTGCTGCAGTTGCCTGACACTGTCATGATCTCTTCCCATGTGCCTTCTCCATATCCGGTTTCTTCCAGGAGTTCTCTTCTGGCGGCTTCCAGGGCTGTCTCTCCCTTTTCCATCACTCCGGCAGGTATTTCGAAGCAGGTCTTTCCCAGGCCCTGCCTGAACTGTCTTTCCATCACGAAGCGGCCGTCTTCAGTGATGGCTATCACATTGACCCAGTCTGGGTATTCCAGCACATAGAATTCAGGGTTGATCCTTCCGTCCGGAAGCCTGACCTGATCGTGCCGCACTGTCAGCCACGGCCTTCTGAAGAGATATTCGCTGCTTATTGTCTTCCATCTGCCGTCATCTCCGATAGCTTTGTCCATGTCTATGGACGGCAGGCTGTTGTCTCTTGTCTGAGGATCTTTCATGATAATAAGGTTTTGTCTGTGAGGCGGACAGTACGCAAAAATATAGACAGTGCGCAAATATAGCGATTAAGCGAGAGCAAAGGCAAATTTATTTGGCTTTGCCGAGCGCCAGCTATAAATGAACTCCACAACAGAGGTCAAATATAGCGATTAAGCGAGAGCAAAGGCAAATTTATTTGGCTTT
>JADIMK010000075.1 GCA_017694785.1 Candidatus Cryptobacteroides intestinigallinarum
TTGCCGGATCGTCTGACAGAGGAATTGTATCGGTCACAATGACCTCCTCAAGGGCTGATTCTGCGATTCTCTCATAGGCGTTTCCTGAGAACACCGCATGTGTCGCACATGCCCTGACGCTGAGTGCACCCATCTCCTTGAGTACGTTCGCAGCCTTGGTGAGTGTGCCTGCTGTGTCGATCATGTCATCTACGATGATGACATTCTTGCCTGCCACGTCTCCGATCGCTGTGATGGATCCTACTACGTTTGCCCTTTCGCGGGACTTGTGGCAGATGATCACAGGACACTGGAGATAGCGTGCATATGCGTTGGCTCTCTTGGCACCACCCATATCAGGTGCGGCGATTGCAACGTTCTCTATATCAAGTCCTCTCAGATAAGGGAGGAATATGTTGCTGGCATAGATATGGTCGACAGGGAAGTCAAAGAAGCCCTGGATCTGATCGGCGTGGAGGTCGCATGTCATGACCCTGTCGCATCCTGCGGCGTGGAGAATGTTTGCCACCAGCTTGGCTCCGATTGATACCCTCGGCTTGTCTTTCCTGTCCTGACGTGCCCAGCCGAAATACGGCATTACTGCTATTACAGTATGGGCAGATGCACGTTTTGCCGCGTCTATCATGAGCAGAAGTTCAAACAGATTGTCTGTAGGCGGGAATGTGGACTGTACTATGAATACTGTCGCGCCTCTGACACTCTCGTTGAGAGATGGCTGGAATTCACCGTCACTGAAAGCTAGGACATCGGATTTACCGAGCTCTATGTTCAGCGATCTTGCGATTTTCTCGGCAAGGGGTCTTGAACTCCTGCAAGCAAATAATTTCATTTTGTGTTCGTTGTGCATCGTATGAAGGTTTTATTGGTGGATTTGCGTTTTATCCTGGTTTTTCATTTCTTCAAGAAGACTCCCGATGTAGTCAAGTATCTCTTCTTTCCCGAGTCCGGTTTCGGATGATGACTCGAAGACCGGAGGAAGTTCCTCCCAGTATTCCAGGAGCTGTTTCTTGTTCTTTTCGATCTGGGCAGCCCTTGCATTTGCACCAAGCTTGTCCGCTTTTGTGAAAATGATTGCAAACGGAATTCCTCCGTTCCCGAGTTCCATCAGGAAATCCATGTCGATCTTCCCGATATCGTGCCTAGAGTCAATCAGTACAAACAGCAGATGGAGTTCTCCGGAAAAGTTGAGGTAGTTCCTTATGACCTGGGCAAGTTTCTGCCTCCCTGACATGGACATCTTCGCATATCCGTATCCGGGAAGGTCCACAAGATACCACTCTCTGTTGATGAGGTAATGGTTGACAAGTCTTGTCTTGCCCGGAGTCGATGAAGTCTGTGCGAGCTTGCGGTTGTTGCATAGCATGTTGATCAGGGATGATTTCCCTACATTGGATCTACCGATGAACGCGAATTCAGGAAATTTCTGCTTCGGTTTCTCGGAAATCCTGGTGCTGCTGCCAGCAAACAATGCTTCGGAAATTCTCATGTCAGTACCTTGGTCTCAATCAAGCCGCAAATATAGTGAATATATCCGATTTTTTCACGGACTAATGTCCTTAAGGACACAATAAGTTTCGCCAATTTATGAAATAATTATTAAAAATCATATTTATGCTAACCGTTTTTCGGGATTGTTTGAAAAATTATGTAAATTTGTAACGATACAGAGACAAGTTCGCATTATGGAAAAGGAAATAGTGGACCTTTATGGACTGCAGACGAGGCTGAAGGAAGGGGTAGAGCGGACATTCCCGGAAAAGGTATGGCTGAAGGCTGAGATAAGCGCCGTGAAAGCCAGACCGGGCGGACATTGTTATCTTGAGCTGTCCCAGAGCGGGGATTCGGGTCTTGTCGCGAAAGCTCAGGCTGTGATCTGGGCGTCCAGATACAGGTTTCTTGCGCCGTTCTTCGAATCTGTGGCCGGTGTGCCTCTGTCTGAAGGCATGCTGGTGCTGGTACGTGTACAGGTCTCGTTCAGCCAGCTTTATGGATTTTCACTTGTCATTGATGACATTGACCCTTCATGGTCCCTTGGAGAAAAGGAGAAGGCTCGGCAGCAGACTATCGCGAGGCTTACGGAAGAAGGTCTGATGGACCGGCAGAAAGAGCTTGCACTTGCCGTCCTTCCATATCGGCTGGCCGTGATCTCGGCTCCCGATGCCGCTGGCTACCGCGATTTCATGAAGCATCTTCACGGAAATGAATACGGGTTCAGGTTCAGCACCGAACTTTTCCCTGCCCTGATGCAGGGCTCCGGAGCTGCCTCTTCCATATGTGAGGCCATGGACACAGCTGTCGCTTCCGGCGGATTCGATGCATTGCTCATATTGCGCGGAGGCGGTGCGAAGCTGGATCTTGCCTGCTATGACGAGTATCCCCTTGCCTCCCACATCGCGCTTTGTCCGGTACCTGTGCTTGCGGCGGTCGGCCATGATCAGGATGTGCATGTGTGCGACATGGTGTCATGGACGTCGGTTAAGACCCCTACGGCCCTTGCTGATTATTTCATCGGGATATATTCGGAAGAGGATGCGATGCTCTCGTCTTTCGCGTCAAGGCTCAAGATGGCATTTTTATCAAAGATAAGTATGATGGAGAGCAGAGTGCAGCTTCTGGAGACAAGGATCCGCAGTGCCGATCCGCGGAATATCCTCAGGCGTGGATATGTGCTTGTCCTTGACAGTGAAGGCAAGGTGGCAAGGAGTGCTGCCGGAAGGATGCCTGGCGACAGGATATCGCTCATGTACCATGACGGTACCCTCGAGTGTGATGTGAGAGAGGTACTGCCGCAGGACAATGTGTCTCCAGACATGCATTAGCGCATGGGCGGATATGGACAGTAGTGGAAATATGACAGTGAACGGAAATAGAACAGTAAGGGACATGGAGAAGAGAAAAGAAGAAAAGGCTTTTGATTATGCCGCAGCGGTAGCTGAACTTGAGAAGATGGCCTCTCAGGTGGAATCGGCTGATGTCAGCATAGATGATATAGACAAATACATAAAGAGGTCGGATGAACTTATATCCGGATGCAGGAAATATCTCAGGAGCGCAAGGGAAAAGCTCTCCTCTCTGGACACGGACACTGCCGGCAGCCATGAAGCGCAGCTGTGACACAAGGCTGGACCAAATATAAGACAAGACCACATAACAAATGACATACGGACAGATATGATTGATAAGGACAAGAAGATGATCTATGACAACGACCCCTGGCTGGAACCGTACAGGGATGCCATAGATGCACGACATGAGCGGATCCTTGCCGAAAGGGATAGGATAGCCGGAGAGGGAAGGCTTGCTGATGCGGCCAACAACCATCTGTATTACGGTATGCACAGATGCAGCGACGGCTCATGGATTTTCCGGGAGTGGGCACCGCATGCTACGAAGATCTACCTGATAGGTGAATTCAACAACTGGAAACGGACCGAAGCCTATGCTCTTAAGCCTCTCGGGGGAGGCAACTGGGAGATTCGGCTGGATCCGATGTTCCTTTCACACGGAGAGCTGTACAAACTATACATAGAGTGGCCTGGCGGTGGTGGCGAAAGGCTCCCTGCCTATACCACGAGGGCTGTGCAGGATCCTGATACCAAGCTCTTCTGTGCTCAGGTCTGGGCCCCGGACAAGCCCTACAGGTGGAAGCACAAGGGCCCGGGAAAGAGGGAGCATCCTCTGATCTACGAATGCCATATAGGCATGAGCTCCGAGGAGCCGAAGGTGTCCACGTTCAATGAGTTCAGGCAGAATGTGCTTCCTTATGTGAAGGATCTCGGCTATGATACTCTCCAGATTATGGCCTTGCAGGAGCATCCGTATTACGGCTCATTCGGCTACCAGGTGTCCAACTTCTATGCGCTGAGCTCACGTTTCGGGACTCCGGAGGATTTCAAGGCCCTGGTGGATGAAGCGCACAAGGACGGCATAGCCGTCGTGATGGACATAGTCCATTCGCATTCTGTGGACAATGAGCTTGAAGGCCTGAGCATGTTCGACGGCCGGGACGATCTGTATTTCTATTCCGGAGACAGGGGCCGTCATCCGGCATGGGGCTCGAGATGCTTCAACTACGGCAAATATGAGACGATAGGTTTCCTTCTGTCAAACTGCAAGTTCTGGATGGAGGAGTACCATATCGACGGGTTCCGTTTCGATGGGGTCACCAGCATGCTCTACTGGGATCATGGACTCGGCAAGAGCTTTGCCGGATATGACAATTATTTCAACGGAGGTGTCGATGAGTCGGCTGTGACTTATCTTGCCCTGGCCAATATGCTTGTCAAGGAGCTGAATCCGGATGCCTTCACTATAGCTGAGGATGTCAGCGGCATGGCCGGGCTAGCAGCTCCGTTCGAGGCCGGAGGTGTTGGCTTCGACTTCAGGATGAGCATGGGAGTCGCTGACAACTGGATCAAGTGGATCAAGGAGCTTCCTGACGAGAAATGGAGCATGGGGGAGATCTGGTGGCAGCTTACCAACAAGAGAGCCGACGAGAAGACGATAAGCTATGCGGAGTGCCACGACCAGGCTCTCGTAGGCGACAAGACCATCATATTCAGGCTTATGGACAAGGAGATGTATTTCCATATGGACAAGAAGTCGTCTTCTCCGATAGTCGACAGGGGTATAGCACTGCACAAGATGATACGTCTGGTGACAATGGCTACAGCCGGAGACGGCTATCTTACATTCATGGGTAACGAATTCGGTCATCCTGAATGGATTGACTTCCCTAGGGAAGGCAACGGCTGGTCTTACAAGTATGCAAGACGGCAGTGGTCTCTCGCCCGTCCTGACTATCTGCGGTACAGGAATCTTCTCCTTTTCGACAAGGCTATGGTCTCACTGGCCCACAAGGAGTCAATCTTCTCAGCAGCCCCGGAGCTCCTGGTGCAGGATGAGGAGAAAAAAATATTAGTATTCAAAAGAATAAATTGTATCTTTGCATTCAATTTCAACGCTTCGGAATCATTCTCAAACTATGGTTTTTCGGCCCCGGCCGGGAAATATGAGATGATCCTTGATTCGGATGAAGAGGAATTCGACGGATTTTCCAGGTTGAAGAAAGGCGAAGAGCATTGTTCTGTACACGAAAAATCCGCCAACGGTGACCAGAGGTATGATGATACGCTGTATCTGTATCTCCCGAGCCGCTGTGCTGTTGTACTGAGGAAGATAGATTGATCTGAAATAATTAACCTTAAATATTTGAAGTATGGCTTTTCTAAAATTCAACAAGTCCGAGCTTGTGAACCTGGAATATTCCCTCAAGAGGGAGATCCTGTCCGCAAGCAAGACTGGAGCCTATTGCAACACTTCAATAGTGACATGCAATACCAGACGCTACCATGGACTTCTTGCCGTACCGGTCGACAATTTCGGCGGAGGAAAATATCTCCTCCTTTCATCCCTCGATGAGAGCCTTGTCATGAACGGAAGGCAATTCAACCTCGGAATCCATTGCTACGGTGATGTCTACGAGCCAAGAGGCCACAAGTACATCATTGACTTTGATGCCGATCCGGAGCCAAAGGTAACATATAGGGTGGGCGAGATACTCTTTACCAAGACCATCCTTATGGTGCCTGACAAAGACCAGGTCATGATAAAATATGACCTTCTTGAGGCTCCATCCCGTACTACATTGATCCTTAAGCCATTCCTGGCTTTCAGAAACATCCATAGCCTTACACATCAGAATCCTGAGGCTGACACGAGCTACAAGGATGTCGAAGGAGGCGTAGCCTTCAGGCTTTATGAAGGTTTCCCTACGCTTAACCTCCAGCTCAGCTCCAAGTCGACATTCAAATACGTACCTTACTGGTACAATGGAATAACCTATTCGGACGAACTCAGACGTGGATTTGAGTGCAAGGAAGATCTGTTTGTCCCGGGTACATTCGTTACAGAGCTGAAGCCTGGAGATTCAATCGTGTTCTCGGCGTCGGTCAATGCTGAGAGTCCAAGGCAGCTTAAACGCAGATTCAATGATATAGTCCTCAAGCATAGTGAAATCAAGAACTATCACGATCTTCTTGTCCATGATGCGGATCTTCTCAAGTGTACACGCAACGGCCATGAGAGGATCAATGCCGGCTTCTCCTGGCTTGAGACCGGTCTGCTGAGGGAAACTGTCATTTCGCTCCCTGGCCTCACTCTCTACGCGGGAGACAAGGGAAAGGAATTCGAGGAGATCCTTGACAATCTGATTGCGGAAGAGCAGGACCGCCTGCTCCGCAGGACAACACAGGTGGAAGCTCCTCTCCGGCTGACTGACACTATACAGCAGTACATCCACTATTCAGGAGAAGAGAAACGCATCTGGGAAAAATACGGCAAGCTCCTCAAGAACATCATAGACAGCTATGCACCAGGCAAGCGCCATGAGATCACCATGCATCCTAACGGCCTTCTCTGGGCACAGATGGACCGTATGGCCCTTTCATGGATGAATGTATATGTGGACGGATATCCCGTCACAGAAAGGGCCGGATATCAGGTCGAGACAAATGCGTTCTGGTACAATGCTCTCTGCTTTGCCCTTGACATGGAACACAAGTATGGCGCAAAGAAAAGTGCTTTCGCCGCGAGGTGGAGCCATGTCCGTGACCTTGTCGCACAGAATTTCCAGCCGACATTCTGGGGTCCGGAGGCAGGTTATCTCGCCGACTACGTCGACAATAGCGGAAGGAACATGGATGTACGTCCTAACCAGCTGTTCGCCATCTGCCTGGACTATTCACCGGTTGACGATGAAGTGAAGTCCGAAGTGCTTTCAGTCATCAACAATGAGCTCGTGACTACGCGTGGCATAAGGACACTTTCTCCACGTAACCCTAAGTATCGCGGAGTATATGAGGGCTCCCAGAGGGACAGGGATCTGGCATACCATCAGGGATGTGCGTTCCCTTCTCTTCTCGGACCATATATCGACGTATGCTTCAAGATCATGGGACCAGTATTCTATAAGAAGGCTGAATATCTGACAGAGGGATTCTATGCAGACATAAGCAAGCATGGCGTCGGGGCATTCTCCGAACTTTATGACGGAGATCCGCCTCATGAGGCTCATGGTGCCATATCTTCAGCCTGCAGTACAGCAGCTTTGCTTAGAGTCGATTATCTGATGAACAAATACAAGGAGGTGAAGAAATGAAAGTCCTGATGTTCGGATGGGAATTTCCTCCTCATATTGCAGGAGGATTGGGTACAGCATGCTATGGAATGACAAAAGGGCTTGCTGCAAATGGCGTAGATGTCCTCTTCGTGATGCCTTCAGCTTCAGGGGACGAGGACCAGAGCGCTGTGAAGATAATCAATGCAAGTGACATACCTGTAGATACCGTGACTACATCCGTAGATGAGTTCCTCGGGAAAGTACAGTTCGTGCATATCGGGTCGAACATGGTCCCTTACGTCGATCCCCAGGAGTTCACTTCCATGGTCGAGGAGGAGCGCAAGAAGCAGATAAAGAATTTCAGGGTACAGTACGGGCAGAAATACAAGTTCTCCGGAAAATACGGGGCAAACCTCATGGAGGAGGTCGCCAGGTATGCCATGGTAGGCGCTACAATCGCTATGCAGCATGCCGATGAGATCGATGTCATCCATGCCCATGACTGGCTTACATATCTTGCAGGTATAGCTGCCAAGAAACTTACCGGCAAGCCTCTGGTCGTCCATGTCCATGCGACGTCTTTCGACCGCAGCAGCGATGACCATATCGATACACGTGTCTATGACCTTGAGAAGAAGGGAATGGAAGCTGCGGACAAGGTGATAGCCGTAAGTGACCTGACAAGGAACATCGTGATCAACAAGTACGGCATTTCTCCGGACAAGGTGGTCACAGTACACAACGCCGTAGACTTCAGCGGCCGTGAGGATATTTCTGTCGAAAGGGGAGTCAAGGACAAGGTCGTTACCTTCCTCGGACGTATCACTTTCCAGAAAGGTCCGGAATATTTCATTGAGGCAGCTGCCAAGGTCCTCAAGAGATGCCAGCATGTGCGTTTCGTGATGGCCGGCAGCGGAGACATGATGAACAGATGTATCCGCCACGTGGCGCGGCTGGGTATTTCAGACAGGTTCCATTTCACAGGCTTCCTCCGTGGAGCTGAGGTGCAGAAGATGTTTGCCTTGTCTGATGTGTACATCATGCCTTCAGTATCTGAGCCTTTCGGTATATCTCCGCTTGAGGCCATGCGTACAAACGTGCCGACCATCATATCCAAGCAGTCAGGAGTGGCTGAGGTGCTGAAATATGCGATCAAGGTGGATTTCTGGGACATAGATGCGATGGCGGATGCCATCTACGGTCTTCTGAACTATCCGGCCCTTGCCGATATGGCTGCCCGCTGCGGATATGACGAGGTGAATACCCTCAAGTGGAACAATGCCGCATATAAAGTCAAGAAAGTTTACGAGTCAGTGATCAAATAAAACCCTAGATAATTATGAAAAAGAGCATTTGTCTGTATTTTCAGGTCCATCAGCCAAACAGATTGAGGTTATACAGATTTTTTGATATAGGAAAGGATTCACATTACTATGATGATTTTGCCAACAGGACAATCCTCCGCAGGGTGGCGCAGAAGTGCTATCTTCCGATGAACGCCCTGCTCCTTGAGATGATTGCCCGCCACAAGGGAGAATTCAAGGTGGCATTCTCGATTTCCGGAACAGTCCTTGAGCAGTTCGACAGATATGCTCCTGAGGTCATCGAGAGCTTCAGGAAGTTGGCTGAGACAGGTTGTGTGGAGTTCCTCTCCGAGACATATTACCATTCCCTTGCTTCCCTTGCTTCTCCAGATGAGTTCAAGCATCAGGTGCTCAAGCATAAGGAAGCCATCGAGAATTATTTCGGAGTCACTCCCAAGGCTTTCAGGAACACTGAGCTTATATATTCCGATGCAATAGGTGAGATGGTCTATGACATGGGATTCAAGACCATGCTTACAGAAGGTGCAAAGCATGTCCTCGGCTGGAAGAGTCCGAACTACATATATTCAGGCGCGAGAGCTCCGAAGCTCAAGCTCCTCCTCAAGAATTCATCCCTGAGCGATGACATAGCATTCAGATTCTCTGACAAGAGCTGGCCGGACTGGCCTCTTACCGGTGAGAAGTATCTTTCATGGATCAAGGCTTCGGCACAGAATGATGAGATTGTCAATCTGTTCATGGACTATGAGACTTTCGGAGAGCATCAGAAAGCCCAGAGCGGTATTTTCGATTTCATGAGATATCTTCCTGACGTAGTGCTCAATGACGGTGAGTTTGAGTTTGTCACCCCGTCACAGGCAGCAAAGAAACACCAGTCAGTAGGAGTGCTTGATGTCCCTGATCCGATTTCATGGGCAGATGAGGAGAGGGATGTCACCGCATGGCTCGGAAACGAACTCCAGAACGATGCGTTCGGCAAACTTTACGGTCTCGGAGAGAAACTATCTCTGGTAAATGACGAGACACTGTGGTCTGACTATGGACACCTTCAGGAGAGCGACCACTTCTATTATATGTGTACCAAGTTCTTCTCAGATGGTGCCGTACATAAATATTTCAACCCGTATGATACTCCATATGAGGCATTTATCAATTATATGAATGTCCTGAGCGATTTTATTTTGAGGGTTGATGATGCAATTTCCGTTTCAGATGCTAAATTTGCAGCCCGAAAAGATGAGCCCAAGGCAAAATCAAAGGCAAAGGCGGCTGCAAAGCCTGCTGCAGAGGCTAAAGCTTCAGTAAAACGCGCTTCTTCTGCAAAATCAAAGGCCGTGAAGGCAGAGAAAGAAGAAAAGCCGGCTAAGGCAGCACCGAAAAAGAAAACAACAAAAACGAAGTAAACGTAGATGAACAAAGAATTGATCAGACCGGATTATCTGTTCGAGATCAGTTGGGAAGTCTGCAATAAGGTAGGGGGAATATACACGGTCATCGCGACCAAGTCCCTCTACCTTAAAAGTGAATTGAAGCGGCACCATATACTGATAGGTCCAGATGTATGGATGGATACCGAAAGTAATCCGGACTTCATTGAAGATCCCCACCTTTACAGTGCCTGGAGAGCCCAGGCTGCTGCGGAAGGTCTGAGGATAAGAGTCGGGAAATGGAACATCCCCGGTACTCCTGTAGCCATACTGGTAAATTTCAAGCAGTTCATTACCCAGAAGGATGATATTCTCACTGAGTTCTGGAAACGGTTCGGTGTCGATTCTCTGACAGGCAATTGGGACTATATCGAATCCGCACTTTTCGGCTATGCGGCAGGAAAGGTCATAGAGAGTTTCTACAGATTCAATCTCAGTCCTTCTGACAAGGTCGTCGCACAGTTCCATGAATGGATGACAGGAGCCGGACTGCTTTATATAAAGGGTGCAAAGCTTCCTATAGCAACAGTATTCACTACCCATGCGACGGTGGTGGGCCGCTGCCTCGCCGGCAACAACCTGCCGCTCTATGATGCGATGGGTGTGTACAACGGTGATGAGAAGGCAAGGGATTTCAATGTCCTTGCCCGTCATTCCCTGGAGAAGCATTCAGCACAGTATTCGGACGTCTTCACTACGGTCAGCGAGATCACTGCGGCAGAGTGCAAGCAGTTCCTCGGCAGGGATGTCGACATAGTCACACCTAATGGATTCGAGAACAGCTTTACCCCGGCCGATGAGGAAGAATATGAGAAAAAGCGCAAGGCTGCAAGGTCAAGGCTCATAGAGATAGCTGCGGCGATGTCCGGGGAAGATGTGCCAGAGAATTCGGTCTTCATCGGCATCAGCGGCAGATATGAGTACAAGAACAAGGGAATCGACGTATTCATCGATGCCCTTGACCGTCTCAACAAGTCTGATTTCGAGGGCAAGAGCATACAGGCGTTCATAATGATCCCGTCCGGCAACAACGGTCCGGACAAGGAGCTTCTTGCGAAGCTCGGAGGCAACGGATCGACCTATGTCACCCGCACGTCACACTATCTGATGGATCCGGAGTACGACATCATAACAAGGCGTCTCAATGAACTGAAGTTCAACAATGCCATAGGCGACAAGGTGAAGGTTTATTTTATCCCGTCGTACCTCAACGGCAATGACGGAATATTCAACATGCCTTACTATGATCTTCTTGTAGGTCTCGACCTGACCCTCTTCCCTTCATATTACGAGCCATGGGGCTATACTCCGCTTGAGAGCCTTGCATTCAAGGTGCCTACACTCACTACAAGTCTTGCCGGCTTCGGACTGTGGGTGCGCTCGCACTACGGCAAGGAACATCCGGGCATCAGTGTGGTTACCCGCAATGACTCAAACTACAACAATGTCGTCGAGGAGGTTGTCGGCAGGGTCAAGGAAATCGCCCGCCTGAACAAGGAAACCCGCAAGGTCTATATGGACAATGCCAAGGAGGTGTCCGAGATTGCCCTGTGGGAAAACAATATCATATACTACAAGGAAGCCTATTCGAAGGCACTTGAGAAAGTAATATCAGAAAAAGGAGCATTCCCTGAGACAAGGGATGATAAAGCGATGCAGTATATCAAGATTGACGTGAACCAGCCGTCATGGAACAGTGTGTTCATATCCAGACACCTCCCTGACAGGCTGAAAGGCCTCGAGATCCTCTCGAGGAACCTGTGGTGGTGCTGGAACGAGTCAGCGAAGGAACTCTTCAGCCGTGTTGACCCTGAAGCCTGGAAGAAATCAGGCGAGAATCCTATCTCAATGCTGGATATGGTGAGCCTGAAGCGTTACAAGGCTCTTGAAAACGATGAGGCCTTTGTAGGAGAACTTGATGCAGTGATGGATGAGTTCAATTCCTATATGGCACTCAAGGCTGAAAGAAAAAGCCCTTCCATAGCATATTTCTGCATGGAGTATGGCCTTGATACCTCACTGAAGATATATTCAGGCGGTCTGGGAATACTTGCAGGTGATTATCTTAAAGAGACCAGCGACATGAATACGAACCTTGTCGCAGTCGGACTTCTCTACAGATATGGGTATTTCACCCAGATACTTTCGGCGCAGGGTGACCAGGTGGCAAAATATGATGCCCAGGACTTCATGAAGATCCCGGCATCTCCTGTCCGTGATGCTTCCGGCAACTGGATGACAGTCAGCCTTGCCTTCCCTGGAAGAAATCTCCATGCAAGGATGTGGAAAGTGGATGTGGGCCGTACTGAGCTCTATCTTCTCGATACCGACTATGAACAGAATCTGCCGGAAGACAGGTCCATAACCCACCACCTCTATGGCGGCGACTGGGAGAACAGGCTCAAGCAGGAGCTTCTGCTCGGCGTGGGCGGTATCCGTGCCCTCAGAAAGCTCGGCCTCCATCCGGAGGTATACCACTGCAATGAAGGCCATGCGGCTTTCATCGGACTTGAAAGACTGTATGAATACATATCCAAGGACAACCTCGATTTCCCTGAGGCTATGGAAGTCGTAAGGGCTTCATCCCTGTTCACTACACATACTCCGGTACCAGCCGGACACGATGCCTTTGATGAAGGTCTCCTCAGGAAATATATAGGACACTATCCTGCCCGTCTGAAGATAGACTGGCATACTCTTATGGGACTCGGAAAGATCAATGCTGACGACCCTAACGAGAAATTCTCGATGAGTTATCTTGCTGCCAACATCTCCCAGGAGGTCAACGGAGTGTCATGGCTTCACGGCAAGGTCAGCCAGGAGATATTCTCCGCAATGTGGCCGGGATACCTTCCGGAGGAACTCCATGTAAGCTATGTCACCAACGGTGTGCATTATCCTACATGGACAGCTCCTGAGTGGAAAAAGATCCATGCCAAGGTATTCGGCGATGAGTTTAAGACACATCACTACGACAAGTCTTGCTTTGAAGGCATCTACAAGGTATCTGACACTGAGATCTGGGGCGTGAGGACTCTTCTGCGCAAGAAGCTGATCGCTGCAATCAAGGACCGTCTGTCAAATCCGGCTGCGACAAACCATTATTCGCCTCGCCAGATAGTGACCATCAAGGATACCCTCAGGGACGATGTGCTTACAATCGGGTTTGCAAGAAGGTTCGCTACCTACAAGAGGGCACATCTGCTCTTCAGGGATCTTGACAGGCTCAATGACATAGTCAACAATCCAGCAAAGCCGGTACAGTTCATCTTCGCAGGAAAGGCACATCCGGCAGACAAGGCCGGACAGGACCTCATCAAGATGATCGTCGACATCTCAAAGCAGGACCGTTTCATGGGAAAGATAGTATTTGTGCCTGACTATGACATAACCCTAGCCAAGCTTCTCGTACAGGGTGTGGATGTCTGGATGAACAATCCGACACGTCCGCTCGAGGCATCCGGTACTTCCGGAGAAAAAGCAGCCATGAACGGCGTAATGCATTTCTCTGTACTTGACGGATGGTGGGTAGAAGGATATAAGAAAGGTGCCGGCTGGGCTCTTCCTATGGAGAGGACATACGATGACCAGAACTATCAGGATGAGCTTGACGCGGCTACAATCTATACCATAATAGAGAATGAAATCGCTCCTACTTTCTATAAGAAGGATGTCGGAGGTATAGCGCCTGCCTGGATCGACTACATAAAGAATACTGTAGCTATGGTAGCTTGCAACTTCACGACCAACAGGATGCTCACGGACTACATCAACCAGTACTATGCTCCTCAGTCAGAACGCAAGGCCAAGCTTGTAGCTGATGACTACAGCCTTGCAAGAGAGATAGCTGCCTGGAAGAAGCGCATGCGCCGTGAATGGCAGAGTGTCGGGGTGATATCAGTGCAGAAGCCGGACAGCTCATACAATGATGTGCCGCTCGGGAATGAATTCAAGTCTGAAGTCGTCCTGAATATCGGTGAACTTCATCCGGAGGAAATCGGAGTCGAGCTCCTGTTCGCAACTGCAGACAACAAGGGCAAGCTCCATATCCAGGAGAAATATGAGTTTACACCAGTTGAAGTCAATGCAGACGGAGTTGCAAAATACCAGGCTCTGATAGTCCCTGAACGTACAGGAATGTATCAGGTGGCAGCAAGGATCTATGCAAAGAATCCTCTCCTGCCTCACAGACAGGATTTTGAACTCGTAAGATGGTTATAGCAACCGGATTTTTCGACGGTGTCCATACAGGACACCGTCTTGTAATAGACAAGCTGTTGGATACAGCTCGGCAGCAGGAGGATGAGGCCATGATCATTACATTCTGGCCTCATCCTCGTACTGTTCTTCAGTCAGGGGCAAGGACGCTGAGGCTGCTGTCTTCTCTGGATGAGAAGATTGCCATGATTAAGTCTCTTGGGGTCAGTCGTATAGAGGTCCTGGACTTTACAAAGGAGTTCAGCAGGATGACAGCTGAAGAATATCTGCGGGATATAGTGGCCGGCCGTTTCGGCGGCAGGACAATAGTCCTTGGCTATGACAACAGGTTCGGAAGTGATGCTGATGACCCTGAGTCAGTCAGGTCGGTGGCGTCAAGGCTCGGCATAGGGGTTGTGACTGCTGACGTGGCATCATTCGATGGAGCTGTGGCTGTGAGTTCGACCAAGATACGTGAACTGCTCAGGAAGGGAGACGTCGGAGCTGCGGACAGGATGCTCGGTTATGACTACACACTTCATGGAGTAGTGGTGGCCGGTAACCGTATCGGCCGTACAATCGGTTTCCCTACAGCCAACATGCAGCTTTACGAGCCCCTGAAGCAGATTCCGGGCAACGGTGTTTATAAAGTATCTGTCGAGACACTGAGCCGGCAATGGAGAGGAATGTGCAATATCGGCACTCATCCTACTGTAGGTGCAGGTAACATGAGGACAATAGAGACAAATATCTTCGGATTCGACGAGGATATATACGGTCTTGACATCAGAGTATCGTTCAGGGAGAAGATAAGGGATGAAGTGAAGTTCGACTCTATCGATGCACTCAAGGCTCAGCTGGAGGCAGACAGAAAACTTTGCATGCTGGATTGACTGATGCCTCTGCCGGTTGCATTTTATATGCAAATTGTTAACTTTGTAGGGCGATGGATATCGGGATTGTCATAACGTTGCTTATTTTCCTGCTTTCGATAGCCGGACCTGTGATTGAGAAACAGCTCAAGAAGGCCGGTAAGGTGGAGCAGGCAAGGACGTTGCGCAAGATCACAGATGCCGTTTCCGGAGACGGGAACGAAGAGACAGCTGAAACCTCTTCAGCAGATGTCCCTGAGTCCCCGGAGATCCGGACGGAAGAGGGAAGTAGGTCAACGGTTTCTGCTCCATCTGCTCCAGCAGCTTCAACAGCTCGCCAGGCGATGTTTGCCGGACAGTCTCCTGATACATCGGCAGATGCACGTGCAGAAGTCATGGCCATGGCTCTGGAAAAGTATCGAGCGAGAAAGAAGGCCAAAGAACTTGAGCAGACGGGACTTTCAAGACTGAAGTCCGCTTCACGGACGCATGCCCAGCCGCAGGAACAGCCGTCAGAGAAAAGGAAGCTTGACATTGACCCTAGGAAACTCGTGATTTATTCTGAAATAATGAAGCCCAAGTTCTGACTTATTCAGAAACATTTTGTATATTTGCATAAAGTGAGTTCAGGGTTCTGTGTTTTTTCACAGGACTCCTTTTTAATTGTATTGTCAAATTAAATTCATTAATATCATGGCGTTACATTATATGACCCAGGAGGGTCTGGACAAACTCAAGAAAGATTTGTCTGAAGCGATTGCCCAGAGACCGGTGATCTCGGCCCAGATAGCAGAGGCAAGAGATAAGGGCGACTTGTCGGAAAATGCTGAATATGAAGCAGCAAGAGAGGCTCAGGGTCTTCTTGAGCTCAAGATTTCAAAGCTTCAGGATCTTGTCGCCAATGCCCGTGTCATAGATGAGTCACAGATAGGTACGGACAAGGTGCAGATGCTCAACAAGGTGAAGGTGAAGAATCTTGCCAACGGTCAGATCGTTGAATTTACCCTTGTGGGAGAGAGCGAGGCGGATTTCGCTGCCGGCAAGCTTGCGGCTACGACTCCTATAGGAAGAGCCCTTATGGGACATTCAAAGGGAGAGGTTGTCGATGCCAAGGTGCCGTCCGGAATCATCAAGTTTGAAATCCTTGATATAACCCTGTAGACCATGCCTACCATATTCACTAAAATAGCAAAAGGCGAGATACCTTCATACAAGGTGGCGGAGAACGATGATTTCTATGCTTTCCTTGACATAAATCCTTTGACGCAGGGCCATACTCTTGTCATCCCGAAAAATGTGGAGAATGACTATATCTTCAATCTCGACGATGATACATATCTCGGGCTGTGTGCATTTGCAAAGAAGGTAGCAAAGGCTCTAAAGGCTGCTGTCCCATGCAAGAGGATCGGTGTTGCTGTCCTCGGAATGGAAGTGCCGCATGTACATATCCATCTTGTCCCACTCCAGACCGAGCAGGATCTGGATTTCAGGAAGAAGAAGCTTGAACTGACCCCTGAAGAGTTCTCCCGCACTGCGGCTGCAATATTGGAGGAATATGAAAAGCTTTAGTCTAGGTGGCATTTTAGCCAGAGGGGTAGTTCCCGTGCTGGCTGCAGCGGCTGCCGTATCATGCGGCAGGACAGCTTCGGTGGAAGGTGTCCTCGCTGATGCCGCCGGATCGGAGGTGGTGGTCAAGATGCTTGATGTCAACCACTACGAAGTGCTGGATACTGTCAAAGTAAGTCCAAAGGGGCATTATTCATATAAAGTTGACATTGAAAAAGGTCAGCCGGAGTTCGTGTATGTATTCTATGGCGACACCAAGATTGCCTCACTCCTCCTTGACAGGGGAGACAAGGTAAGTGTCACATCGGACACTCTCGGCAATTACACAGTGTCAGGATCTGCGGAAAGTGAAAAACTGTCGGATGTCGAGAAGAAGTATTCTGATTTTTCGACATCATTCGATTCCCTTGCTTTGGCCCTCTCGTCGCTTTCTCCTGAATCGGAGCAAGCTGCGGAAGTGCGAAAAGAGATGGGCGCATCTTACATTGCCTACTACAGGGACAGGCTCCGCTACATTATGGAAAATCCGTATTCCCTTACGTGTGTGCCTGTGCTTTTCCAGGTAGCCGGATCGGATGCCCTTCCTGTGTTCGGACAGGATACGGATGCCATACACTACAGGAATATCTGCGATTCCCTTGAGACAGTATATCCTGAGTCGAAGTATGTGAAGGCTCTCCGGGCAGAGGCTGACAGAAGATCGGACATACTTGAGTTCAGGGTAAGGGTACAGAATGCCGAGCAAGTGGATTATCCTGACATCACTCTGACGGACATCAATGCCAATAAGGTGAGCCTTAGCGAAGTCGGCTCGAAGGTCGTGCTTCTGCATTTCTGGTCGTCAGCTGACCCCCGTCAGAAGATGTTCAACCTGGATGTGCTTAAGCCTATCTATGATGAATATCATCAGAGGGGCCTTGAGATATATCAGGTGGCACTTGATGCCGACAAGGCCACATGGGCAAGGACAGTAAAGGACCAGGGCCTCGGCTGGATCAATGTGTGTGATGTAGCCGGTTTGAATTCAACGGCAGCAAGACTCTACAATGTCAATTCGCTTCCTGTTTCGTTTGTAATAGCGGACGGAAAGCTTGCTGAAGGCAGAGTCTCTGATGCGGCATCTCTGAGAAAACTTCTTGACAGTCTCCTTTAGTATCTTTGCGGATCAGGGGCCTTAAAAAGATTCAGAAGAGATTTCAGAAAAGATTCAGAAGAGTTTCTTCTTGCTCACTGTAGCGACAAATTCCTTAAGATAGAACGGTTCGAAGTACGCAACGTCTTTGAACCGTTTTTCTTTGTATTCTTCCATGGCAGGGACAAGCATCGAGGATGCCTTTGGACAGCATTGTACAAAAGCACTTCCTTCAGAAGCCAGGATGTCAGAACATTTTCCGGCTCCGTCTCCGATGAACAGCACCGGGCCCTCATCTCTCTGACTGCGGAAGCTATCCGCGGTAATGACTTCCGGGGCTGTCTCCGTAATCTGCCTGTACTGGGTATCAAATACAGCTGTATATACTTCCATCCTCCTGGCATCTATCATCGGAATGATGTATCTGCACCCTTCAGGAAGCAGATTGCCTTCGATTGCCTGATGGGCGAGGATGTCAAGCGTGCCTACGGCAAGAAGAGGAATTCCTGCACCGAAGCACAGTCCCTTTGCGGTTGATACACCGACTCTCAGTCCTGTGTATGAGCCAGGTCCCATGCTGACACAGACTCCGTCGCAGTCTTTGATGCCGAGTCCTGTCTCTTTGAGCATTTCGTCAATGAACACCGCTGTCAGTGAAGCATGAGCCCTGTTCTCGCTGCTTTCTCTGTATGATATAATCCTGTCTCCGTCTGCGATGGCTGTAGAGCACAGCGCAGTTGCTGTTTCAATCAGTATGAGTCTTGCCATTTTATCGTCTCTTTAATGCAGTAGCCATTGTCTCTTTAAGAAAGTAACCCTTTGAAATAAGGGAATATCGTGTCTGCAGCATTCAGCAGAGGCCTGTAGAGTACAGAACTGTCCAGGACAGATTTCTTTACAAGCCCGAACTCGGAATTGATCCAGTCGAATGCCACAAGGAGAAGTCCTATTATAAGTACATATTTCAGGATAGCGAATACTACTCCGAGGAGCTTGTTCAGCCACCCCAGAAGAATTATCTTGATTGTTGCCTCAAGCAGCTTGCTCAAGGCTGTGAATGCGAGTATTACCAGTATCAGTATGATTATGAACGCTATGACCTGCAGGAGTGCATGGGAAGCATGGATCCATCTGCCTATCCAGTTGCTCAGAAGTTCGGAAAACTGGAATGACAGCCATACGCCGGCAACAATCGAAATTATGGAGAATACCTGGGCTATGAAACCTTTTCGTATACCTACGATTATAGCTGGTACGAAACAGATCAGCAGAATAATATCCAGAACATTCATTTTGCAATAAAATTCTTATATTTGCGGATTGAAAATTTCAAAAAAGGATTTGATTCCTGCAAAAATAGACAAAAAATCGGAGAAACTATGAAGTTCAACGAATATAAAGGTTTTGATCTTGTATCGGTCGGGAACAGCATTCTGGACCGCTGGAAGAAGAACGATGCCTTCAGAAAATCTCTGAAGGTGCGTGAAGGAGCACCGGAGTTCGTGTTCTTTGAAGGACCGCCTTCAGCAAACGGGATGCCTGGCATCCATCATGTCATGGCACGTTCCATAAAGGATGCGGTGTGCCGTTACAAGACCCAGAGCGGGTATAAGGTCAACAGACGTGCAGGATGGGACACCCATGGTCTTCCTGTTGAGCTCGGTGTGGAAAAGATGCTGGGCATCACTAAGGAGGACATAGGTACCAAGATAAGTGTCGAGGACTACAACAATGCCTGCCGCAGGGAAGTGATGAAGTATACCAAGGAATGGGTATCACTCACCGAAAGGATAGGCTACTGGGTCGACATGGATGACCCTTATATCACATACGACAACCGTTATATCGAGACTCTCTGGTATCTTCTCAAGGATATATACAAGAAAGGTCTTCTCTACAAGGGCTACTCGATCCAGCCGTATTCACCTGCCGCCGGTACCGGACTGAGCTCACATGAACTCAACCAGCCTGGGTGCTACAGGGATGTCAAGGATACTACGGCGGTCGTCCAGTTCGAGGTCATAAAGAACGAGAAGTCCCAGATCCTCTACGGATGTGAGACTGTGCCTGTATATTTCCTCGCATGGACCACGACTCCATGGACATTGCCGTCAAATACCGCTCTCTGCGTCGGCCCTGGCATCACATATGTGAGGGTGATGTCCTTCAACCCGTATTCAGGTGCGCCTGCCATATATGTAGTGGCAAAGGCTCTTGTGGACTCTGTTTTCAATCCCAAGGCAAAGGGCCTCTCGCTTGAGGACTACAAGCCGGGCGACAAGCTTGTGCCTTACCGGGTGCTGGAAGGAGAATTCCAGGGTACGGATCTGGTCGGAATCACATATCATCAGCTGATACCGTGGTTCAAGCCGGATGACGGCGCATTCAGGGTGATACCTGGAGACTATGTAACTACAGAAGAAGGTACAACAGGTATTGTACATATAGCTCCTACTTTCGGTGCTGATGATGACAAGGTGGCCAAGGCTACAGGCGTGCCGCCTCTCATGATAATAGACAAGAACGGGGACAGACAGGCCCAGGTCGACAGGAAAGGCCGTTTCTACCGTATAGAGGACATGGATCCTAAGTATGTTGCAGAAAGAGTCTCTCCAGAATACAAGGAATATGCAGGAAGGTATGTCAAGAATGCTTACGATCCTGAGCTCGGACCGGATGCTCCTACCCTTGATGTCGATATCTGCGTGATGCTCAAGCAGCAGGGAAAGGCCTTCAAGATAGAAAAGCATGTCCATACATATCCGCATTGCTGGAGGACAGACAAGCCTATCCTCTACTATCCTCTGAATTCGTGGTTCATAAAGACCACAGCCGTCAGGGACAAGATGATAGAGCTCAACAATACCATCATGTGGAAGCCTGCTTCTACAGGTACAGGCCGCTTCGGAAAATGGCTCGAGAACATCCAGGACTGGAACCTTTCCCGCAGCCGCTACTGGGGTACCCCTCTCCCGATATGGCGTACAGAAGACGGCAAGGAAGAGAAGTGCATCGGCTCTCTCAAGGAGCTCTATGCTGAGATAGAAAAGGCTGTCGCTGCAGGTGTCATGCAGTCGAATCCTCTCAAGGACAAGGGCTTCGACCCTGAAGACATGTCGAAGGAAAACTACGACAGGATAGATCTCCACAGGCCTTATGCAGACCAGATCTACCTCGTGTCCGACTCCGGCAAGAAGATGACCAGGGAGGCTGACCTGATTGATGTGTGGTTCGATTCAGGAGCTATGCCGTATGCTCAGGAAGGACTCAGGAATCTGCATTCACCTAAGTTCGGCCAGACAGCGGATTTCATCGCCGAAGGCGTTGACCAGACCAGAGGCTGGTTCTATACACTGCATGCCATCAATACGATGGTAAGCGGCAAATGCGCATTCCGCAGAGTCATCTCCAACGGACTTGTGCTTGACAAGGACGGCAACAAGATGAGCAAGAGGCTCGGCAATGCAGTGGATCCGTTCAAGGAACTTGACAAATATGGACCTGATGCCTTGAGATGGTACATGCTTACCAATTCCCAGCCTTGGGACAACCTTAAGTTCGATGAATCAGGAGTAGATGAGGTAAGAAGGAAATTCTTCGGCACCCTCTACAATACATATTCATTCTTTGCCCTTTATGCAAATGTCGACGGCTTTGACCCGGAGACCGTTGAGAATGTGCCTGTGGCCCGCCGCCCTGAGCTTGACAGATGGATAGTCTCCCTGATGAATACTCTGATCAAGGATGTAAAGGCAGCCTACGAGGACTATGACATAACTACAGCAGGCCGTCTGATCCAGGACTTCGTGTGCGATCATCTCAGCAACTGGTATGTACGCCTGGGAAGGAAACGCTTCTGGGGCGGAAACATGGACGAGGACAAGCTTTCTGCATACGAGACGCTTTATGATGTACTCGTGAATGTGGCCAAGCTTGCTGCGCCTATCGCACCGTTCTTCATGGAGAGACTTTATCTCGATCTGGTGCCTGGCGCTGAATCGGTACATTATACACTCATGCCTGAGCCGGACTCTTCAGTTGTCGACAAGGACCTTGAGGAACGAATGGAGCTTGCTCAGAGGGCATCATCTATGGTGCTTGCCCTCAGAAGGAAGGTAAATATAAAGGTGCGTCAGCCGCTTTCAAGACTCGTGATCCCTGTAATAGGCGATAAAGTCAAGGAACAGCTTGAAAAAGTCAAGGATCTGCTCCTGGGTGAAGTCAATGTGAAGGACCTGGAGTTCATATCCGACACGGCAGGCCTGATCACCAAGAAGATAAAGCCGAACTTCAAGACTCTCGGCAAGGCATACGGCAAGCAGATGAAAGAGATTGCCGCAGCATTCGGCACCCTGACCCAGGATGTGATCTCCGATATACAGAAATCAGAGGCCGAAGGCAAAGGCTATGTGCTGAGTCTTCCGTCCGGGGATGTCGTCCTGAACAAAGGCGACTATGAGATATCTTCTGAAGATATGCCTGGCTGGCTTGTCTCTTCGGACGGTCCTCTGACAGTGGCGCTTGACATAACTGTGACAGACGATCTGAAGAAAGAGGGTACTGCCAGGGAGCTCATCAACAGAATACAGAATCTCCGCAAGGACAGCGGATTCGATGTGACAGACAAGATAAATGTCTTGATCTATGCTTCAGGTGAGAGTGCAGATGAGATTTCGGCATCACTTGAGTCATACAGGGATTATGTTGCCGCACAGACACTTTCCAGGAACATTGTGCTTGAGGCATCTGATAAGGCCGGGGAGAATGCAAATGAGGTAGAGTGGGGTGACGGACATATCAGGATAGCTGTCGAAAAGATCTGAACCTACGGTGGAACGGTACTAGCCGTCCCGACGGACAATTGATAACCAAAACTATAATATTCTGAAATTATGGCAGAAGAAAAGAAAGTAAATGAACCTGAAGTCAAGGTACGTTACAGCGACGAAGAACTGCAGGAATTCAAGGCCATCATACTTGATATGCTTGAAAAGGCCAAGAAAGAGTATAAGACTCTCCGTGATGTAGTGACACATGGCTCCAGCAACGATATTGAAGATACCTCACCTACATTCAAGGTGATGGAAGAAGGTGCGTCCACACTCTCCAAGGAGGAGGCCGGTGCACTTGCCCAGCGCCAGTACAAGTTCATCCAGAATCTGGAAGCAGCTCTGGTGCGTATAGAGAACAAGACTTATGGAGTGTGCCGTGTCACAGGCAAGCTTATCCCTAAGGAGAGACTCAGGCTTGTCCCTCATGCTACTCTTACAGTCGAGGCCAAGGAAATGCTCAACAAGAACAAATAGGGATAAAGATGGCTTTGTCAAAAGGCAAGAAACTCCTTATCCTTGGCGTACTCCTGGTAGTGATTGACCAGGTGATCAAGGTCCTGGTCAAGACAAACATGTCTCTGGGAGAAAGCATCCATGTGTTCGGCAACTGGTTCCAGATCTATTTCATAGAGAACGAGGGTATGGCCTTCGGAATGAAATTCGGCGGGGCTGTCGGTAAATTCCTGCTTTCACTCTTCAGGATAGTGTTCTTCGGTGTCCTTGTGTATTGGATATCCCGTCTTGTCAAGAAGCCTGACACGCCGACCGGGGTCACAGTGGGCCTGACGCTTATCACAGCCGGTGCCCTGGGAAATATAATTGACTGTTTCTTCTATGGACTGATATGGGGTTACGCACCGTTCATGTTCGGCCACGTCGTAGACATGTTCTATTTCCCGATAATAGATACGGTCTTTCCTGAGTGGGTGCCTTTTGTCGGCGGAGATCCGTTCCTGTTTTTTGCGCCGGTCTTCAATTTTGCAGACAGCTGCGTGACCTGCGGAGCGATCTACCTGATACTCTTCCAGTGGCGCTTCTTCGCCAGGGAAGACAAGCCGTCCAAGGCGAAGATACAGTAGAATACATTATAATGCAGAAGAGGGTAACCTTCCTGCCATCTTGAATGGCTTTGGGGTTACCCTCTTCTGATATTCTGATATCAGGGGATTCTGATAATCATCAATACTGCCTTTGGCTGATCAGGATTCCTGGCCGGATCAGAAATAGCATCTGAATCCTATTGAAGCACCGAGATTAAGTCCGAAGTTTACGGAATTGTTTGTCGTTGAGGTGGATACGGTCGTGCCGGCGATTGTTTCCGTCACCTTGGTGTTCAACATGGTGTATGTGAGGTCTCCGGCTCTGAGCGAGATGCCCAGATGCTCACACGGCCTGAGCTCGAAAGATATGAGTGAAAGCCCGAGTCCGAACTGCGTAAGCCCCTGTTTCTCGCTTGTACTGCTGTCGAGCTGGCTCTTGTGGCTGCCGAATCCGACGCTTACATATACTCCGGGATTGTACCAGATCTTCTCTCCAAGAGGGAAATAATAGTTGACTCCAGGAGCAATGGCGAACAGATTGTCGAAATCATAGAAATTCTGGTCAGCCGTGGAATTGCGGTTCGGCGTCGACCTGTCAAGAGAGTATCCTAGAGCGAGGTTCACCTCCAGCCTGTCGATTACAAAATAACCGTACTGCGCTGCTATCTGGAAGCTCAGGGCCGAAGGATCGGTCGTCTTGACCGTCTCGTTTCCTGCCTTGGCTGAAGTAACGGTGCTTCCACCGTTGATCCCGAGGCTTCCTTCCACATACATGTCACCTTTCTGCTGTGCAGACATGGCCAGTGATAATGCGGCCAGGGCGATTGTAAGTAATGTCTTTTTCATGATCTTGGATTTATAGGTTTATTATAAGGTCTTCATGTCCGGCGAACAGCATCTGTAATTTCCAATACCAAAAGCAAATATAGGAAATTATATGTTAAAAAGCATCACACCAGCCCGGTCTCCTTTTCCCAGAAGGCAGACCTGAAGGAAGACATTCTGCTCTGACTCGGATTATCTGAAGTCAGAAGACCACATTATGCTTCAAAAAAATTTGGTATTTGATATTTTATAACTATCTTTGCACTCCCTTTCAGACAAAAGGGCATCGGAAATGCAATGCAGATCCTGATGAAAATACTGGAGAGATGGCAGAGTGGTCTAATGCGGCAGTCTTGAAAACTGTTGATCTTCACGGGTCCGGGGGTTCGAATCCCTCTCTCTCCGCACCGGAAAAGCTTGAGTTCAAAGAACTCAGGCTTTTTTGTTTTACCGTCCTGAAAGCTTGCTTTCAAGGGACGGTAAAACAAAAAAGGCAGAAGCAGCGCAGCTGCAAGCTTTTCCGGTGCCAGGGCCCCGCGGCGAGCGCAAGGGAAAAGGCGCGCCCCGCGCGGCTAATCCCTCACTGCGGCTGCAGATTCACCAAAAAGTTATTATTTTTGGACTGAAATTCATTCCTGAATATGATAGAGAATAATGTAACACAGATATTGGGCATGGATATGCAGGTGCGCATAATCGTTGCCCTGGGACTTGTCGTAGTAGCCTATCTTGTGGATTTCCTCTGCTGCCGTTTCGTTGTCCCTCTTGTCCATAGGGTAGCGGAGAAGACCTCCTATACGTGGGACAATTATCTCACAGGCGGAAGGGTGCTCCACAATTCGTTCCATCTTATCCCTCCTGTGGTCTTTCTCTTTGCCTTGCCTCTGCTTTTTCCGGAACATACCCAGTTCACATCCATTGCCACTAAGTTCCTTTACATATATGTCATCATAGTCGCATGCCGTCTTGTATGTGAATTCATTTCATCTCTTTACGGGATCTCCAATGAATCCGAGGCGCTCCGGAACAAACCTATGAAAGGAGTGTACCAGATGCTCAAGGTCGTGGTGATCTGCATCTCAGTTATCCTTGTTATCGGAGTCCTTCTTGAAAAGGATTTCACCACCCTGATTGCCGGACTCGGAGCTTCTGCGGCAGTGCTCCTGCTGATTTTCAGGGATACGATACTCGGTCTGGTGGCCGGTGTGCAGCTTTCAGCCCATGACATGCTGCGTCCGGGAGACTGGATAATGATGGACAAATAC
>JADIMK010000076.1 GCA_017694785.1 Candidatus Cryptobacteroides intestinigallinarum
CCGATTGCACCGCGGACTATCTCTAGAACATCACAAGAACTTTATCAAGTGGTATCTCTTTTTCAGAGAAAATATCAACAAATCAAGCGCAAAATAATCGCTAATTACCAACTACTTTTTGCACCATTACCCATTACCATATTGAATCTGGAACTGGGCGGGTACGAAAAAAGCCTCACATTCCTGTGAGGCTCTGGAGCGGAAAACGAGACTCGAACTCGCGACCCCGACCTTGGCAAGGTCGTGCTCTACCAACTGAGCTATTTCCGCATTTCAATATTGACTCCCATCCTGAAACTCCGCAACCGTCATTTCGTTGAATGGGAGTGCAAATATAGACATTATTTCATTATCTCCAAAATTTTTCTTCCTTTATCCGCAATTTTCAGCAAGAATTGCCTTACGGGCATACTTCCGGAAAGGTAAGCCTTATAGGTAAAGATCCGTAACGGCCCATTTTGCCGGAAAAAAGAGTTTGTCAGCAGATACCCTCAAGGAAAGCCTTGATAAGTGCAGAATGCCAGCCTGAGATCACGATATGGTGGTTGCCAACCGGAGAAGTCAGCATCTGGGAGATATCTTCGTCTGCATGCAGCAGGAGCTGCGTCCTGCACAGGCTCTTTCCATACGGACAGTCAAGAAGTTCCCCTTCAAAAAGGCAGACACGGGACAGGTCTCCTGAGATCTTGAACACAGTCACCCCGCCAAGAGGCATCTCCCCGTGTACAGCCACACCGAGACCTGACTCGAAATGGGTATTGAATGTATAGCCTGAAAGCATATCGAACGGCACTGTACAGTGAGCAAACAGGATTTCCCTGGACTGTACATCAATCCGCGACGGATTGGACTGGAAGCCTGAAGAACCGGTAAGAGCACGGGAGACAGCCATCGACAGCATCGCCGGGACGTCTCCTTCGCAGCCGGCTACAATACCTTCGCTGTTGAGCATAGCCAGGGCGAGGCAGCCCGTATTTCTGACAGGTCCCAGAAGATCGAAGCATCTGAGAGTAAAGCCGGAAAGATTGTATCTTGAGACAATATGCTTAAGCGCCACATATATGCGGAGTGCTCCTGAAAGACTCGATACTGAGATGCAGCTTCCTTCGGCAGAAGCATCCTTTGTCCATTTAGTGTACGGGAACCGGTCAGGCAGAGCATTGGCTATCTTCTCTTCAGAAAGAGACTGCACGGCAGAGATCTCGTCCAGAAGCTCCTGCATAGGTATATCGACAAGTTCTGCACCCAGCTTCCGTCTTACAGCATCATAGTCAGCGGCACTCGAGATAAGCCAGTCGGATGGATGTCCTATCACACCGAATCTCGCCGATGAAAGCTCTTTCCTTGCTTTGGAGACCTTCATCAGGACAGAAATCCTTTCTGCGATAAAGGCAAGGCTTCCGTGGATGATCTCCCCGGTACGGCCCTGCTGACGCAGATATGAAAGGATCTCCATGGATGCCGCAAGAGAGTTGCTGCTGCCTGAAGTCAGCAACAGGATATGGCCTTCAAGCTTCGGAAATATCTTCTTGAAAATGCCCTCGGTACCTCCGGTCCGGACAAATATAAGATCCAGCGGAGACGTGCCGTAGTCAGAGAAATCTTCTCCCTTGACATCAAATCCATAGCCAAGATGAGATGCTATGCCGTCAAGGAAAGATGCAGAAACTTCGCCTGTTGCGACGGGATCGTGCAAAGGCGAAGTCAGTGTATAGATAGCAGGCTTTTCCATAGCCGTCAGATCGAAGTCTCGAACTCCTTGAGGAAGCGCATGTCGTTCTCGAAATAGTTGCGCAGATCCTTGACCTGCCACTTGAGCATGGCGATACGCTCTACGCCCATACCGAATGCAAAGCCGCTGTATTTCTTGCTGTCGATGCCGGATGCCTCAAGTACATTAGGATCCACCATTCCGCAGCCAAGGATCTCAAGCCAGCCTGTACCCTTGCAGATATTGCATCCTTTGCCATGGCAGATGTTGCAGCTTACATCGACCTCCGCAGACGGCTCTGTGAACGGGAAGTAGCTTGGACGCATCCTTATGCTTGCATCCGGTCCGAACATCTCGCGTGCAAAGAGCAGGATGGCCTGCTTCAGATCTGCAAAAGTGACGTTTTCATCTATATAAAGACCCTCCACCTGATGGAAGATGCAATGTGCCCTTGCCGAGATAGCCTCGTTCCTGAACACACGTCCCGGACATACTATGCGGATAGGAAGAGGAAGAGTCTCCATGGCCCTGACCTGTACTGATGAAGTATGCGTCCTCAGCAGCACCGGATTGTGGCCTGATGTTACGAAGAAAGTATCCTGCATGTCTCTCGCCGGATGCTCAGGAGGGAAGTTGAGAGCCTCGAACACATGCCAGTCATCCTCTATCTCTGGCCCTTCTGCAACATTATAGCCGAACTTGCGGAAGATATCTATGATCTCTTCCCTGACAATAGAGACAGGATGCCTTGAACCGAGTGCAAACGGCTCTCCTGGCATCGTAAGGTCAAACGAAGCCGAAGATGACGAAGGATTCTCCGCCGCAGCTTCCTTGAGGGACTCTATCTTAGCTGCGGCGGCGTTCTTAAGCTGGTTGAGCTTCTGCCCGTACTCCTTCTTCAGCTCCGGGGCCACAGACCTGAATTCCTCAAAAAGTCTGGTGATCTCGCCTTTCTTGCCGAGAAGGCGGACACGCGCCTCTTCTATTTCCTTGTCTGTCTTGCATGCAAGTGCATCGACTGCAGCAAGCAGTGCCTCAATCTTTTCTTTCATGATATTCCGTCATTTAGATGTTTCATCTGCCGGATAGCCGACAGCTATGACACAGAGGATACGCATACCGTCCTTTATTCCAAGGAGATTTCTCAGATATGTCTCTGCATCACCGAGGGATGCATCATCTTTGCTTCTCGGCCTTCCGTTCACATGCACCCAGCAGCTTCCAAGGTCCATTGCAGTCGCGGCAAGCTGGATGAAAGTGGCGGAAATGGCACAATTGTCTACCCACAGGTCGGTCTTATTGGAGTCTCCCATGACTATGATTGCCGCAGGAGCATCCTTTACAAATGAAGAACCGGCATCTCTCATCTCGGAGATTGCAGCAAGGGTATCCTTGTCCTCCACGATCATGAAAGCCGAACTCCTGCAGTTTCTCGAAGACGGGGCTGTCTGTGCCGTATGTACAAGGGCATCCAGCACTTCCCTTTCTACGGGACGGTCAGCGAACTTCCTTACACTGTGCCTTTTTGCTATTACATCAAAGAATTCCATCGCAAATTTTGTTCATTATAGTACTTTGGCCTCAACAATAAAGGCCTTTTACCGATCTCTAAAGGAATGCCTTACGCAACTTTTCCTCGGCAGCTTCCGCCTTGGCCTTACGCTTTGCCCTTGCCTTCTGGCTCTTTGCGGCACCGTTCTTCAGGTAGGTGTTCCACTGCTCCTCGGAGAAAATCTCCTTATAAGACATGTCTATGGCTTCCATCCATTTGTCCTGGACAGCCATATACATTGATGAATTCGAGACCTTTGAATCACGAAGATCCTTCATCTCCAGGTTCATGGCATTGTAATCGTGCTTAAGTGTGGAATCCACATAGAACACCTGGCCACCGTCAAGCCCCAGAAGGACCTGAAGCCTGTCAGCCTCCTTTTCGGCTATAGACTCAATGTCAGGAGCCTCCTGTTCCTGGGCAGAAGCAGTCACTGTTGCGGCAATAGCAGCAGAAGCTGCCAATACCAGGCCTGCAAAGATTCTCATGATTTCAGATTTCTTGTCCATAATCGGCAAATTTACCAAATTATCCGGAAAAGTACAACGGAAGGAAAATCCAGCCCTCATCCAAAGGTCTGATCCATAGATTTGTCCGGACGCCTCTGCTTTATTCGACGACTTCTATCACCTTCCCGTGTTCACGGACTACTGACTCTTTCCATTTATCAGTATATCCTGGATTGGAGATTGCTCCCGGGATAGACTTGTCATAGCCGTTGTCGATGAAAGAGCCGTCAGGGTTCTGTCCCTTTACATTGCCGTCCATATATTTGAGCAGCAGAAGGATCTCAAGGTCTGTCCAGTCCTTGAACATCTGCTGTGCGGTATTCACGGAATAGTCGGTAAGGATCTTCTTTACCTGCTCTGAATCACCTGCTGCAAACTGCTCCATGGCCTTCAGGTCGACTTCCTTGACTGCCTCAGCCTGGGCATTCTCGAAAGCATCAATCTTAGCCCTTACCGTAGGAGCCATCACATTGTACATCCTGTAGCATGCGTTTGCCACCCTGTTGCACATCCAGAATGCAGATGTAGGGGAATATTCCACCATGCTTCCGTTGCCTTCGGCGAAACATTCCGGCACCTCGGTGACATTGGTATATATCGGAGTAAGGCATGATGTGGCGGCATCATCTGTACCGAACCAGATTATTCCTCCTATCAGATCAGGAAGCCAGCTGCGGGACTGTCCAACGAACCAGAAGCCGGTCTGCTGTGTGGCGATTGCCCTCTCGTTGGTATATGTCTTGCCTTCATACTCGAAATCCATAGGTCTCCAGCGGTAAGGAAGGGCATTTCCGCCGGCCCCTATATCCTGGGTCATGTCCATCGGAGTACCTTCATAATGGTCTCTCATGACATCTGCCAGATCCTTCACCGAGATCTTCTCCGACGGTTTCACGAAGAGAGGGAATCTCTTCGACTTGTCATAACCCATTGCATAGTCGATATATTCGTATGCATCATGCTCGACAAGATTGCCTTCCTCATCCTCAAAGACGAAGCGCCCGTCGCAAAGGATGTTGAATGCAGACCATGCCCTGGCCTCACATCCCCTCATTCCGCCGAAATTCAGAGGATTGTAGGCATCGCAGAAGCTGAACTCCTCATCAGGACCTTCATAATAGCCCATCTCCCTTGCAAAGGAAATCACGTCAGGAGCATACATGCAGTTTTTCTTGTCCTTGAGAGGGAAAGTGCTGATCCTGGACTGGTTGGCATGGGCACAGATATATCCGTCCGGCACCCTTCTGGCCACCCACACTATGCCTTTGTTGACATTCTTGCCTTTGACCATCTTCATTCCTTTGCCGATGAGGTCCATTACCCAGACCTCGTCCTTGTCTGCGATGGAGAAAGACTCTCCGCTTGAACAGTAGCCGTAGGTATTGGCCAGGTCCACGATGACTTCAATTGCCTCGCGGGCTGTCTTTGCCCTCTGGAGGGCCACATATATCAGGGAACCATAGTCCATTACTCCTGTGCTGTCATAAAGCTCGGGACGGCCTCCGTAGGTGGTCTCCGCGATTATGAGCTGATGCTCGTTCATGTTGCCCACCGTCTGCCATGTATGGCGTACCTGAGGTATCTGTCCGAGATATTTTCCTGTATCCCACTCATATATGTCCAGCATCGAGCCCTTTTCCCAATCCGCAGCCGGATGGAAATACAGTTCACCGTAGAGCTGATGTGAATCCGCGGCATAAGATACCAGGCATGAGCCGTCGGCACTCGCCCCCTTGGTCACAAGGATATTGGTACAGGCATCAGTCTGAACTGACGGGAGAATGGCTGCTGCACACACGGCAGCCGCCGTCAACATTGGTTTGATATTCATTTCCTAGATAGATTTTATTGAGATTGCAAATCTATGAAAAAATCAGCCGTCTGCAAAACCGCAGCACACATGTCCTTAGCAAATTGTGGCGATGCAGGCCCCTTATAATCATAATATCTTGCTATGGACGGAGGCTTTCCGGCAGGATACCTTTGCAGGATTGTTTCCAAGATTAAATATGAAAAGTTTTCTGCTGACATATCTGATGATAGCAATAATGCTCACAGACGGCCATGAAACCGGACACCGTCTCTGCGGCACTGTACTGGACAGGCAGAGCGGCAGCCCTGTAGGGTACGCTGCAGTACTGCTTGAGACATCAGGACAATGGACTACAGCAGACCAGGACGGTAAATTCTGCATAGCAAATGTTTCATCAGGCAGGAATATATTGTCGGTATCCTGCCTTGGATATGCTGGCTTTACTGCCGCAATAGAGATAAACGGAGACATAAGCGGATATACTGTATTCCTGGACGCGGACAACCTGGCCCTTGAAAGTGTAGTCGTGACAGCATCGCAGAAAGAGGGAAGTGCCGCTACCAGCCGGATCATAGACAGGACGGCTCTCGATCATATCCAAGCCTTGAATGTGTCGGACATATCCGCTCTTCTGCCAGGTGGAGCAACATCTGATCCGTCACTCACATCTGAACAGAAATTCAGCATACGCACAGGAAGTTCATCGGAAGCAGGCAATCCATCATTCGGCACGGCAGTAGAAATCGACGGCACAAGACTCTCCAACAACAGCAGTTTCAGAGGAGCGTCGGGCGTACCGGTCAACAACATAGCATCAAGCGACATAGAATCGGTAGAGATAATATCAGGCGTACCATCTGCAGAATACGGGGATATCAGTACCGGAATAGTAAGGATAAATACAAGGAAAGGTGTCACCCCGTTCATTGCGACATTCTCCACAAATCCAAAGACAAAACAGGTATCTGTCAGCAAAGGAGTTTCACTCGGGACCTCCTCTTCAGGAAAGGCAAGAGGCATACTTAACACAAGTGCCGAATACACAAGAGCTGTCTCCAACCTCATGTCACCATACACGTCATATGACAGGAAGCAGCTTACAATGACTTACAGCAATACGTTCTGTTGCGGCAGCAGAGACTCTTCACCGCTCTATTTCTCGGCATCGGCTTCCGGGAATCTCGGTGGATATGATACTGAAGCAGATCCCGATACCTTCCTTGACACATATACAAAGAAGAGAGACAACATGTTCAGAGGGAATTTCTCAATTGACTGGCTGCTGGACAGGAAATGGATAACAAGCATCATGATCAAAGGATCGGCTGTCTATAACGACAGGCAGACCAGGACAAGAGAGAACTATTCAAGTGCAGCCTCCACAATAGCCCTCCACGGCACTGGAGAAGGATATTTCATTGCTTCCGGATACGGCTCCGATCCCGACTCGCCTGTCATACTTATTCCTGCCGGATACTGGTACAATACAATGTGCCTAGACGACAGACCGATCAATGCAAGCCTGTCCGTCAGGGCCGACTGGATACGCACTTTCGGAAAGATCAACAGCAAGATGAAGGCAGGGGCGGAATGGACTCTTGACAAGAACCTTGGCAAAGGACAATGGTCGGAAGATATCTCGACTGCACCCAGCTTCAGGCCTTGGGACTACAGCAGCGTCCCGGCAATGAACAATATGGCGATGTATATAGAAGAAAACATTGTCATTCCTGCCGGAGGGACACAACTGAGCCTGACAGCAGGCATACGGGGAGAGGATACATACATAAGGAACTCCGCATACGGCAATACCTTCAGCCTGTCCCCGAGGCTGAATGCCAGATACGACATCATACAGGAAGGGAATGCCGGAAATTCTTTTCTGAAAAGTCTTTCCATACGCGCAGGATGGGGCACGGCAGTAAAGCTGCCGTCATTTTCAACTCTTTATCCTGAACCGACCTACATGGACATCAGAGTCTTCAACCCCACATCTTCGTCCGACGGGGCAGCATACTACGCATATTACATAAGACCACGGACTCTGGAATACAACTCATCCCTGAAATGGCAGAAAAGCCGGCAGGCCGAGATCGGAGCCGAAGCAGACATGGGCTTCATGAAAATATCATTGACCGGATACTTCACAAGAATCATCGACTCATACACTGCAGGGACAGACTACGAAAGATTTTCATACAGATATACCGGACCGGAAAGCCTTGCCGCCTGCACCATTCCTGCCGATAACAGGATATTCACGATAGACAAGGAAAGCGGAGAAGTGACCGTACATGACGCCACAGGGGCATCAGGACCGCAGACACTCGCATCAGGCATCAGGAATTCATTCATCAGCAGGAACTTCGCCGACAACAGCCTCTCTCCCGTAACACGTTATGGAGTAGAATGGGTCATCGATTTCAGGAAGATCCGGGCCATCAACACCACCTTCAGGCTTGACGGCAACTTCTACGGCTACCGTTATGTCGACAGCAACATCATACCTTCGTATCCTTCCGGAAGCCTCTCAGCTGACGGATCTCCATTCAAGTACGTAGGCTACTACTATGGGGGCAGCCAGATCTCCAACGGGAGAGAAACAAAGAGCCTCAGCACAAACCTGACGGTAACGACACATATACCGAAGATAAGGCTCATCGTCTCTCTTAAAATAGAAGCGTCACTGATGAAATACAGCAGATACCTGAGTGAAAAGGACCAGGGCACCAGAAGCCATGTGACTTCAGGCCAGCAGGACTATTTTCCGTCTGAAGGAGAACAGGACATATACTCCGGGAAGAACTACACCATAATGTATCCCATCTATTACGTAAGCTATGATGATCCCACACCACGGGACTTCATGGAAGATTTCCGGTGGGCTGCAGAAAACGACCCGCAGCTCTATACAGACCTGTCGCGGCTGGTAGTCAGATCAAATTACCTCTACTTCTTCTCAAAAGACTGGATTTCGCCATATTTTTCAGCAAATATCAGCGTGACGAAAGAAATCGGAGACATCGCGTCGGTTTCATTCTATGCGAACAATTTCTTCAACAACTCCGGACAGGTATATTCCACAAGGACAGGCCAGTACACTCCTGTAAGCAGCTACATACCGTCGCTGTTCTACGGGCTTTCCATAAGGCTCAGGTTCTGACTTGGCAAACCTCATCAACAGATATAGATAAACGACAAATACACAGAATCATGAAAAAATTCATTATTTCCGCACTTGCAGCCGTCGCTGCTGCAACATCATGTGTAAAGCCTGCCGCCCAGGAGCAGCCGGTAGAAGCGACAATAAATCTCATATATGAAAACAGTCCATTCGAGCAGGAAGGCATTAAGGTCAGGCTGTCCGGACAGGGCGGAAACGCCAGCTGGGAGGCCACGACAGATGCTTCGGGCAAAGCTTCATTCTCCGTATTGCCCGGCCTTTACTCAGCTTCCGCGACATTATCTACCAGTGAAGGATCTGACCTCATCGTCTACAACGGGACAAACCCAAGCGTGGCAGTATCGGCAGGCGGAAACAATTCGTTTGACATCAATATGGTCCGATCTGAAACAAACCAGATAGTAATCAAGGAACTGTATATCGGCGGATGTCCGAAAGACGACGGGAGCGGATATTATCAGTATGACAAATATGTGATACTGTACAACAATTCAGCAGAAGAAGCCGTTCTGGGAACAGATTTCTGCTTCGGCATGTGCAGCCCGGCCAATTCCAACGCGACAAACAAATACTACACAGGAGAAACCCTTTCGTATACAGACTGGATACCGGCCTACTGCTCGGTATGGTGGTTCCAGGAGCCTGTGACAATACAGCCATACTCACAGGTTGTCGTAGCCATGAACGGTGCAATTGACCATACAACGACCTACAGCCAGTCGGTAGACCTGTCCAATCCTGAATACTATGTCATGTATGCTCCTGAAATATATACCAATGTCAATTATCATCCTGCTCCTGCAGACGCTATCCCTTCGTCTCATTATCTCCAGACATACAAGTACAACGCTTACGGCAACGCATGGGTACTGTCCAACAACTCTCCTGCATTTTTCGTTTTCTCTACTGAAGGCACGACACCTTCTGCATTCTCTCAGGATCCAGGAGTCCTGCAGCAGGTAAATTCAGCAGCGACAGACGCAATGGTACCTGTCAGCTGGGTCGTAGACGGGATTGAAGTCTTCAGGGCCACATATGATGCGGACAACCGCAAGCGACTTCTTCCTGCAGTAGATGCCGGACATGTGACATTCACAGCACAGCTCGGATACACTTTATACAGGAATGTAGACAAAGAAGCTACTGAAGCACTGCCTGAAAATGAAGGACTGCTGGTATACGGATATACAGGAGGTACTGAAAGCGAAGCAGACGGCTCCACAGACCCTTCGGGAATCGACGCCGAAGCTTCTGCCGCAAATGGGGCACACATAATCTACAAGGACACCAACAATTCCTCAGACGACTTCCACCAGAGGAAGAAGGCGTCCCTGAGAAAATGATTCCAGCGGAATGACAAGAAAAACCATAGATGTTTCTTCCTTTGTCTTATTTCTCCTTTTCCTGCCATGGACATTGTCTGGGCAGGAAAAGGACTTATATGACTTCGATTTCGTACGTGCAGCTGAACCATGGCTCTCATCAAAGAACCATGCAGGACTGGGCTTGCTCGACAGAAGCCGCATCGCCCGCGCTGAAGCAATATTCACAAAATCAGACGGAAGCCTTGCAGACATCTGGGAATCAAGGGACAGCTGGCAGGCCGAGGCATGTACTGAATCCAACGTCAGGATATCAGATAAAATTGCTTGCTACGGGAAACTCTCATATATAAGATACATGGGCAAAGACATGGGTGGCCATATATTGATGGATCCTGAATACAATCCTGTAAATTTCCTGGAAAGCACAGATACCACAAGAGGAACAAAATCAAAGGAACTCTACAGTCTTTCAGGCGGGATGTCATACTCCGCAGGGAAAAAATGGTACATAGGAGCCGGAGTAGACTACCGGGCAGGCAACTACGCTAAGCTAAAAGACCCCAGGTTCCAGAATACATGGATGGACCTTGACGCATCGGCAGGAGTAAGATTCACTCCTTCCGGAAGATTTTCCGCAGGGATGAGTCTTGGATACAGGAAAACTACGGAGTCTGTCTACGGCAGCATATACGGGACCACTGACAAGATGTACTATATTTTCACAGATTATGGAGGGTCATTCGGCTTCAGAGAGCAGTTCGACGGAGACAACGGAATGATCTCGACGTCTTCTGAAAGAGCCATGTTCAATTCTTTCTACAGCGCTTCTCTCCAGCTGGACTGCAGTACAGGAAACGGACTGAGGTTCTTCAATGAGCTCTCATTTTATAGAAGAAGCGGATACTATGGCAACAGAGGCTCCGGCAACATAGTCTTCACTGAGCATTCAGGCTTCTCTGTCTCATTGGAAAGCACCATGCTATGCACCTCGGACAGACTTCTGCATATGCTCAAGGCTGGAGGAGACTGGAGCAGTCTGGACAATTTCAGGAATATCTACTCACAGTCCACCCGTCCTGGAGAAAATACTGAAACTCTCTATTACGGCAAGACCAAGACACTTGACCGCACAGACTTTTCGGCTCATATATCATACAAGGTCTATCCCGCATCCGACGGAGACCTCCCCGGATGGTCCGCTGGAGCATTATTCTCAGCTGAAGGCAGATATTTCATTTCCGTCTATTATCCATACTACCGTTCGCAAAGTGTGACCGCATTTGAGTTAAGTACATTCATTGAAAAGAACATCAGCATAAGGAAAAACATACTCTCGCTCGGAGCAGAAGCCGGCTATATGCAGGGAACGGGAATCCCGGCTTCTGACGGAGAATATGCACAGGGCTCGTCAGTAAAGATATGGACAGACATCTTCTGGCTGAACAGGGACTTTGAAGCCAGAACAGCCGCCAGGGCACGGGGAAAACTGTCCGTAAGATATACATGGAGACTGAAAAAACAGACAGGTCTTTATGCAATGCTGTCAGACAGCTTCTGCCATATGTTGACTAATGCCGAATATCTGGAATCGGGATTCCGCAACATAGCCTGCGTTACTGTAGGCTGTATTTTCTGAATATTACTGACAGAACAACTGCACAAAACAAACACCATATGCAAAGACAATACATATTATCAATCAACAGGGCCGCTGCAGCAGCTGCAGCAATCCTCACCGCCGCAGTCCTCTCTTCCGTGCCCACATACGCACAGGCAGAAGAAGGACGCAGCATCACATCCGGTCATGACGAAAGCATCACATGCGATCCTGACGTCATCAAAGGGCAGCTTGAAAACGGACTGACATACTATATCCGTCACAACGCCAATCCTTCAGGATGCGCAGACTTCTACATAGTACATAATGTAGGCGCCCTGCAGGAAGAAGACAGCCAGGACGGTCTGGCACATTTCCTTGAACACATGGCATTCAACGGGACAAGGCACTATCCGGACAAAGGTATCCTGGAATTCCTTGCAAGAGAAGGAGTACGGTTCGGAAGCAATATCAACGCCTATACGACAAGGACCGAAACAGTATACAATCTCTCGGGAATACCTCTTGTACGTGAAAGTTTCATCGATTCAGTACTGACCGTACTCCACGACTGGTCCTGTGACATACTCTGTGAACAGGATGCCATCGATGCGGAAAGAGGGGTCATCCGGGAAGAATGGAGACGCAGGGACAACGTGAAGACCAGGATGTTCGAGCAGCAGTCGCGTCTTATCTACACGGGTGCCAGACAATCTGCACGAAATGTAATAGGCTCCATCGACGTAATCGAGAATTTCAGAAGAGACGAGATCCTTGACTTCTACCGGACATGGTACAGACCTGATTTGCAGGCTGTGATAATCGTAGGAGACGTTGACCCTGAGGAAATGGAATCAAAGGTCGTGAAAAGATTCTCTGACATACCGGCTCCGGAAAACCCGGAGGAGAAAGACATATGCCCGGTACCTCCTCTTGAAAAGCCTTTGTTCACATACATCACCGACCCTGACATACATTTCGTCGCCTTCAAGGCAATCCATCGTCAGAATTACCCGTCATATGAAGAACGCGGGACAGAATTCTTCATCAGAGACAGGTTGATGCGCCAGATCATTACTGAAGTCCTTGCATCAAGACTTGAAGATAAGGCCATGTCAGAGGGGTCACCTGTCAAAAGGTCTGTCCTTGTCACATACCCGTCAGGAACAGATTTCTACATCTCACAGTTTACTCTGCTGCCGCAGCAGGACACCGGTCTTGCCGATGCCATGCGTTTTTACCGGACAGAGACAGAAAGAATCCTGAGATACGGAATTTCTGAAGATGAGTTCAACCGAGCGAAGTTCAAGGTCCTCAGGAAGGAACGTCTGGACAGGCAGCTTTACCCTGAAGATGTCACAGACAAAATGCTGGTATCATCATATATTTCAGATTTCCTCAACGGTATCCCATATGTATTCCCTGTCATGATGCAGGACCTTGAAAGGCGTATCCTTGAAGATATCCATTATGAGGACTCCGCACATTATATAGACTTGATGTTCGGCAGCGGAAGTGAAAAGATATTCTTCTGCAATGCAAATTCAGAGAAGACAGAGCTGCTGCCAGGGAAAGACATAATGGAAGAAATCCTATGCGGTGCAACAGACTGCGACATAAGGCCTGAATTCCCGGAAACAGACCGTCTGGACACTTCCATTGAAACACGTGCAGGGAAAATACTGTCGGCAAAAGAAGACAGGAGCAGCGGCCTCGTCAATCCGGGACACAAAGAAAAGACTTGCCCGAATGACCGGACTGACGAGATCTGGACCCTGGAAAACGGAATAAAAGTCTACTGGACTCCGTCACATCCTGTAGACGCCTTCAGGCACCTTGACATAATCCTGGACTTCAATACCGGATACAAGGTCCTTCCGGAAGGCAAGGAAGCAATGGGCAAGGCCGCCCTTTCATACATATCGAGGAACATAGGCTTCAGGGACGCAGACCTGTCAGCCGTCAATGACAGTCCTGAATGCAGCGGCGTAAGCATATCTTTCCGGAGCGGACAGGAACACGCATATGTCATGATGTCTTCGGACAGTACAGACATGGAGAAAGGCTTCAGGCTGCTGTATCTCCATCTGACCGAACCTTATTTCTCATCGGAAACCACACTTGCGAAATTCAGTACAGACAATATCACCAGCCTCAGAAACAGAGACAAGGACGCAGCTTCATTCAATGATGCTGTAAGGAAAGTCTACTACAATGGACATCCGTGGATGGAACCAGCAGACTCTTCCGACTTCAAGGCACTTGACATGGACTTCATAAGAGAGATGTTCTACAGTGAATATTGCTGCCCGGACCATATGACAGCCTATATATGCAGCGACATGGACAAGGATACCATAAAGGCCCTAGTATGCCGTTATCTGGCGGCTCTTCCATCTCCTGCAGAAACTGACATGCGATACGGTGCCATAAAGAAAGATGCAAGGATTTCCGCGGCAAAGGCATCATACCGTGGGAAGACCACGATAGACAGCACATATAGACTCAAGACTGTCCCGAAATCTTCAGTCCAGATACTGTTCCGTGGACAGGAAAAGATTGGCATGAAGAACATTGCGGCCTTTGCAATGCTGGATCATATCATGTCCATGAGATATCTGGCATCGATCCGGGAAGAGTACGGCGGCACATACAGCGTATCTTTCTCAACGGAGTTCTCACCTGAAGAAAAGGCCGGAGGAAAGAGGCCTGTGGCCAGGAGCGGATACGAATCCACCGTATCATTCAGGACAAGGCCTGAACTGAAAGACATACTTATAGACAAGATATCGGATGAGCTTGACTCAATGGCTATCAATGGTCCCGGCAGACAGGAAATGGAGAATGCCGCAAAATATCTCATCAAACGGCACAACGAGAAGCTGAAGGCACAGGAGAATTCAGTCTCTGCACTCAACCGCCGGCGTATGCAGATGGTAAAGACCGGATTCGGGGATGAAAGCTGCTACGAAGCTGCTGTCCTTTCGGTGAGAGCCGGAGATATCCGCAGACTTGCTTCAAAGATCATGCGCTCCCACAGGCTGACAACCGTATATTCCGAAAACGGCACAGGCATCTGACCTGCCGCAGATGGCGGAGACCATGACAAGACAGATGGCGCAGCCATGGGCAAGAAAGTCCACGGCATGCTATAGAACAGAAAAAGGGCCGGCCCGGAAGATTTCTCTTCCTGGCCAGCCCTTCAAGCTGTTTCCGGAACATCAGATAACATTATCGTGTCCGGAATAGGCAGACGGTGGCGTCATTTCTTGTCGTTCACGACAATCTGACCGTCCTTTACATCTACCTCAATCACTGAATCCCTGTGTACATGTCCGTCAAGGATTGCCTTTGCAAGCAGGTTGACAAGCTCCTTCTGCATAAGCCTCTTTATAGGACGTGCTCCGTACGCCGGCTCATAACCTTTGGTGCTCATATAGTCAACGAACCCTTCAGTGAAGGTGATTGTGACACCGTTCTGCTCAAGCTTCTTCTTCAGATCGTTCATCTGCAGATGGAGTATCTCTCGGATATCCTTCTGAGACAGCGGCTCGAACATTATGATTTCATCGATCCTGTTGAGGAACTCTGGACGTACCGTCTTCTTGAGGATGTCAAGGACATCTTTCTTGCACTCAAGCAGCATCTCGTCCCTCTTTTCCCTGGCAGCCTTTTCGGCGGAAGGATCTGCACCTTTCACGCCTACTGCAGGCAGCCTGTCCATGTAGCTCTGGATGACTTCAGCACCGACATTCGAGGTCATGATGAGTATCGTGTTCTTGAAGTCCACTGTCCTGCCCTTGTTGTCGGTCAGACGGCCATCGTCAAGGACCTGGAGCAGGATGTTGAACACATCCGGATGTGCCTTCTCGATCTCATCA
>JADIMK010000077.1 GCA_017694785.1 Candidatus Cryptobacteroides intestinigallinarum
AACCGTTTGCCGCCGGCTTCCTTCAGATTCCACCTCACGATGGACACCCTTGCCTTTGGCTGTAACCTTCCCACTATCAGGGCGGTTTGGGGATTTGCGCCCGTTAGAGTACGTTCGTGCTGGGCGAACAATCAAAGAAGACAACTTATGAAGTTGTCTTCTTTTTTTGTTTTCCAAAGCCGTTCTTTTTAAATTTGTCTGTGATGCAGCCTGCATAGGGCTTTTGTCTTTAACTAATGACCCATATCATGGAAACCAATGACGACAGCATGGACAACAGGCCGGTTGTCCAGGACAGCACAAGAAAATCCGGAAACGCCAACGATATCCGCCAGGAAAACCACGTGACCGCCTCTGAGGGAAATGTCGGGGGACAAGGCAAGGACGGGAAATGCCGGAAGAGACTCAAGACAGTCGGCAAAGTCCTGCTGTGGTTTGTGGGAATCTGGGCAGTACTCCTGATAATCATCCAGATAGTGCTGTCTCCGTCAGTACTCACAAGGCTTGCGAACAGATTCACTGCAGAATATATTGACGGTAATGTCTCTTTCGGGAAAGTTCGGCTCTCTGTATTCCGTAGCTTCCCTTACCTGAACATCGGATTCTCTGATGTATCTGTAACATATCCTTCCGGAAAATTCAAGGCTGAACAGGATGATTTCTACTCAAGGCAAGGAAGAGGTGAGACAGCTGATACGCTCGCTTCGTTCAAGGCCCTGTATGTCTCGCTTGATGCCGCCGCACTGACATTCGGCACCATCAGGATACCGGGACTTCTTCTTGAAAAACCGAGGATATTTGCGAAGAACTACCCGGGAGGAGAGGCCAACTGGCAGATATTCAAAGGGAGCGGTGATACCGCAGAAACAGAAGACGCCGACACGTCAGGCGCCTCAATACCTAAGATCCAGCTCGGAAGGATCATCATGAAAGACAATCCGAGGATAGTGTATTCCTCACCGGAAGATACCGTTTATGCGCTTCTGAGCCTCAAGCGCATGAGATTCAACGGAAGACTCTCATCAAAAGGGAGCCTCAGGAACAGGATAGCGTTCCGGATAGACAGCATGTTCGTTGCAGGCAGACTGCCTTCCGATACGCTTGCCCTGAAACTCGACAATCTAGGCATCCGCGCCCGCAACGAGACAGTTGACATGAATATCTCTGCAACCACATTCATGGCTACCAGGTCATACGGAAGGATGCGCATACCGATAGAAATCAAAGCCGAAGTATCATTCCCGGAAGACACACTCTTCACTGCACAGATAAATGACCTGGAGGCACGGATAGCAGATGTCCCGTTCAAGGCAAACGGCACCGTACAATACGGCAACCGGCTATACATCAATGGCAAAGCCTCTATAGACAACTGCAGGATGCACGACGTGATGGGATACTTCAGAGAAAATATACTGAAGGCAGCGAAGGACATCGACACAGATGCCAGCGTCAGTCTTTCAGCATCGTTCGACGGATTCTATGATCCTGAAAACGGAGAAATGCCCGCGTTCTCTGCAAGCCTCACCATACCTGAAGCCGAAATAAGCAACAAGGCTTTCAGCATAAGCCACAGGATAGCATTGGATGCCAGTGCCGCCGGATCTGGCAACGGGGAGATAGATCTGGCACTAAATGATTTCCATGTCATAGGTAAAGCATTACGTATAGCATTGTCCGGATCTGCCTCGGATATCATGGGAGATGACCCGTTGTTTACTGTAGATGCCGGTGCAGACATAAGCCTCGACACGCTGTCCCGCTTCCTCAGGAAAGAAAGCGGGCTGTCCCTGTCCGGAGGACTGAAGGCACAGGTAAAGGGACAGATGCTGATGTCACAGCTCGACGCCTACAGGTTTGCTGAGGCCGATGTCACAGGCAAGGTCCAGAGTTCCGGCCTGGAAGTAATCTCATCAAAAGATACGGTAAGGCTTTTTGCCGACAGCCTCGACATCTGGCTCGGTGCCGTAGGCAACACACGGGACACCAGTGTAAGACAGGGTGAAAGGATGCTGGCAATGACGGCATCAATAGACAGCACCTTCATATCATATAAGGACAGGATGAGGCTTGTAGGGAAAAACCTATCGCTGAAGGCGCAGAATTCGGCGGCCATACTCGACAAGAAAGACTCATCCAGATTCTATCCGTTCGGAGGCAAGCTCGACATAGGATTCCTTTCGCTTGTCGGATCCGATACTTCATTTGTCGCGGTATCGAAGTCTAGCAGCATATTCAAGATCTCACCGAAGAAAGACAACCCTCAGATTCCGGTACTGACCCTCACAAGCTCCAACGGGGGCATCTTCGCGAGAGGGCCGATCAACCGCATTGCTGCAAGAGGGATAGATATAAATGCCACGGCTGCGATGAATTCCATAGAAAGACGTCATCGGGCAAAGGCTTTCGTTGACTCTCTGGCCCGGCAATATCCGGACATACCGAGAGATTCGCTTTTCAGGCACCTCAGAAAAATGCGTGGAGCGAGGCCGCTCCCTGACTGGCTCAGCGAAAAGGACTTCATGAAACAGGACCTGAACCTGAAGCTCGGGGATACCATGGCAAAATATTTCAGGGAATGGGATGCAGAAGGCTCGCTGACCCTTTCAAAAGCAGCCCTTGTAAGTCCTTATTTTCCGCTGCGCAACACCCTCTCCGATGTCAAGGGTTCATTCACCAACAATGAGATACGCTTCGACAGCTTCAATCTCAGAAGCGGGAGGTCAGACCTGTCCGCATCGGGCAGCCTGACAGGGCTAAGGCGTGCGCTCCTAGGAAGAGGATTCATAAAGCTCGACCTGGCAGTCATGTCAGACAGTCTGAACATCAACGAATTACTGGGAGCCTATACAATCGGCTCGGCATTTGTCCCTAAAGACATATCGGCAGCGACACTTGACATTGATGACGATGAATATATCGATATGGTCGCGACTGATACCCTGGCCAATGTCCAGCCGGCAGCATCACCTCTGATAGTCGTACCGGCAAACATAGTGGCAGACCTGACCGTGCGGGCCGGCAATGTCACTTATTCCAACCTCAAGATCAACAGGATGGAAACAGATATAGCCGTCAAGGAAAGATGTGTCCAGCTCACAAATACAATCGCGACATCTGATATAGGCAACATAGAATTCGAAGGCTTCTATTCCACCAGGACCAAGCAGGACCTCAGGACCGGATTTGACCTTGCACTTGAGGACATTACGGCCGAGAAAGTAATAGAAATGATGCCTGCTGTTGATTCAGTAATGCCTATGCTCAAGTCCTTCAAAGGAAAGCTTAACTGCACAGTATCGGCTACCGCAGCGATTGACACATCCATGAACATAGAAATGCCTACGATCAATGGCGTAATCCGCATCAAGGGAGATGACCTTGCACTTTCAGAAAGCACAGCATTCTCCGAGATAGCGAAGAAGCTGAAGTTCAAGGACAGGACAGGAGGCCATATCGACCACATGTCTGTCGAAGGACTCATTCACGACAACCGGCTTGAAGTGTTCCCGTTTGTCCTCAAGGTCGACCGTTATACATTGGCTATGAGCGGCGTGCAGAATCTTGACACAAGCTTCAAATACCATGTGTCCGTGATAGACTCCCCTCTTCCTTTCAGGGTCGGGATAGATCTGTCCGGCAATTTCGACGATTTCAAGTTCCGGATAGGAAAAGCAAAATACAAGAGTACTGACGTACCGGTATTCTCAGGAGTCATCGACAAGGCCAGGATCAACCTGAGGGAATCGATCAGCAATATCTTCCAGCAAGGTGTCGACAAGGCCATCATGGAAAACGAACAATCCAAGGTGATTGACGACTACAAGCAGAAGATCGGCTACACACAGGCCGTAGACCAGCAGCTTGACTCCCTTTCAACAGACGAAAAGGCCCGCATGGAATAGCGGGCCCTTTCCTGGAACTTATCTTTTGACAAGCCTGCGGCCTGTCCGCCGGACAACCTGCGGCCCGATCCGTAGCATACGATGATCAGATCTTCTCCAGCTCTACCGTAAAGTGCCTCATGATAGGCAATTCCTTCGTTATACGGTATCCTGAGACCATACTGTCCCTGCGGTCATAGACATTCTTAAGAGCTGCAGCCACATAATCCATGTGGTTGTTGGTATATACCCTGCGGGCAACTGCAAGGCGCAGAAGTTCAAGACGAGGATAACGGTTCTCATGTGTCTCAGGATCACGGTCGGCAAGCAAGGCTCCGATCTCGACTCCCCGGATACCGCCTTCCAGATAAAGCTCTATGGCAAGAGTCTGGGCCTGGAACTGCTCCTTCGGCACCTTGCTGAGGATCTTCTTCGCATCAAGGAAGATTGCATGCCCGCCGGCTGGACGCTGATAAGGTACCCCGTACTCATCCAACCTTGAAGCGAGATAGGCCACCTGACCTATGCGAGTAGAGAGATAATCGAAGTCCATGCTCTCCTGCAGGCCCTGGGCAAGGGCATTCATATCTCGTCCGGCCATACCGCCATATGTAAGGAAACCTTCATACATTATGCTGAACATCTGGCACTTCTGCATATCCTTTTCATCTCTGAAGGCAAGGAAGCCTCCGATGTTGACGATACCGTCCTTCTTCGCCGACATGGTCATGTAGTCCGCATAGGAATATATTTCCCGTGCAATCTCCTTTATGCTCTTGTCGGCATACCCGGCTTCCCTTGTCTTGATGAAATATGCGTTCTCTGCGAAACGGGCGGAATCTATCAGCAGCTTCACCCCATATCTGCGGCAAAGCTCTGAGACACCTCTTATATTGGCCATCGAAACAGGCTGTCCTCCGGCGGTATTGTTGGTGATCGTAAGCACCACAGCAGGAATCTTTTCTGCAGGATGAGCCTTAAGGACATCCTCCAGCTTTCCAAGGTCCATATTGCCCTTGAACGGGATTTCAAGCTCCGTATCTGAAGCTTCATCAATGGTACAGTCGACCGCATGGGCCTTACGGTACTCTATATGGCCTTTTGTCGTGTCAAAATGAGAATTTCCAGGGAGATAGTCCCCCGGCTTGACTATGGCAGAAAAGAGGACGTTCTCAGCAGCACGGCCCTGATGTACAGGAAGGATATACTTCAGTCCCGTGATATCTGTCACCGAATCCTTCAGCCTGTAGAATGAAGAAGCTCCGGCATAGCTTTCATCTCCTTCCATCATCGCAGCCCACTGCCGGTCACTCATCGCACCGGTACCGGAGTCTGTCAGCATGTCGATATAGACATATTCACTTCTGAGGTTGAAGAGATTGTACTTTGCTTCAGCAATCCATTTTTCTCTTTCCTGACGTGTGGATTTCCTGATATTCTCCACCATCTTGATCCTGTAGGACTCGGCAAAAGGAAGTTCCATATTGATTTGTTTTTATCGGTTATTGATTAAAGTTTATAGCAGTATTTTGCTAATTTATGAAATAATCAAACCAAAACAAACAATATACTGAAATATTTTTCATCAGCATGAAAGATTCCGGAACCACAGCAATGCCAGCCAGCCGAGGTAAAAACGAATAATTCACTATATTTGTCAGTTGCGCGTCAATTTATAAGCTCACTGCAATCGCATCTGCAGCGGACGCCAGGCAAATACAGATAAAAAACCGAACCATGAACAGCCAGGAATACATTGAAGTATCGATCAGGATCGAGCCTTACAGCGATGAGAATGCAGAAATACTGATCGCGGAGCTTGAAGATCTCCCTTTTGAATCGTTTGTCACAGAGGATCCTTTCCTCAAATGCTACATACCTAAGGACCAGTACAGTGCCCAGATGCTGAAGCTTGCACTCAGCGGACTCGAAGAAGACTCTTTCAGGGTAACCGACTTCTCGGCAGCAATGATTCCGGCCACGAACTGGAATGCGCTCTGGGAAAGCAACTTCTCCCCTATCGTAGTCGACGGGAAATGCACAATAAAGGCATCGTTCCACAAAGGACTGAAGAAGACCCGCTTCAATATCACGATAGACCCGAAGATGGCCTTCGGCACCGGACATCACCAGACGACGTACATGATGTGCAGAGCCCTGATGCAGAATGAAGCGGCTGTGAAAGGCAAGGTCGTGATGGATATGGGATGCGGGACAGCCATCCTGGCGATATTGGCAGCAAAGATGGGGGCAGAACATGTCTATGGGATAGACATTGATGCCGTAGCAGCCGTATCTGCATTTGACAATGCACGGCTCAACAGGGTCTCAAGGAAAGTCGAGACCTACTGCGGAGACGCCTCACTCCTGCAGATGGGCAAATATGACATCCTGCTTGCCAACATCAACCGCAACATCCTCATCCAGGATATCCCGACCTACTCCAGATCCCTCCGCAAGGACGGTCTGCTCTTTGTAAGCGGCTTCTACACAGAAGACCTTCCTATGATACAGGGTGTTGCGAAGGCAAACGGCCTGGAGCCGGAAGGCAGCGACTCGATGGACAACTGGTGCTGTGCCAGGTTCAGGAAAATCTCTTCACCGGAAATCAGGATCTGACGGACCGCAGCAAGATGCCGGCAGATATATTTGTAAGGTAAGATATTAATGCATATCTTTGCAATCTGTCAATTAAGATTGACGCGGGCGTGTTGTAATTGGTAGCCAAGCCAGACTTAGGATCTGGTGCCGTGAGGCGTATGGGTTCGAGTCCCTTCGCCCGCACAAGGGGACAGCTTCAGACGAAGCTGTCCTTTTTTTGCTTATCATAGGATTACTGCTGCTTGCGGTACTGGAGCGGAGTTATCCCGGTATTGCGCCTGAAAAACTGTACGAAGACTGAAGGACTTGAAAAATTGAGATCTTCCGATATCTCAAGCACTGTCTTGTCAGTGACCTTGAGAAGGAGCTTGATCTCGCTTATAAGTGTGGAACTGATCCAGTCGGAGACAGACCGTCCGCTCAGACGCTTGATGGCACTTGAGAGATATTTCGGTGTACGGTTCAGCCTGTCGGCATAGAAAGCTACTTCATGCTCAGTCCTGTAATACTTAGTCAGCAGAAGCAGAAAATCATCAGTAAGCTTCTCCGGCTTCGGCCGAGCCACCTCCCCAATTTCCCCTGAGACCGAACGGAAGATGTCGCATATCTCAAGCATCAGGGCATAAAGCAGAGTCTTTGAAATCTCCTCCCTGTAGGAATTCTCCGTCTCTTCATATTGTTTCTCCAGGAAATCATAGTACTCAGAGAGATGTTCTGCCTTATGGTCCTGAAGCGGAATTACAGGATACTTCAGAGCTGAATTCATGATGTTGAGGTCGACCGGACTCGGGAACTCAAGTATCACATCCAGGGATACTATGATGGACCGCTGCTGAAAATCTTCAGACACAGAGACAATCTCAGTCAGCTGGTTCGGGGAAAGTATCATCAGGGAGCCTGCCACGATATCATAATTCCTCCCGCTTATCCTCATCCGGCAATGGCCGGCAAGGCAGAGCCCCACGGAAAAACCGTTAAAAACAAATGTAAATCCTTCTCTGAAGAACTTATACTTCAACGACTGGCTTGAGATATAGAAATTCTTGATTGAGTGTGACTTCCCTACATCAATCAGATCCCCGACATCTATGATTTCAACTTGTTTCTCCGGTTTTTCTTTCATGATAATCCGACTTTTTCAACATTTTTTAT
>JADIMK010000078.1 GCA_017694785.1 Candidatus Cryptobacteroides intestinigallinarum
CTCTATGTGTATGCTCAATACCGTAGTGAATCCTATGCTTAATACTCTCGGCGGCGGCGGAAACAAGGGAAACCAGCTGATCCAGTTCGGAGGTTCTCTCAACTCACTTTCTGCGACAATCGTACCTGTCCTCGTGGGCTACCTTATCGGTGAAGTCACTGCTGATACTGCTATCAGCGATGCCGATCCTGCGCTTTTCATCGCAATGGGTGTCTTCGCCCTGGCATTTGTCATAATCATTTTCTCAGATATCCCTGAGCCTGAGCTTGAAGCTGCAAGGAAAAATCCTCAGCCTGAGGAAAAGACTATGGAAAGTGTATCGAAGGCTCTGTCCCACAAGAATCTTGTATTCGGCGTAATCGCAATTTTCCTTTATGTGGGCATTGAGGTCGGTATCCCTAACATTGCAAATCTTTACATGACTTCATCAGAAGTCGGGATATCAGCCGGTGTCGCAGGTACAGTAGTAGGAATGTACTGGCTGCTTATGCTCATAGGTCGTCTTCTCGGTGGTGCTATAGGAGCAAAGGTATCCAGCAAGGTGATGATGACATTTGTCAGTGCCTTGGCTATTATCTTCATTCTCGTAGGAATGTTCCTTCCGGAGACATTCGTCAAGTTCCCGGCAATCAGCTCTGATCTTTCATTCAGCCTTGTTGATATTCCTCTCGGAGTGGTATTCTTTGTCCTCTGCGGTCTTTGTACATCAGTGATGTGGGGCGCTATATTCAATCTTTCTGTGGAAGGTCTGGGAAAATATACCTCCATCGCATCAGGACTTTTCATGGTGATGGTCTGCGGCGGCGGTGTCCTTCCTGTACTTCAGGGAGCTGTAGCTGACAGATTCGGTTTCATCGACAGCTACTGGGTGCTTGTTGCGGCACTTGCATACATTCTCATATTTGCTCTCTTCCTTTCAAAACCGAATTCTGCTGACAATACAGCCGCTTCATCAGAGGAATTGGCAGATGACAGAGGAAATGATCTGGTATAAACATTAATCAATAATAGGAAAATATGGAAATGATGAATACAGTAGAGAAGCCGTACGTCGTCGGCATTGATGTCGGAGGGCAGACGACCAAGCTTGGTATCGTGGATACACGTGGCCAGGTACTCTCCCAGACTGTCATAAGGACTGACACATATGATGATGTCAATCTCTATATAGATGAACTTGCCGCGGCCCTTGAGAAAATAATAAGGGAATCAGATTCAGAAGGGAAGATAAGGGGAATAGGAGTCGGTGCTCCGAACGGAAACTATTACACAGGAAATATAGAAAATGCCGTGAATCTGGTCTGGGGCGGTTCCAAGACGATCCCTTTCGCTGAACTTCTTTCTCAGAAGTCGGGCGGTCTGAAGGTTGCCCTGACAAATGATGCCAATGCGGCAGCTGTAGGCGAGATGACCTATGGTGCTGCAAGAGGCATGAAGAATTTCATCATGATCACTCTTGGTACGGGCGTCGGAAGCGGTATCGTCATCAACGGTGAAGTCGTGTATGGGCATGACGGCTTCGCAGGTGAGCTCGGACATACCTGTGCAGTCCGCAACAACGGCCGTATCTGCAACTGCGGCAAGACCGGATGTCTTGAAACTTACTGCTCTGCTACCGGTGTTGCCCGTACAGCACGTGAATGGCTTGATCTGACAGATGAGCCTTCTGTCCTGAGAAGCCTTGACAGCATATCTTCCAAGGATGTATATGAAGCAGCAAAGGAAGGAGACAAGCTTGCTCTCAAGATATTTGAATTCACAGGCAAGATACTCGGGCAGTCATTTGCTGATTTCGTCGCATTCAGCGCACCTGAGGCTATCGTACTTTTCGGAGGCCTTGCCCGTGCAAAGGAATATCTTTATGAGCCTATAATGAATTCGATGAATGCAAATCTGCTCCCTCTCTGGAAAAACAAGATAAAGATAGTCTTTTCACAGCTGAAAGAATCGGATGCCGCTATTCTCGGAGCGTCTGCTCTTGCATGGGAACTGTAGCAACAGATTCTCGGTTTTCAATGAATTGAATGGATTTTCAGGCGGATGACTGGCTTTTGCCGGACCATCCGCCTAAATTTATTTGCCGTTGGCTGTACTTTATATCAAAAATTTTTAACTTTAATAAATTTTTCCAGAAATCATATAATGCTAAAACCTCTCGACATGACCAAAAAGAGTTATTTGCCTGCGATAGTGATCATGTTTGCCCTGTTCTTCATGATTGCTTTCATTACAGGTCTCCACAACCCTCTGGGAATAATCGTAAAGTTCCAGTTCGGATTTTCCAACGCTGTCTCTCAGCTCGGCAATCTCATAAATTTCCTTGCCTATGCCTGCATGGGCCTCCCCGCCGGATACATACTGAGGAAGCATGGCTATAAGGTCTCTGCACTTGTAGCAGTAGCTGTGGGAATCACCGGAGTCGGTATCTTCTGGCTATCAGGTCTTCTCGCAAATTTCTGGGTCTATCTGCTGGGCGCATTCATTTCCGGCTTTGCCGCCTGTATGCTCAATGCGGTGGTCAATCCTATGCTCAACTCCATAGGCCAGGGAGGAAAGAAAGGAAATCAGCTGATCCAGTACGGAAACTCGCTGAATTCACTGGCTGCCACCTTTGTCCCGTTTTTCATCGGCTGGCTTACCGGCCAGCATGCAAGCCATTCGATTTCAGACGCCAATCCGGCATTCTTCATAGCTCTCGGTGTCTTTGTGCTGGCATTCATTGTGATTATCTTTACCCATATCCCTGAGCCGGAGCTTGATGAGGAGATGCTTTCAGTCCCGCATAAGGACGGAGTGTACAGCTGTTTCTCATTCCGGCACTTTGTGCTTGGGGCGATTGCAATCTTTGTGTATATGGGTGTCGAGATAGGCATTGCCAATACTACCAATCTTTATCTTACACATGAGATCGGACTTATGCCTGGCAAGGCAGGAGTGATAGTCAGTCTTTTCTGGTTCTTCATGTTCATAGGAAGACTTGTAGGAGGATATTTCGGAAGCAGGTTCGCAAGCCATGACATGCTTTCATTCGCGACATTCGGTACGATGATCCTTGTCATCATGGCGATATTTACTCCTTCCGACCTTCTCGTATCATTCGGAGAGAGGATATTCACCGATATTCCTATAAATGCGGTCTTCCTGATAATGACAGGGTTCTTCACATCTGTGATGTGGGGAAATATATTCAACCTTGCAGTAGAAGGGCTTGGCAAGTATACTTCTTCGGCCACGGGGTTCTTCATGTTCATGGTCTGCGGCGGAGGTATAATGCCTGCGATCCAGGGCGCTATAGCCGACCTGATCGGATATATACCTTCATTCTGGTTTGTGATCCTGTGCCTGACCTACCTTCTTTTCTATGCTTCGTCAGGCTACCGCAATGTAAACAGGAAGATTCCGGTATAAGGAAGCCGTTCTATAAGATTGAAAGATTTCTATGGGACAGCCTCGGCCAGGAGCTAGACGGCTGTCCCTTTCCATTTTCCGCTCCTGAGGTAATACCCGCTGATAAGGAGCATCGAGAATCCGTAGACGACTTCTGACAGCCAGCATATTGCGACATCTGCCTTCAGGTGCATGATTACCGTGAGGCAGAATATGATGTAGATTAAAAGCACTGTCAACTCCAGACCGAAGGCTGTGCGTGTGTTACCTGTGCCGGATATGGCATTGAAACATATCAGGGCCGGGCAGGTGAACAGATATGAAAAGCAAAGTACATAAAGCGAGCGGACCGAGGCTGCTGCAAGATCCGGCATATCAGTGTAGATGCCTATGGCAGCCTTAGGGAAGATAGCTATGATGACGGCCAGCAGGATGACAGGGACATAGGCTATCCTGATTATCTTGCCTATAAGCCTGAGCACAGAATCCTGATGCCCTTCTCCTATGAGATTGCTCACAAGCGAACTGCATGTTGAGCCGAAAGCTGCTACAAAGACCCACAGGATTCCAGATATGCTTCGTATCAGATTCGATATTGCAAGGGACCTTTCACCGAGGTGCTCGATGAACAGGAAGAATATGAACCATGTGGACACTGAAAAGAAATTCTGGACCATAGTCCATACGGAGATTGAAAGTATGTCTTTGAGTTTCTTCCATCTGAAGACAATCCTTCGGTCAAGTCCGTATTTCCGGCAGTCCGTCTTTGTCATTGTGTAGACAATGAAGAATATGAGGGATACGAGTTCGGCAAGAGCTGTACCGATGGCGCTCCCGGTGATGCCGAGCTGCGGAAAACCGAATTTCCCGAAGACAAGGACCCAGTTGAAGAATACGTTTGAAAGCACCATTACGATCGAGTTGAGCGTAAGTGTGCGGGTCTGTGTCGTGCCGATGTAGAAGGAACGGAACATCACTGTGATGAAGGCGAAGATGAATCCCACCAGTCTCCATCGTACATATTCCATTGCAGCATGTGCTATTGCATCGGAATTTATAAGCTTCCCCAGGATCCATGGGGAAAAGAGTTCCGACAAGATTATGACGGCTATCGCCAGTCCGGAGAGAAAATACACACCATGCCAGAATATGTTTCCTGTCTCGGTGTAGTTGCCTTCACCGTTGCGTCTGGCGATGATGATCTGCGCACCGATGCCGAATCCCAGGCCGCTGACGAAGATGGCAAGGCAATAGACTCCGGCGATGGCCGATGCCGCGAGCTCGATTTCTCCGACTCTTCCGAGAAATGCAGTATCAGTCATCCCCAGGAGTTGTTCCATGATGAGGCTGACAAGGATAGGAAAGGCTACTTTCCAGATATGTCTGTAGGAATAATCGTGTGTCTTTTCCATTGGATCGTCTAGATGAAGAGACGCACTGCTGAAGCCATGTCCAGTGCATCTTCAACCTTGAACTCTCCGCTGCGGCTGCGCTGGAGTGAGCTGAGGTGGGCTCCGCTCTGCAGGGCTTCTCCAAGATCCCTTGCAAAGGCGCGGATATAGGTCCCTTTGCTGCAGCTTATGCGTATCAGTGCTTCAGGCAGGCCTAGATGAGAATTGTCCGTGACATTTATCCTGAGATTCCTGTCCTGACGTTTGGATTTTTCAGCAGTCTCCTGACTTTCATCTGCTGCCGGATCCTCATCTGCTGCCGGTTCCAGTGTTGTTTCCGCAGATTTTTCGGGCACTCCCTCCTCTACGGATGATTCTGCCGAGGCAGATGCTTCCGTCTGTCCGGATGACAGCTCCCCGTTGCCCGGACGGAACTCCATGAGCTCGATCTCGTCTATCCGGATTCTGGCAGTGCGTATGAGTTCTGCGGCTGCTGAGTCGATCAATGCGGTGCCGCCTTGCTGCCTGTACAGCTTGCGGGCCATCTCGTAGGCTCTTACACCATCCACTGATTTCGCTGAGAAGAGAGGAGCTATCTGGTCCTGCTCGCCGATGAAGTCAGGAAGGATTTTCCTGACGAGCTCTTCTGTGATATGCCCGTGAGGAAACATCCTGTCAATTTCTTTCTCAAGGTCGTAGGACGGAGTCGTGGCACCGAAGGTTATGCCTGCGATGTACTCCTTGTCGTGCCGCTGAAGCTCCTCCGCTTTCTTTGTGGCGTTCCCTATGCATACCAGAAGTACTCCTGTAGCAAGAGGATCCAGTGTGCCTGCATGGCCTACCTTCAGGTTCTTTTTCCTGAAATGCCTGACAGCCGCAAATTTTATCTTCCTGACGACATCGGCTGAGGTCCACCGGTACGGCTTGTCCACCGGAACGATTATCCCGTCCGGATAGTCAGCTATGTCATCAGACAGCAGGGGACAGGCCGTATCAGTGCCTGTCCTCTGCAACGATGTCTCTATGAATGTCCTGTCTGCGACGAGCATGTCTATGTGCCTGTCTGAACGTTTTTTATGTTCTTTCCTTGTGTTTTTTCCTTGGCCGGCCGGCTGCCCTGTGCCCGGCCTTTATTCCCTTATAGGGGCTTTATTTCTTCACAGGGATCTTCTCGATGCGTTTGAGATGCCTTCCTCCTTCAAATGGCGTGTTGAGCCATGCGTCTGTGATGACAAGGACTTCTTCAAAGGCGATGAAGCGTGCCGGCATCACAAGCACGTTGGCATTGTTGTGCTGCTTCACGAGCTCTCCTATCTCCCTGTTCCACGCAAGTCCGGCCCTTACACCCTGATGCTTGTTGAGTGTCATGGCCATGCCGTTGCCTGTACCGCACATCGCTATGCCGCAGTCTACGGTGCCGTTCTCCACAGCTTCAGCGAGAGGGTGGGCTACATCCGGATAGTCCATGCTTGCTGTGGAATCCGTGCCGAAGTCCACAGTCTCATATCCTTTTCCCTTAAGGGCTTCTATGAGCCTTGTCTTGTATGCGAAGCCTGCATGGTCGCTGCAAAAGCCTATTTTCATTGTTTCCTCCTTTGATTTATTTCCTGTTTCCTCTTTTCTTCCTTGCATAGAAGAACTGGACGGCATTGGATACACCTATCAGCGTCAGTACGATGACCATGAACCAGTCGAAATGGTCAGCCCCGCCGTCTGTGATATGTGTGACATAGATCGAGGCCGTACCTATGGCAAGCATTGCTATGATAAGATAGGCCATCTCTATCCATGAGATCCTGTTGTCCGGTTTCATTTCCCGAGTGTTTTCCTGATATGTTCCATTCTCTTGGCCAGCTCATCTTTCCCGATCAGAGATACGATGTCTGCTATCCCCAGTCCGCTGGATGCTCCGACAAGGGCAAGCCTCAGGCAGTTCATCACCTTGCCCATCGGCCAGCCGTTGCTGCGTATGTACTCCTCAAGAGGACCTTCTATCTGGGCCTTGGTGAATTCAGGACCGGTGACGTTGCCTGCAGAGAAGTTCTCTATGAATTCAGCTACCTTGAATGCAAGGGTATAGTTCTCTTCTTTCCAGAATTTTGCTGCGTCCTTTTCAACATATGTCTCCGGGGCCTTGAAGAGATAAGATGCTATATCCCAGAAGTCAGCGACGAATGTCGCTCTTTCTTTGATTAGGGATACGATCTCCTTGACATATCCGTATGTGAAGATATGGTTTGTGAAGTCCGCTCCCTGAGAAGTGAGCTCCGCTCCGGCGGTTATTGCGCATTTCGGGCATTCTACTACCTTCATGCCGTGGCTTTCGAGCACCGGGATGAAAAGCTTTGTGAGCTCATCATCGTCCTTCATGCGGAGGTATTCCTTGTTGTACCATTTCGCCTTGTCCGGATTGAACCTTGCTCCTGACTTTATGACTCTTTCCAGGGAGAAAGCCTCTATGAGCTCGTCCATCGAGAAGATCTCGCGGTCATCGCCCGGGTTCCATCCCAGCATGGCAAGCATGTTTACGAAGGCTTCAGGGAAATACCCGTCTTCGCGGTAACCTCTGGAGACTTCTCCTTCGGCATTTGTCCACTTGAGAGGAAATACCGGGAATCCGAGCCTGTCTCCATCCCTCTTGCTGAGCTTTCCTTTGCCGTCCGGCTTCAGAAGCAGGGACAGATGAGCGAATCTAGGCTGGGTGTCCTGCCATCCGAAGGCTTCATAAAGAAGATAGTGCAGAGGAAGTGACGGAAGCCACTCTTCACCTCTGATGACTTCAGTGATTTCCATCAGATGGTCATCGACTATGTTGGCAAGATGGTAGGTAGGAAGCTCATCGGCACGTTTCCACAGTACCTTGTCGTCCAGGGTATCGGTGTTGACCTCGATATGGCCCCTTATAAGGTCGTCCATCTTGACGATCCGGTCTTCAGGCATCTTGAAACGGATGGTCCAGTCCTGGTGGGTTTCAAGGAGAGGTCTCCACTCGCTTTCAGGCATGGAAATCGAATTCCTTAGGGATTTCCTTGTGATATGGTTGTAGATGAAGGTCTTGCCTTCTGCTTCCATCTCAGTCCTCTTGGCCGAAAGCTCCTCTGCTGTGTCGAAGGCATAGTATGCAAAGCCTTTCTCTACCAGCTCTTCTGCATATTTCCTGTAGATGCTGCGTCTCTGCGACTGTCTGTACGGAGCATGAGGATGCCTTTCGGAAGGTGTCTCGACAACGTTTCCGTCGGCATCGACTCCTTCGTCCGGGATTATCCCGCACCAGTTGAGGGCTTCGATAATGTATTTCTCAGCTCCCGGGACAAACCTGTGGGAGTCAGTGTCCTCGATCCTGATTATGAAATCCCCTCCGTGCTGTTTTGCGTAGAGGTAGTTGTAAAGAGCCGTCCTGACCCCTCCCATGTGGAGCGGGCCTGTAGGTGACGGTGCAAATCTTACTCTTGTTCTCCTTTCCATGTCTTCATCAGCCTTGCCGGCGTATTAAATATCTCAGTCCGCCTTCCTGGCGCATTAAATTGAATCCGCGGAGACCGCATCCTTTGCGGCTCCGCGGTGCAAAGATACTCACAACTGTGGAAAAATCAATGACTGTCCTGTGTGTCGGCACTTTCGGACATCTTCCTTATTGCCCTTGCCCTTGCAGACTCTTCTTCAAGGACACTTATGTTCTGCTGGGGGCTGACGAGAAGGACAGGTTTCTCACGTTTGGAGAAGTCGAATTTCCTTATGTTCGAGGCATTGGTAGGTCCGACCTTCCTTGCCGTGGCTTCTGAGAGCTCCATCTCATCCTTTATCACACGCTTGCCATCGTATGTGTTGTCGATGACAATAAGGTTGCCTAGGCTTACATCGGTGATATTGCTCAGCTGGCTCATCTTGAAGCCTGTGGCTATGGCCGTGATGTTGATCCTGTCGCCGATTTCAGGGTCTTCGTCGAAGATTATTCCTCTCTTGAAGTTGTTGGCGTTGCCGGTATATTCCTTTATCTTGTTGTTGATCTCGTCAAGACCTTTCATCGAGAGTCCTTTCTCGTTCTTTCCTATGGTGATGTTAATCAGGACATTCTTTGCAGACTTGAGGTCGAAGTCGTTCAGGAGAGGGGATTCCAGGGCCTGGCTTATCGCGTCCTCGATCCTGTGCTCTCCGGTGCCTGTGCCGCATCCCATCAGAGCCATGCCGCTGTTTTTCATCATTGTCTTGACATCAGCGAAGTCGACATTGATGTATCCCGGTTTCTGGATTATCTCGATTATTCCCCTTACTGCTGTGGCAAGTATCTCGTCGGCTTTAGGAAAGGCATCCTGGACGAGAAGGTCCCCATAATACTGGTAGAGCTTTTCGTTGTTGATTATCAGAAGGCTGTCGACGCTTTTCTCAAGTTCGTGTATGCCGTCTATGGCTTTCGAGAGCGATTCGTTGCCTTCGTTCTTGAACGGAAGGGTGACTATGGCGACAGTAAGGATATTCCTCTTCTTCGCCATCTCGGCTATGACAGGAGCGGCTCCTGTACCGGTGCCACCTCCCATACCTGCTGTTATGAAGAGCATCTGGGTGTTGTTGTCCAGGACCTTGCGTGCGATTTCATCCTGCGCCTCAATGGCGGCATTGCGTCCTTTGATAGGGTCACATCCTGCTCCGAGTCCTGCCCCGAGCTGTACCTTGAACGGCACCGGGCTTTTTTTCAGCGCCTGTGCGTCGGTGTTGCACACGATGAAACTGCAGCCGCTGATGTTCTGTCTGAACATGTATGACACGGCGTTGCATCCTCCTCCTCCGACTCCGATCACCTTGATTATGGAGTTGTCCTCGGACCAGTCCTTAGGTACTATATTTATATTTTCAATAAAGTCTGTTGTATCCATGGCTGTTGATTTTGAGTTGAAACATTGTCTGCCTTTGCGCCTCAGACGCTCTCTTTGCCGAAGTCGTCGAAGATGTCGTTGAAAAGCTTGCCTACGCCTTTGGTCCAGTCGGAGATATGTATCCTGGATTTCTTCTGCGTCTGCTTCTTCTGGCTCTGTGCCTTTTCCTTTTCTTTTTTCTCTTCGGCTGATTTCTGTTCCGGAGTCATGTCGAATACTGTACCGCCATTGTCTTCTTCTGAGCCTGCGGTTCTGGTGTCGCTTGCTTCGGTTGTCTCATGCCTGTAATTTGCTTCGGCTGTCGCCCCGTTCTCCCCGTCACCCAGGGCCTTCTGGCCGGCAGTTTCTGCTTCGGTTGTCTTTTCATCCTGTGCGTCACGGACATCGGTGTAGCAGTCCGCTATGCCGGAATTCTTGGCGGCAAGCAGCAGTCCTGCCGAGACAACATTGTCGCACTCATAGAACTCCTTGTCGTCTCCTGTGGAGAAGAGCATCCTCGGAATGCCTGTCTTGGCATCATATCCAGAGAGCTCCTTGAACCAGTTGCCGCAGTTAAGAAGCTTTGCTCCACCTCCTATGAGTACGGCACCGCTGCGCAGATTGTCTGCAAATCCGCTGGCCTGTATCTCATAGAGGACGGCCTCGAAGATCTCTTTCATCCTTGCCGTGATGATTTCAGACAGGTATTTCACCGGAATCTGTATGTCATTTGAGTCGGAGTTGCTCCTTATCTGGAGTATCTTTTCGCTCAGTGTCTGGAGCTTGTCGGGCATGCATCCGCCGTATCCTGTCTTGATCTTTTCCGCCATGTCCTCCGGAATCATACATTCGGTCTTTATGTCATTTGTGACCGATTTCCCGCCGAAAGGAATGGAGGCATAGTGCCTGAGGATATTCCTGTAGTATACGGACACTGTCGTGACTCCGCCGCCAAGGTCTATCAGGGCGACGCCATTGTCCATCTCCCCCTTTGTGAGGACGGCCTTGCCTGTCGGCTCAGGTGTGAATACCTTCATCGCGACATTGATTCCTGTCCTCTTGAAGGCGACGTCTATGCTGCTGAGCCGTCTCTTCTTGCCTATGAAAAGGTTGAAGTCTCCTGAGAGCTTGTCGCTTGATACACCTATTATGTCATCTTCGGTGAGCCCGATTTCATCTCCGTTTGAAAATGACTGTGCGATAGCTCCGTAGAGTTCGTCATTCTCCGGATCGTCAAGAGGGTAGGATTCAAGTGCGTCCTGCTTCAGCGCGTTGACATCTTCTTCATCGATGCATTCTTCAGGAGAAATGTCGAAGTTCGCCTGGGCCGTCTCTTTGGTGATGCTCCACCTCGGCATTCCTACAACAGCACTCCGGATCTTTATCTGGAGATCCTTTTCCGCTTCTGCCACAAGTGCACTTACAGTGTCGGCTACCTGCCTGGAATTGAATACATAGCTGTATCTGATTCCTTCTGAAGGCACTTTCCTGAAGTATATTACCTGGACATTTTCACCGTTGACTTCAGCAACGGTCAGTGTTGTCTTTGATGTTCCCAGGTCAATGGTGACTATATGCCTTGTTTCCATATCGTGTATCTTTATTTTCTGCAGATTATACGTCCATCATATTTAAGGTCGACCGTCGAATAGTAGCCTTCGCCTTTTTCAGGCTGTATTCCTGTGTAATAGAGTCCTATTTTCCTGAATTTCTCTTCGACAGAGACTGGTTGTCCGAAAATGAACTTTTCTTTCCCGTGCAGAGGCACCAGTATCAGGTCGCCATTCTTGTCAACATGTATCTGGGCTGTGTTCTCAAGCCAGATGCCGCTGTCCCTCATGTATCTGACCATATTGACAATGTTGTCTGTCCATTCCTGTTCCTTTCTGCTCTGCGGCCGTCCTTTGTACCGGCTGTCAGCATTGATCGGTATATTGCCGTCAATGACAGGAACCCTTGCGGCTGAAGCCGGCTGGAGAGGAAAGATGTAGCCTTCTTCATCGGCATAGAATCCTATACTGTCTTTCTGGAATCTCAGAAGCGGATCTCTCTGGATTATGTCGATGTGGAGAACTCCATCTCTTGTCAGATATACTTCGCTTTTCTTTACTGCGCTCTGTGTATCTGCCATTTTCTCTATGTCAGTGAGGCTGAGGCTGTCAAGAGATTTCCCGACAGGATTGCCGCAGTTGCTGACAATGTATGAAAGGATGGCTTCGGAAGTGACAAACCTGTTCTTCAGGCTGTCCTTGATGCATATGTCTGTGCCTGAACAGACCTGTCTGCCCCTCCTTATCGCCTCCGATGTATAGGCCGCGCACAGGAGCATGACAGTCAGTCCACCGAAGATGGCCGCCGCTATGTATCTTGCTATCCTATTCATAAATCCTTTGTCCTATTTCTTTCCGATTCTTGCTTCAAGCATCTGTGTAAGAGGTTCTATGAACCTGTCTATGTTGCCTGCCCCGAAGGTTACCAGGACATCGACCGGTTCCTTTTCCATGTATTCCATGAGTTCTTCCTTCCTGAGAAGTATCTTTTCCGGTGCAGTGACCTTGTTGAAGATGATCTCGGATGTCACCCCAGGGATAGGCTCTTCCCTTGCAGGGTAAATGTCCAGGAGAATGAGCTTGTCGACATTGCTCAGGGCCTGTGCAAACTCATCTGCGAAGTCCCTCGTCCTTGTGTAGAGATGAGGCTGGAATATCGCGGTCATCTTCCTGCCCGGGAAAATGTCCCTGATGGAACTTATGGCAGCGGCAATCTCCTTCGGGTGATGTGCGTAGTCGTCGATGTATGTGCATCCCGGAACATTCACATGGACGTCGAATCTTCTCTTTACTCCAGAGAATGTCCCTATTGCGTGCTTTATCTTCTCCGGGTCGATCCCGTAAGTGAGCGCAATCGATGCGGCCGCGATGCTGTTTTCTACATTCACCCATCCCGGTACTCCGCATCTGCATGAGCGGATGACTCCTCCTGGCCAGTTGAGGTCAAAGATGAAGTGACCCGTCTCGTCCTTGCTCAGATTGCTTGCATAGAAGTCGCATGGTGTCTTGAATGAATATCTCAGTATCTCGGCCTTGGTGTCTTTCTTCGTGATGTCAAGTCCCGGCTTGGCTATTACGGTGCCTGTCACCTGTGATGCGAAGGCCTTGAATGCCTCTATTACATGCGACAGGTCGGAATAGATGTCCAGATGATCTGCGTCCATAGCTGTTATGACAGCTGTCTCGGGATGCAGCTGGAGGAATGAACGGTCGAACTCATCGGCCTCAGCTACAATGACGTTGTTGTCGCTGATGAGCAGATTTGTGCCGTAGTTCTTTGATATTCCTCCCAGAAACGCCGAGCATCCTTCTCCGCTTTCGGTAAATATGTGGGCAAGCAGGGTGCTGCTTGTCGTCTTCCCGTGCGTGCCGGCTACCGCAAGGCATCTCTGTCCCTGGGCTATTTCTCCGAGTGCCTTTGATCTCTTGATCACCTTGTATCCGTGTTCCTCTACATACATCAGTTCCTTGAGGTCGTGAGGTATGGCAGGGGTGTATATGACAAGCGTATCATCCGGATCCTGAGGTATCAGGTCCGGACGGTCCTCGTAATGGACGGCCATGCCTTCTTTCTCAAGTTCTGCGGTCAGATCTGACGGTGTACGGTCATAGCCTGATACATTGTGACCTTTGGCCTTGCAGTATCTTGCTATGGCACTCATGCCGATACCGCCTATCCCTATGAAATATATGTTTGTGTAATTCATTGTCTTATCCCTCCTTATCGTTCGTCTATCGTCGAATATATTTCCCTTACTATGGCTTCAGCTGCATCCGGTCTTGCAAGTGCTGCGATGTTCTTTTCCATTGCGGCGGTCTTCTCCTTGTCTCTGACCAGGCTGCATGCGGTCTCCATAAGGATGTCCGGGGCCTGGGCGTCAGTCACGATCATGGCTGCGTCTTTCCTTACAAGGGCCATGGCGTTATGTGTCTGATGGTCTTCCGCGACATTCGGCGACGGTACGAATATCACAGCCTTATGTGCTGCGCAAAGCTCAGAGACAGAGCTTGCTCCTGACCTTGAGACTACAATGTCGGCAGCTGCATATGCAAGATCCATCCTCTTGATGAAGTCGAAGTATCTTATCTCCTGCGCAAGTGTGCTGTCGGATGCGCATGCCTGCTGCATGAAGCTGTCCGTATCGGCCTTATAGTATCTGCCGCATTGCCAGAGTATTTCAATGTCTTTGCCCTGTGGTCTACCTTCGGAGATCCACTTCTTCACAGACCTGTTGAGAGTGCCGCTTCCGAGGCTTCCGCCCACAATGAATATATGCCTTTTCTTAGGATCAAGCCCATAGAATTCCATCGCTTCCTGCCTTGTCGCCGCGTCATAGGGATGAATCTCTTTTCTTATAGGATTGCCTGTGATGACTATCTTGTCTGTAGGGAAAAATCTCTCCATGCCTTCGTACGCCACGCAGATCTTCCCGGCCTTCTTGCCCAGTATCTTGTTGGTGAGGCCAGCGAAACCGTTCTGTTCCTGTATAAGGGTAGGGATGCCTTTTTTCTCCGCCATCCAAAGCAGGGGGGCGCTTGCATAGCCGCCAACTCCTATGGCTATGTCAGGCTTGAATGAATCTATTGTCTTCCCTGCCAGTGCAAGGCTCCGGATGAGCTTGAAAGGTACAGCAAGGTTGGAAAAGGTCAGTCTTCTCTGCAGTCCTGATATCGGAAGCCCTGTTATACGGTAGCCTGCGGCCGGAACCTTCTCCATCTCCATCCTGCCTTCGGCTCCGACAAACAGTATCTCGGTCTCCGGACAAGCTTCCTTGAGCTTGTCTGCGATGGACAGGGCAGGGAAGATATGTCCTCCTGTTCCGCCTCCGCTTATTATTGCACGTATAGGTCTGTATTTTTCCATTTCTTTTTCCTTTTATTGCCTGTCTGTTTCTTTGTTTCCCATTGACTTTCGGAATTCGTCTGTTTCTTCGAATTCACCTGATTCAAAGGCGTCAAGGTCACTGAGACGGCTGTCTACATCTGCACCGTCATCTGTCTCCGGAGAGAGTGAGGTGGCGTTGTCTGTCTCGTTCTGTATCTTGTCCTTGGCCATCTTGCTGATGGAAAGGATCACTCCGAAAGCCACACAGAAGCAGATGAAAGAGCTTTTACCGTGGCTTATCATAGGAAGAGTCTGTCCTGTGAGCAGCCCCATGTCCAGGTTGATGAAGATGTGCATCAGGGCCTGCCCTGTAATCAGGAGCGTCAGCCCGGCCACAGCAGTCTTAGCATAGTCGTTGTCACAGTATTTGACTATGATGGTCCCTCTGGCAAGGAGGCTGATATACAGCATGATGATAAATACTCCTCCCCAGAAGCCGTATTCTTCGACAATGAAGCTGTACATATAGTCACTGAATATCAGTGAGACAGTGTATTTCTGTGTGCTGTTGCCAGGTCCTTTGCCCAGCAGTCCTCCTTCATGGATTGCTATTTTTGCACTTTCAGGCTGACGTATCGGGTCAAGGGCTTTCATGAATTCCTGTGATCCCGGGGTGTAGTCCATCAGGTTTTTCTTCTCTTCATGCAGGAATATCCTCTGGACGGCTGTCCCTACCCTCGGGAAGACCTGCCCGTCCGTCAAGAAATAAAGTCCGACTCCGGCAATACCTGCAGCTATACATATCAGTGCGGGGCCCAGCATGTCCTTTATCCTGATGCCTCCCACAATGATGGTTATGAACATTATGCCGCCTATGAAAAGTGTACTTGACACGCTTCCGGCCATTATCCCCAGGCATACGATAAGAATCGGAGCGAAGATATAGATCATCCGGTTCCAGAACGGTGTGTCAAGGAAGGCAAGCCGTCTGAAACTGGAAGCAAGTTTTTTTGTGATTACAAATGCCCCCGACTTGTATGCATGAATCGCCCATGCAAGGTACAGTACCATTGCAACCTTGACGACCTCATATACATGCAGCTGGAAGAATCCCAGGTCGATGGCCCTTCTGGCACCATTGACTTCAACAGCCCTGATATTCAGTATCAGGCACAGCAGGAGTATGGCCGAAAGAGCAAACCCGAACTGTGACAGTACCCTGAAAAGCTTTATGTACGGGATCTTGTAGCAGATGAATATGATGACGATGCCGGCGATTACAATCCACAGCTGGTCTATGAAGATATCCATCCTGCTCGTCCCTGGCTGCATGGTGGCAAGCATCGAGGTTGAGGAGAATATGGACACTATGGAGAAAAGGATCAGCATGGTGAGTATCATCCATACCACCTTGTCTCCGCGTATCCGGTCCACAAGACCCCAGATACCGTCCTTTGTCCTGTCCTTTTCTGTCAAGTCTGTCTTCATCTGCATATATCTTCTACAGATTTCTTACCGCTTCCTTGAATTTCCTGCCCCTGTCCTCATAGTTCTTGAAGAGGTCGAAACTTGCGCAGCAAGGGGAGAGTAGTACTACATCCCCCGCTTTCGCGATGCTGTGCGCGAGCTTCACTGCATCCTCTGCTGAAGTCACATCGTGGATTTCAGGGACTATGCCGCCGAATGATTCGTGGAATTTCCTGTTGTCCAGCCCCATGCAGATCATGGCCTTGACCTTCTGCCTTGCCAGGTCAAGAAGCACTGAATAGTCGTTTCCCTTGTCGGTGCCGCCTACGATCCATACCACAGGCCTTGTCTGGCATTCAAGGGCATACCATGCAGCATCCACATTCGTCGCTTTCGAATCGTTTATGTAGAGGACATCCCCTATGCTGAGCACTTTCTCCAGCCTGTGCTCTACCGGCTGGAATGACGAAAGGCTGGAGCGGATGATATCATTGTTGATATCCATGACCTTTCCTGCTATCGCCGCAGCCATCGAGTTGTATATGTTGTGCTTCCCGCCGAGGGCAAGTTCCTGTATGAACATGTCGCATGTTGAGTCCCCGTAGCGGACCATCATCTTGTCCCCCTGCAGGAATGCACCTTGGCTAACTTCTTTCTTCTGTGTGAACGGCAGCATCTTCGCCTTGATTACAATCTTGTTGAGGTGGCTTACTGTTATCTCGTCATCCGAGCAGAAAATGAAGCAGTCATCGCTGTCCATGTTCCTTGTTATACGGAACTTGGCCTTGACGTAGTTTTCCAGCTTGTGGTCGTATCTGTCGAGATGGTCCGGGGTAATGTTGGTGATGATGGCTATGTCTGCCTTGAAGTCATACATGTTGTCAAGCTGAAAGCTGCTGATCTCAAGGACATAGATGTCATGCTTGGCGGTAGCGACCTGGTATGCGTAGCTCTTGCCGATGTTCCCGCCGAGCCCTACATTCAGACCGGCCTGCTGGAGCAGATAGTATATCAGTGAAGTGGTCGTGGTCTTGCCGTTGCTTCCTGTGATGCATATCTTCTTAGCCGTGTCGTATCTGCCGGCGAATTCAATCTCTGAAATGATATGTATGCCGGCATCCATGATCTTCTGGACCATAGGTGCCGTTGTCGGAATGCCCGGACTTTTGATGACCTCGTCGGCATTCAGTATAAGTGATTCGGTATGCTGCCCCTCTTCGAACGGGATGTCCCATTCCTTGAGCATGTCGACATATTTCTGATCTATCTTCCCCTTGTCTGAGAGAAAGACATCAAAGCCTTTTGTCTTTGCTAGTATGGCGGCGCCAGTTCCGCTTTCGCCGCCTCCGAGTACTGCTATTCTTGACATATATTAACCTCCTGGATAAATCTGCTTTTCTTGTCCGGTCTGAGCCGGGCTGATGTTCCGTAAGTCCTTTTTACCTTGATAAGTCCTGTTATCTTATCTTGAGAAGTGCTATTGTAAATACCGCAAGCAGGATCCCGATGATCCAGAAGCGGACAACTATCTTTGCCTCAGGTATCGCCCGTTTAGGCCATGTTATGGCAGCCGGTATACCTTCCTTCTGGAAATGGTGGTGGATAGGGGTCATCTTGAATATCCTCCGTCCCGCACCGTATTTCTTCTTTGTATATCTGAACCAGAACCTCTGTATGATTACTGAGAGTGTCTCGACAAGGAATATCCCGCAGAGTATAGGCAGGAGCAGCTCTTTTCTGATGAGGATGGCGCATACTCCGATTATGCCTCCGAGTGCAAGGCTGCCTGTATCTCCCATGAATACCTGTGCCGGGTATGAATTGTACCAGAGGAAGCCTATCAGTGCTCCGACGAACGCTGCCATGAATACCGCTATCTCTCCAGTACCCGGGATATACATTATGTTGAGGTATTCTGCGTTTAGAATGTTACCTGACAGATATGCGAATATTCCCAGCACTACACCTACGATTGCCGATGTACCTGTAGCGAGCCCGTCCATTCCGTCCGTGAGGTTGGTGCCGTTAGAGCAGGCCGTGATCACGAATACGATCATTATCACGTATATCGCCCATTTGCAGTACCAGCCGAGGGCTCCCTTGAACGGAGAAAGCCATTTGTAGTCAAATTCATGGTTCTTTACAAACGGTATGGTGGTCTTTGTACTTTTTACCACATCCTGGCCGGCCGAGGCGGCCTGACCTGTCGTGACACCTTGTCCTGCCGAGGCCGCAACTGCTGCCTCTCCGGATCCCGAAGCGATAACCGTCCCTGTGCTGTCTGCGGTGATTCCGCTTTCCTGCTTTACCGGCTGTGCTTTTTCCCTTACTACGATCTGGTCGCTGAAGCATACTGTCAGACCTATGCTGAGGCCGAGGAGTATCTGCGCTATCAGTTTGCCTTTTTCACTCATTCCTTCCTTGTTGTGCCGGAAGACCTTTATGTAGTCATCAGCAAAGCCGAGCAGCCCCAGCCATACAGTCGTTATCAGAAGCAATATGATATAGATGTTGGTCAGGTCGGCAAACAGAAGCACGGATATGAGAATGGACAGGATTATGATTATACCTCCCATGGTCGGGGTGCCCTTTTTCTGGAGCTGTCCTTCCAGCCCCAGGTCACGTATCTCTTCTCCTATCTGTTTCTTCTGCAGCCAGCGTATTATTCTCCTTCCGAGCAGCAGTGATATCAGAATTGCTGCGGCACTGGCAAATATGGCCCTGAAGGACAGGTATGTGAAAAGTCTCTGTCCAGGTATGTCGCAGTCCTTGAGGAATTCAAACAAATGGTATATCATCTCTCTGTCATTTCATTGAATATCTCCGGCACAATCTCTTTCTCGTCAAAGTGGTGCTTTTCTTTTCCTATTATCTGGTATGTCTCATGACCTTTACCGGCAAGGAGTATCGTGCTTCCCGGAGCAGAAGTCATGATGGCTGTACGGATTGCCTCCTTCCTGTCCTCTATGAAAAGGGATTTTGCCTTACCAGATGCATCGAAGCCTGTCTTGATGTCAGCCATGATGTCGGATGTCTTCTCTGTCCGGCTGTTGTCGGACGTCACGATGATCCTGTCGGCAAGTCTCTGTGCCACTTCTGCCATTTCCGGTCTCTTGGTCCTGTCTCTGTCTCCACCGCATCCGAAGACGCATATAAGAGGCCTTTCAGGAGCTATGTCACGTAGAGTCTGGAGCACATTTTCCATTGCGTCCGGCGTGTGCGCATAGTCGATTACTACTGAAAGGTCGTGAGGTCCCCTCAGGGTCTCCAGCCTTCCAGAAGCGGGTTTGAGTGTACTTGCCGCAACAAGTGTCTGGTCCGGATCTGCTCCGAGTACCACTGCTGTAGTGTATGCCGCAAGTATGTTGTAGGCATTGTGCCTGCCTATGAGCCTGCACCATGTCTCCTTGCCGTCTATCTTGAGCAGCATCCCGTCGAAACTCTCCTCGATGATTCTGCATGTATGGTCTGCAATGCTTTTGCAAGAATAGGTGATGACCTTGGCTTTTGTGTTCTGGACCATCACCATACCGTTTCTGTCATCGATGTTGGTGATGGCGAAGGCTCCGGGTTCCAGCATGTCGAAGAACATCTTCTTGCATCTGAGATATTCGGCGAAAGTCTTGTGATAATCCAGATGGTCATGTGTGAGGTTCGAGAATATGCCGGCTTTGAACTTCAGTCCTGCGACCCTTTCCTGCTCCATCCCGATTGAACTGACCTCCATGAAGCAGTATCCGCAGCCTTCGTCGACCATGCGGGCGAGCAGAGAATTGATTGTTATCGGGTCGGAAGTCGTGTTGATTGCCTCGAAGCGTTTGTTCCCGACATAGTTTGCTATCGTGGAAAGAAGTCCGCAATGGTATCCGAGCTGTGTGAAGAGCTGGTGCAGCAGGGTGACTGTGGTTGTCTTGCCGTTGGTGCCTGTTATCCCGACCAGGGTCAGCTTCTCAGAAGGATTGCCGAAAAAGTTGGCTGCCGCTATAGCAAGGGCATGTCGGGATGATTCAGCCCTCAGGAATATGGTTCCCTCTGCCTGAGTCTCCTCGGCACCGGGAGTCTGGTATATTACAGCTGCGGCGCCCTTGCCGACAGCTGCATTTATATAATCGTGTCCGTCGTTTTCAAATCCTTTGACTGCAATGAACAGTGCTCCGGGGATGACTTTCCTTGAGTCACAGCAGACAGCTGTAATCTCAGGGCTGCCGTCCTTGGATCTGGAGCATATCCCGCAGTCTCTTGTTATTTCGTCAAGTTTCATGACTATTCCAATATTATCTTTACTGTATTTCCTTTTTTCATATGAGTGCCTCCTGCGGGTGATTGCCTGACCACATGGCCGGTACCTTTGTATTCACATCTGTATCCGCAGTTTTCTATTGACCATATTGCGTCTGAGAGCCCGAGTCCCGTCACATCCGGTATCTCTTCTATATTGTCGGCTCCGGAGATGACATAAGATGCCGTCATCTGAGGTATCTGTCCGCCGGCTTGGATTTCTTCTCCCCATGCCGGTGAAAGAGTGTAGATGTTGTCTACAATTTCTCTGAATGTTGCGGCCGGCAGAGAGCCTCCGTAGAAGTCATACGGTGACAATTTCGAGTATACGACTACGATGGCACTGTATTTTGGAGCTTCTGCAGGGAAGAATCCCACGAATGTTCCTTGATGCTGCCTGTATCCGCGGCTGTCTTTGTAGACTGTCCTCTGCCTGCCTCCGATCTCGGTTACGAACGGTATCTGTGCTGTACCTGTCTTGCCGGCCACACTGCACCGTGCTCCCTTGAGCCGTTTGCCGGTACCTTCTTCAACTACCAGCTTCAAGGCTTTGGCGAGGGTGTCTGCTGTCTCCGGCGAGCAGATCGATCCGTTGAGGATCTGCTTTCCGAATTTTCTATGTACTATGCCGTCTTTCTCTGTGTCTTCTACAATGTATGGCTTCATCATCATCCCTTTGTTTGCAATTGCATTGTAGAACATGAGGATATGCAGAGGTGTCTCAAGTACGCTGTACCCTATGGCTATGGACGGCAGCGCGGTCCCGCTCCATCTTGCCGAACCTGGAGTAGGGATGACCGGCTTGGCAAGTCCGGCAAGGTCAAAGTCAAACTGTTCATCAAGCTTATATTCAAAAAGCTTGTCTATGAACGTTTTTTCAGTCTGTAGATTTTCTCCGTAATTGGTGCATGCGAGATATCGGAAGACATGGTTTGAGGATATCTTCAGTCCGTCTGCTACTGTAATGTATTCGCCCTTGTCCCTCAGGTAAGTGTCTGTCGGAAGCTTCTCACCTTTCCATTCCCATTTCCCGTGGAAAGTAGGTACCTTGGTGTCAAGAGTTACCTTCCCGTCTTCAATCAGTGTCATAAGGGTGGTGAGCTTGAAGACTGAACCCGGGTCTCCTGCCCGGCCTATGGCATAGTTGTATGTCTCGCTGAGAGAGCCGTCCTCATTCATCTTCAGATTAACCATGGCACGTATGGCTCCAGTTTCGACATCCATCACGATCACGCAGCCTCCTTCTATGTTCTCGCTTATTTTCTCATTGCTGAGGATGTTCTTCTTCAGGGCCCTGTCCGCGATGTCCTGTATGTCAATGTCGATTGTGGTCCTTATGTCCAGCCCGTTCTCGGCTTTGAATGAGGTGCTGTCAAAATCAGGGATGCGTCTGTTGCCGTCTGTTATCCTCAGCCATTCAACACCTTCCTTCCCATGCAGGACATAATTGTATTTCCCTTCTACACCTATCCTGTTCTGCCCTTCTGTCCTGTTGTCCTTTACATATCCGATGACCCTTCTTGCAAGTGTCTGGTATGGGTATTGTCTGGTATCGTGTTTCTCGACGATTATACCGCCTCTGTTCGGCCCTTCGTTGAAAAGCGGGAATTCCTTTATCTCCTGAAGCTGGCCATGGTCTATCTCATGCCCGATCTTGACATATTTTCTTCCGTTGCGGCGGCCGCTTACAATTGTCTTGTAATATTCGGCTTCACTTTTGTCTCCGAAGACCTTTGAAAGTTCAGATGAGAGTTTCCTTGCTTTGTCCAGCCATTCCTGTTCATGTCTTATCCCTCTTTCCTTGTTCTTGTCCGTGGCATATGATTCCTTCATTACCGTGCAGTCCATGTAGATCTGGTACATCGGTGCAGATGAAGCGAGCAGCCTGCCGTCATGGGATAGGATTGAACCTCTCACGGGTTCAAGTATCTCTTTTCTGCTTTTGGGTGTAAGGTATTTTTCGAGCAGAGGATCAGGAGTGAAGATGAACTGCAGGTAGAAGAGTCTTCCTATCATTACTATCGAGAAGACAAGGCACAGCAGATATATCCCGAGCAGTGACTTTGCCGCCCGGTCATTTCTTCCGTTCTTTTCATTTTCTTTCTTCTGGTCCATCTGGTCTGTCATTTCTTCGTCTTTCCTGCCGCTATCCTGTCCGCCGGCTTTTCAGGTATCGTCAGCCGTGATCCTTTCTTCTCCAGCATCTCCTCGACCGTGCTGAGCCTGTCGAGCTCTACTAGCTCACAGGTCTTCTGTGCGTAATATATCTTGTAGTCTTCAAGCTCTTTCTTGCTTTCTTCGAGCCGGACCATGGTCTGGTCTATCTCAAGTTTGATCCAGATGCTTACAACAGCAAGGAAAAAAAGATATATGATATGGAGGAAATATCTGTCGAACCTGAGTCTTATCAGGAATTCCCCCTGTATTATCGCCCCTATGCTGTTGCGCAGCAGACCGAAGATGTAGCGGAATGAAAATCTCTGTTTTGCGGCTGATTGCCTTTCCGTGCTCTCATCCTGGACTGCGTCTCCTTCTGGGCCAAGCCCCATGCCTTCTTTTCCGTCAGGTTTTTCTACGGTCATCCCGGAGATGTGCTCTTCCTGAGAAATAGCCGCAGAATGTATGTCATCTATCTCTTCCATGTCATTTCTCCTTTCTGACTGCTGTCTTTTCTGCTACCCTCAGTTTCGCACTTCTGGCTCTGGTGTTGGCCTGTATCTCTTCTTCTTCAGGGATTTCCGGTTTCCTGTTCACTGCCTTCAGGGGAGCAAGGGATCTTCCGTAAAGGTCCTTCTCTTCCTTTCCGTCGATATTGCCGCTCCTGATGAAATTCTTTACCATCCTGTCTTCAAGGGAATGGTAGGTGATCACGACAAGATGTCCTCCCGGCTTAAGTGATTCGGCGGCCCCGTAAAGGAACTTTTCCAGGGAGCGCATTTCCTGATTGACCTCAATCCTCAGGGCTTGATATATCTTTGCCAGGGCCTTGTGCCTTGCGAACTGCGGGAGAGCGCTGTCTATGGCTTTCTCCAGATCTCCGGTAGTCTCTACGGGGGCCTTATCCCTTGCAGCACATATCATTGATGCGATTCTTCCGCTGTTCTCGACTTCGCCGTAGATCCTGAATATCTTCTCGAGCTCTTCTTTTGTCCTTGAATTGATTACGTCGGCTGCTGTAGCTCCGGAGCCGGTGTCCATCCTCATGTCAAGTCTTGCATCGTATCTGAATGAAAATCCTCTTTCCGGAGTGTCAAACTGGTGTGACGATACCCCGAGGTCGGCGATGATACCGTCAATGCCATCGCAGTATCCCTCATAAAGGAGGAAGTTGTGGATGAAACGGAAATTGTTGTGGATGAGGGTGAGCCTGTTGTCGTCCGGACGGTTGGCCAATGCATCAGTGTCCCTGTCGAAGGCAATGAGACGACCTTCGGCGGAAAGCCTTGAAAGGATTTCCCTCGAGTGTCCTCCACCACCGAATGTGGCGTCGGCATATACACCGGACGGGTCGCCTATAAGGGCAGTGACGCTCTTTTCAAGCAATACGGGAGTATGATATACAGACATTCCACACCTCCGCTCTTAAAGATCTGACATGGATTCGGCAAGGGCTATATAAGCCTCATCAGGGATAGATGCGGATTCATACCTGTCCTTTGCCCAGAGCTCAATCTTATGGTCGTTGCCTGCGAATATCACCTCTTTTTCCGCTCCGATGGCATCAAGAAGCTTCTTCGGTACGGAAATGCGTCCGAGCTTGCTGTCGGGTGTGACGATGGCACAGTTGCGCATGAACTGTCTCCAGAACATGGCATGCTCTTTCTTGAGAAAATTCAGTCTGGATTTTATGGCTTCTGATTCCTTTTCCCATTCGGAAAATGTGAACATCTCCAGACAATCGGCGAATATGTCTTTCCTGATGACGAATCGCATGTCGTCTTCAGGCAGCAGGCACTTGAAGGCAGAGGGAAAGATTATCCTCCCTTTGTCATCAATCTTTGCACTGTATTCTCCGATGAATTTAACCATAGTTCTCCCCAGAAGTCATTTGCCGCAAAAGTAAGAATTATTTTCCACTTTACTCCAATATTTTACAAATTTTTCCACAAAATGTGCGGCGGGCATTTGTGCATGAGATTTTTAGCATTAACTTTGCCTTCCGCAGCCTATGTGGCTGTGACAGAAAATGCAGTATATCATGAGAAAACATATATATCTGGCGCTGACGGCGGCGATCATTTTGCCGGCAGCTCTTTCATCATGCGGAAGCAGGAGCGGAAATACGGTGATTACCGCAGTTGAAGATACATGCATGACTGCTGCGGCAGATTCTTCTTTCCTCGGATTCCGGGCTGAAGATTTCCTGTGTGAAGAAGAGACTGTACGTTCCGGGAAGTTCTTTTCTTCAATACTTGTGGATGCCGGGATGTCCCTGGCTGAGGCCTATGCTCTGTCTGACTCATGCAGTGGCGTCTTTGATGTGAGAAGCCTCAGGAAAGGAGCCGACTACCAGATATATTATCCTGATGATTCACTTGCCGGGAATGCTCCTTCGTACATCGTGTACTGGCAGGACCGGGTCAACGGCTATGTATTCAGATGCCGGCCGCCGTATTCCGCCTGGCCGGTCACCAGACCGGTCCTGACCGAACGCCGCTATGCGGATGTGACCATTTCATCATCCCTGTGGAACGATATGCTGGATGCAGGAGTGTCTCCGTTGCTTATAATTTCACTTTCGGATATCTATGCATGGACAGTGGACTTTTTCGGTTTGCAGAAAGGTGACAGTTTCAAGGTAATCTATGATGAGAGGATATGTGACGGCGAGACAGTAGCTGTAGATACAGTGAGATATGCTGTATTTTCTCATGATGGAGCTGAGCTCCCGGCGGTGATGTTCAACCAGAAGGATGGAGGAAATATCTACTGGAACGAAAAAGGGGAGAGCATGAGGAAAGCATTCCTGAAGGCCCCACTCCAGTATTCCAGGATCAGTTCGGGATTTTCTTATGCCAGGAGGCATCCGGTGACAAGAAGGGTCCAGCCACATACAGGTGTCGATTATGCCGCTCCGGCCGGTACTCCTGTCATGACGATAGGAGACGGAGTAGTGACAAGTGTAAAATATGAAGGTGCCGGCGGAAATGTCGTGAGGATAAGGCACAATTCGGTATATTCTACAGCCTATCTGCATCTGTCCCGTTTCGGGAAAGGGATAAGGGCCGGTGCAAGAGTCCGTCAGGGAGATGTGATAGGTTATGTGGGATCAACCGGCCGCAGTACCGGCCCTCATCTTGATTTCAGGGTATGGAAAAACGGATCTGCTATAAATCCGCTGAAGATGGAGTCTCCTCCTGCCGAACCTGTAGCAGAACAGAATCTGGCAGCATTCCATGACGCATGCAATGCCTATGTCATGGAACTCGCAAAGCTTGAGGCTCAGCCTCTTGTGCTTTCAGTCCTGGATGTGCTGTAGCTTTTCTTCTGGAGTCTCCTACAGGAGCGGAGCAAAGAGCTGCATCACTGACTGTCCTAGCTTTGAGTACCATGGCCTGCGTAGCCAGCTGCGGAGGGTCACTTCCCTGCATTTCTCCATGTCACGGAAAAATATGGCCTTGTTCGCGAGAGCAATGTCCTTGCTGAATATGAAGGAATTGACTTCATAGTTGATCTCCAGGCTCCTGAAATCCATGTTGGCGGAGCCTATCACAGAGAGATAGTCGTCGGAGACTATTGTCTTTGAATGGATGAATGTTCCGGTCCATTCATATATCTTTATCCCGGCTTCGAGACACTCCTTGTAATATGCCCTGTTTGCCGGCCCCATATAGAATGAGTCAGGTTTCATGGGCAGCATAAGCCGGACGTCTGTCCCTTTCAGGGCTGCGCTTTTCAATGCCATCAGAAGGGGCTCCGGCGGCACGAAATAAGGCGTCTGGATATAGAGGTAGTCTTTTGCATGTTCGACTGTCCACACAGTGCCCATCTGAAGGACCGGCCATCTGTCATCAGGTTCGTCGGGGACGATCTGGACGAGGATGTCGTTTCCTGGACGTTTTTTCTGCTCCGGAAAATAAGCCGATAGATCATTGCCGATTTTTCCGCCGGCATCGATGAATGTATTTATGAAACTGTACTGCAGGCTCTCCACAGCATTTCCGGTGATCCTCATGTGGGTATCTCTCCACCTTATGAAGTAATCATCGCTTATATTCATACCGCCTGTATAGCCTATCTTCCCGTCTATCACAACAATCTTCCTGTGGTTGCGATAGTTGAGCATTGCACTCAGTCTGAGGATAGAGAATTTCGGGTCTGTGAAAGATACTACATCAACCCCGGCTTTTTTCATTTCCTTGAAATATCGGGGACGGATATTGATGTTGGCGATATTCTCATATATGAAGCGGACCTCGACGCCTTCCCTTGCTTTCTGCATCAGGAGCTTCTTTATGATCTTGCTTCCCTTGTCCTTCTTGAACAGGAAATATTCCATGTGTATGTGGTGCCTGGCGTTGAGGATATCCTGGGTCAGAGCTTCGAATTTTCTCTTTCCGGATGTGATGATCTCGATGTCATTGTTGTCAGTCACATTTGTCCCGTTGCTTTTTGAAAGCAGGACAGAAAGCTCACGGTAACTTTCCTTTATCTTCATCTGAGCGCTGTCTCCGAAGAGCAGCTCCTTGGTAGGCCCATCTGCATTGCTGTGGAAAAAACTGAGGAAATCCCTGCGTCTTTCGTTGAATAGCTTCGATCTCCTTATGTCGAAGCCTACCATTATGTAGAGTATGATTCCTGCGACAGGGAGGAACACTATGACCAGTATCCACGAAATCTTTTTTCCTGAGTCCCGTTCATCGGTTATCACGACAAGCAGTGTGCCGATGATTATCAGCAGGAAAAGGAATGAAAGGATATGGTTCAGTATCGGTGGCATCAATACCCCCGCTGTTAATGTTTAATCCTGGATACAAGTGTGGCCGAAGAGCAGGAAATTACTTCCACTTCAACATATTCCCCGATCCTGTGGCCTTCGGCAGGGAAGACACAGACCTTGTTGTTGCCGGCTCTACCGCAGAGTTCGTCGCTGTTTTTCTTTGATACTCCCTCTATGAGTACCTTCATGGTCTTGCCGATTTCCCTGCGGTTGCTTTCAAGGCTCAGCCTGTTCTGCAGGGCAATGATCTCGTTGAGTCTTCTGGTCTTGACTTCAGCCGGTACATCATCGGGATATTTCCTGGCGGCAAGGGTGCCGGGGCGTTCCGAGTACTGGAACATGAAGGCGGAATCGAAACCTACCTCTTCCATTAGAGAAAGCGTATCCTGATGATCCTGCTCTGTCTCTCCGCAGAATCCGGCTATTATGTCTGTAGATATGCCGCAGTCCGGTATTACGCTGCGTATCTTCGCGATGCGGGACAGGTACCATTCCCTGGTGTATTTGCGACGCATCTTTTCAAGCATGGCATTGCTGCCCGACTGCACAGGAAGATGGATGTGGTTGCAGATGTTGTCATACATCGCCATGGTATATATCACTTCATCGCTGATGTCCTTCGGATGCGAAGTCGAGAACCTCACACGGAGTTCTGGACTTATCTTGGCCACATCTTCAAGCAGCTGTGCGAAATTCACATTGTTATCCGGAGTCTCAGGATCTTCCCAGAAGTATGAGTCTACATTCTGTCCCAGCAGACATACTTCCCTGTAGCCTTTGCTGAATACATCTTCAGCTTCCCTTACGATTGTCTTCGGGTCGCGGCTTCTCTCGGCTCCTCTGGTGTATGGCACGACACAGTATGAGCATACATTGTTGCATCCACGCATTATGGATATGTATGCCGATACACCGTTCTTGTCCATCCTGAGCGGAATGATGTCTGAATAAGTCTCCTCATGGGAGAGAAGCACATTGATCTGAGGATGGTCCGGAGTGACGGCCTGCAGCATCTCCGGAAGTTTCCTGTAAGAATCCGGGCCTGCCACAATATCCACTATATGCTTGTCAAGCAGACTTTCCTTAAGCCTTTCTGCCATGCAGCCGGTTATGCCTATGATTACATTCCTGCTGTTCTTCTGGAGCCTGAACTGTTCAAGTCTTCCCCATATCCTCTGCTCTGCGTTGTCCCTTATGGAACAGGTGTTGACTAAGATGACATCTGCTTCCGATATGTCTTCTGTGCGGACATATCCGGCGTCTTTCAGCAGCGAAAGCATCACTTCGCTGTCATTGACGTTCATCTGGCATCCGTAGGTCTCGATGTATACTTTTTTTGCTGGGTCCATGCTTGTAATATTGAAATGTATCCGGTGATAAAGTAGAGGAAAACTGTCGCTGTCGCTTCCGGATCAGCCCCTCAGGCGCAAATATAAGGTTTTTAATCTGATTTCTTTTATATATCTTTGCAAAGATGTAAAAGCGGATATGAGAGTTTTTCGAAATACAGGACTGGCGTTTGCCGTACTTCTGGCGGCACTTCTTATGATGCAGGGCTGTGCGAAACTGAAGCAGATCAGGATCGTCTCCTGTGGCGTGGAATCAGTGTCCCTGCATGGAATGAGAGGCGTTTCGGCTGTACTTTCTGTCGATGTTGACAATCCGGCTGCAACTGTAGAGATGTCAGACGTAGAAGGTACATTGTATGTCGGTAATGATGTCCTTGGCAGTTTTTCCGCCGGCTCGTTCAGCCTTGCTGGAAGAGGCGTTTCGGAAAACAGTGTGCCTGTTGATTTTACATTGGACAGGTCAGTGTCGTTCATGGAGATTGTAGCCTTGCTCCGGGACCTGGACCTGGACAGCGTCACGATGGACATTTCATTCAGAGCCAAAGTGAAAGGCGGAGTCTCCAAGAAGATGAGATTCGAAAGGATCCCGGCATCACGGCTTGTGTCTGGAAATGACATCATGGACAGTCTCGGAGGAATCAGGAATTTCTTTATTCTCTGAAAGCCGGGCCTGTACATTAATGATTACTTATAAAAGACAAATATTGGGATGAAACGTAATTATTTTATATATCTCGTGGCTCTGCCGTTGCTTTTCCTGACGTGCGGGAAGACAGCTGCAATGGATGCGGATTCGACATTTGTTTCTGCTCCTGAGGGGTATGCATTCAAGGATTCGGTGGTCTATGTACCGGTCCCTGCCATGGATACCCTTCTTGCCGGCAAGAACATATTTTCCTTATTGCCTTCGAAGGTAAAGGGTAATCTTGCCGATGTCTTTGTACATCAGTCGGCTTCGATACGTGGCGTTATGGATGCCCATTTCGTGTCGAATTCAGCCCGTCCTATATCGGGATACAGGGTCAGGATCTTCTTTGACAACAGACAGTCCGCAAGGGCTGATTCACAGAAAGTGATGGATGAGTTCTCTGAAAAATACCATGGGATTCCCGTCTACAGAAGCTATGTCAATCCTTATTTCAAGGTGACTGCCGGAGACTTCAGATCCAAGTCTGAGGCAATGCAGCTTCTCCAGAAGATAAGGCAGGAATTCCCTTCGGCATTCATAGTCAAGGAGAAGTCGATCAATTATCCGGCTCTGGACAAGTCCAATGCTGTCGTCGCCGATACCATCAGGGTGCTTTACAGGATTCCGGAAGAGATTACCCTATAGTTTCCGGAAATGCAATGATCTCCTAAAAGAATAGCCATGCTGAAACAAGGACTTGAACTCAAGCAGACGCAGAAACTTTCCCCACTGCAGATCCAGACCATAAAGCTGATAGAGCTGCCTACGCAGGAACTTGAGCAGCGTATCAGAAAGGAACTGGAGGAGAATCCTGTCCTGGACGAGAACGTGTCTTCAGAGACAGAAGATCCGGATGAGGCTCCGCGTGAGGTTTCGCTGTCTGACTACAAGGAAGATGATTCTATTCCCAGCTATAGACTGAGGGTCAACAACTACGGCAAAGATGAGAGGCCTCAGTACAATACGTTTTCCGTAAAGGAAAGCTTTACACAGAGTCTGATGGAGCAGCTCGGATTCCGTAATCTCAGTGAACATCAGTATTCTGTGGCAGCCTTCATTGTCGGCAGTCTGGATGCCGACGGCTATCTCCGGAGGGATATATCAAGCCTTGTGGATGACCTTGCATTCAGGGCAGGCATCGAGACCGATGAAAAAGAGGTCCTTGACATGCTCCATATCATCCAGGAGTTTGATCCGCCGGGAGTCGGGGCCCGGGATCTTAGGGAATGTCTTCTCCTGCAGATCAGGAATATAAAGAAGACTCCTGATGTGGAAAATGCAGAAACCATCCTCCGTGATTATTTCACTGAGTTCACCAACCGCCATTTCCAGAAGATCATGAACAAGATGGGGATTGACGAACAGCAGATGAAAGCTGCAATGTCAAAGATCCTCAAGCTCAATCCTTCCCCAGGAGGACAGATTGATGACTCATACAATGACCAGGCTCAGCAGATTGTCCCTGATTTTGTGCTGACCTATGAGAACGGGGAGCCGAAGCTCACCATGCCGAGGTTTTCAATACCGGAGCTGAGGGTCAACCGCAAGTATGCCAATATCCTCATGGAAGCTGCCAATTCTTCGGAGAGGGAGAAGAAGGAAGCTGCTACATTCGTCAAGAAGAAGCTTGACTCGGCAAAGTGGTTCGTAGAAGCCATAAAGCAGAGGCACAATACCCTGGAAAGCACGATGAAGGCTATCCTCGACTATCAGAAGGAATATTTCAAGGATGGAGATGAATCCCATCTGAAGCCTATGGTACTCAAAGACATAGCGGAAAAGACGGGCTTTGATATCTCGACGATATCACGTGTTGTCAACAGCAAGTATATCGAGACTCCGTTCGGTATATATTCACTCAAGTATTTCTTTTCTGAAGGTCTTGAGAATAAGGACGGTGAGGAAGTGTCCACAAGAGAGATCAAGAAGGCTCTCCAGGAATGTGTCGACAATGAGGACAAGCGCAAGCCTCTGACCGATGATCAGCTTGTTTCAGAAATGAGCAAGAAAGGGTATAAGGTGGCAAGGAGGACTATCGCTAAGTATCGTGACCAGCTGAATATACCTAAAGCCCGTCTCCGCAAGAATCTCTGAGACGGGCAGGCGTCTTCCCGTTTACGCAGTCATCAGATCTTGTCTCCGTATGCAAGGTCTCCGGCATCTCCGAGCCCCGGGACGATATATGAATGTGTGGTGAGCTCTTCATCTATTGCTGCAACCCACAATGTAACCTTATCTGACGGCAGATGTCTCTTGATGTAGTCCACGGCAAATACACTTGATACCGGGCACACCAGATGGGTGTGCAGCGGCTCGCCGTCTTCAAGGAGCCTGTTGTAGGTGATTTCAAGAGAGGACCCGGTAGCAAGCATCGTATCTGCCAGTATCAGAGTCTTGCCTGTTAGATCAGGCGAACTTGCGTATTCGATGTTGATATGGAAGTCATCTCCTCTGTCGTATTTCCTGTAGGCGGCGACAAATGCATTCTGTGCATTGTCAAAGACATTGAGGATGCCCTGGTGGAGAGGAAGTCCGGCCCTGAGGATCGTAGCTATGACAAGCTGGTTGTCGTATGTCGGTATATCTGCAATCCCGAGCGGAGTACAGACTTGCTTTGTAGAATAGTCCAGGACTTTGCTGATTTCATAGGCAAAGATTTCTCCTACGCGTTCAAGATTCCTGCGGAATCTCATACGGTCTTTCTGGATATCCTTGTCTCTGAGCTGGGACATGAAATTGTTCAGGACGCTGTTGCTTTCGCCGAGATTGATGACTTTCATATTGATAATAAATGTTTATTGCAGACAAAGATAGTCCGAATTTGACTTGCTGCAAAAAATTTATTCCGTTCCGGTGCAAGATTCCGTCTCATGCCGATTTAATATATCGGATGGCGGATCTGTCCTAGGCAAAATCGTGCATTCCGGATCATAAAGACCATCAACGGTACACGGACATAAAAGATACGCCGATAAGCGAACTTTAAAGATAAAACACATCAAAGACATGAAACAGAAAATGAAGACAATCAGATTCTCAGCCATTGCAATGGCAATTCCTGTAATGCTGGTATTCCAGTCATGCCTTAAAGACAAATGGACCGGCTACGACGACAGCACTTACCGGGCCAATGCCATAGTGACAGTAAAACCGCTTGAAGACGGCGGATTCTATATGCAGCTGGATGAACAGACAACCGTCTACCCGGCCAATATGGACAGTTCTCCTTACAAGGAAAAGACAAGGGTCTTTGCAAATCTCACCAAGGTTCCTATGCCGGCTGATGCCTCCGGGGAAGCTGCTGATTATGATATAGCTGCGGATGTGAACTGGTTCCGGGATATGCTCAACAAGGATATGGTGCAGGTACCGGAGACGGTAACTGATCTGGATGCCGAGTACGGGAAAGACCCGGTGGACATAATGGCAAGCTGGATGACCTCCGTCGAAGACGGATATTTCACCATCCATTTCGAGACATATTCACGTGGAGCAGGGATAACCCATGAAATCAATCTGATCCAGCCTGATCCGGACAAGCCTTATGAACTGGAATTCCGCCATAATGCTGAAGGAGACACTTATGGCACGAGAGTCTGGAGCATAGCGGCATTTGATCTGACTGCCTTCCAGTTCAAGGAAGGGGAGGAGGTGACATTCACTCTGAAATGGAATTCATACAGTGGGGTCAGGACCCATCAGTTCAGATATGTCCCGGGCGCAGCATTCTCAGACGGAGCTTCAGACCAGGAGATGCCTGACGGGGCATCGGATGCTGCCGGAATGCTTAGACTCAAGTAATTCCGGTTTTTCTCTGCTGGCAAGATAATTGTTTGCAGGCGCGCAGGATGACTGATGACAGAGATTTCGATATCCTTCACCTCGTCCGTCGGGGAGACAGTTCTTCAATGGAAGAACTGTACCTGCGGCATATCGGTTATCTTACGTCCGCCTGTTCAAGGTATGTCACTGATGCGGATGCTTTGCATGATGTCCTCCAGACAAGCTTTGAAAAGATATTCTCGTCAATAGGCCGGTTCTCATACAGGGGACCGGGCTCCCTCAGGGCATGGATGACAAGGATTGCAGTAAATGAAGCCTTGAAATATCTCAGGGGCAGGGCAAAGGAAGACATGGCCATGACCGGTGATATCCCTGATATCGCTGAAGAAGAGACTCCGGATACCCATGACCTTCCGATGTCTGTGCTTCAGGAGTTCATAAGAGCTCTTCCGGACGGATACAGGACAGTATTCAATCTTTTCGTGTTTGAGGAGATGAGCCATAAGGAGATAGCATCCATACTCGGGATTTCGGAAAGCACATCGGCTTCCCAGTTCCATAGGGCAAGGAATATGCTTGCCCGGAAGATCAGGGAATACAGGTCACTGCATGAAAATGACGGAAAATCAGAAAAATAAATGATGGACGGGAATGATTGGATGAAAGATCTCCGCAGCAAGGCGGAGCATTACCAGGAACCTGAACCTGACGGACTCTGGCAGGATATACTTGCATCAGTCCGCCGCCGTCATTATGCCTTATGGCGTAGGTCTCTAGTGGCCGTGTCATCATTGGCTGCAATGGCTGCAGCCGTATTGGCATTCCTCTATTTCCTGTCTCATACATATCCTTCTGCTCCAGATGCAGTATCTCCTTCTGATGGAATCCATATCCTTGGGCAGGGCGGACGCTACTATGCTGATGTGACCGGACAGCCGGAAAAGACTCCGGATGCTGAAATTGAATCTTTTTCAGCAGATTATCCAGCAGATTCTTCAACAGATCATTTGCTGTCAGGTCATGTTTGTGGACCAGTGTCAGATTCTCCATCTGACCCTTCTTCCGGTCCATCATCCGGTTCTCCGGCGGATCCATCATCCGGTTCTTCGACAGATTACTCGTCCTCAGAAGGACAGACATCACAACCTGATCCCCAGGTTCATGAAGGAAGCTCCACTTCCGGATGGCCGGGAAATGTCTGGGAAGATCCTGTGCGACAGTCCGGAAATGCCGGGCAATCTGTCCCTTCCGGTTCCCGTCGTGGAAACATTTCAGCAAAAGTCTACTATTCGAATCTTACTGGTTCTTCTTCGGGAGGTTCAGGCTTCGGCTCATTGATTTCACCGGCTGCTGCACTTGACATGGACCAGGCAATGAGTGTTGTCAATGCAGGGGATGTCAACGGTTCCGCCCTTATGGCTGTGGATGATCAGCTCAGTACTGAAGTCCGGCACCGTCAGCCTGTCAGGGCCGGTGTTTCTGTCCGTTTCGACTTGCCTGGACGATGGGGCATAGAGACAGGACTGACATATTCCCTGCTGGAGTCCGAGTCCGATGCCGGGACAAGTTACAGATATTTCCATACGAGACGTCGGCTCCATTATCTCGGGATACCGGTCAAAGTGACCTTTGATGCGGTGAGAAAGAGACATTGGTCGCTGTATGTGTCAGCCGGAGGAATGCTTGAAAAAAACATAGCAGGAGAAGCCGATATGGATTTAATTGTAGATGATGTCAGTGTCAGTACAAGAAAGGATGCTGTCCTGGTGAAACAGCTGCAGTGGTCTCTGAATGCTGCAGCCGGAGTCGAATACCGGATCATCCCTGCAATCGGACTTTATGCCGAGCCTGGTGTGAGCTGGTTCATTGACAACGGCAGCCCGATAGAAACAGTGTATCAGTCCCGTCCTGTCAATTTCAATCTTGAAATGGGCCTTAGATTCCATTTCTGAAGCTATTGGCGTTTCCTTTGCGATTGGAATCCGTCAGTTGCGGCTTTGCGGACACAAGCTGCAGCAACATAAGCTCCGTATGATGCCTGTCATCCCGTGCTTATGCCTTCATCGGCAAAGCTGTAGTATCTGTCGTCGCATACGACGATATGGTCGACAAGCGAAATGTCAAAGAAGTCCAGGGCCTTCTTGAGTTTCTGTGTGATATTGATGTCTGCATTCCCTGGCATAGGGTTCCCGGACGGGTGGTTATGCAGTAGAATTGCGCCGCTGGCCATCTTCTCAAGGGCTCTCCTGGCAATCATCTTCACATCTACGGTAGTGGAGTCGAGGCCTCCGGAGCTGACCTTCTCCATGCCGATCACATAATTGGCTCTGTTGAGGAAGAGGACCCAGCATTCTTCATGATGAAGACCCTTCATCTGCGGCAGCATTCTTCTGTAGGCTATCTCCGGACTTGTGACGGAGATCCTGTCCGTGCAGCATCCCTCTTCTCCGGACCTCCTGCCCAGCTCCAGAGCAGCGGCAACAGAGACTGCTTTGCTCCTGCCTATGCCTTTTACGGTACAGATCCTGTCTATCGACATAGAACATAGGTTCCTGAGCTTTCCTTCAGCCATATTGAGGAGTATCCTGGCTGTCTCCACAGCATTGTTCTTCCCTGTCCCTGTCCGGAGAAGGATGGCAATGAGCTCAGCATTGCTGAGAGATGCTGCCCCGTTCCTGACCATCTTTTCCCTCGGCCTGTCATCCAGGCACATATCCTTCATCTTCATATCTCCCTCCATCTCTCACAGATAGTGCAAATATAGTCGTGGCGGTGTATAATATGAGGCCATCCTTTCTGCTTTTTCTGTTTTTTTGCGGAGATTTTTCTCTTTTTAAATCGAATTTCTCTTTTTGTGCTTTCCTGTGGCCGGTCATGCCTTTTCGGATCCGTTGCAGCCTTTTTACCGACCATCGTTTCGCAGATGACAGGATTTATATTCCACGATGTTGACTACGGTATTTATATAAAAAAGAGTGACCCTGGAGTCAATGACTTTGGGGCCACTCAATACATATCATATCTGTCTCCGAAATAGTTCCGGCGGCATCGGCATCAATTATTCCACGAAAGCAAGTATTTCACCTTTTGCTACCATGTCACCCTGCTTTGAGCAGATGGCAACAATCCGTCCGCTTACAGCTGGTACGACTTCTTCCATTCCGTAATATGTCTGGATGTAGCTCATGGCTTCCCCGGCCTTGACCTCTGTGCCTACTGCAGGAGCAGTCGATGCATCATCAACATCTACCTGCCAGAGCAGCTGACCTTTTACAGGAGCCTGGACAGGAGTAGCTGAAGGATACTTCTCTGCAATCTTCTCCACATCATATTTCGGCATCTCTACTACAGGACGTGTGATGACGATAGGAGCACCGGCCTTTTCTTTGGCGGCTTCAAGGTCTTTTCTGAACCTTTCCTTTGCCACACCGCTCTTGTAGTCGCGGTACTGTCTCTCGTGCATTGCGAATTCGAAGAGCTCTTCGTCGTCTTCGCCGAAGTCCCAGCCTTCTTCCTTCATCATCTGGCGGTATTTGTCCAGCTCGTTCGGGAATGCATCCTGAGGGTTGCCGGTGTAGAATTCAAGACCTTTCTTCTTGGCCAGGTCTACTATTTCAGGCGCAAGTTCTCCAGGGAGTTTTCCCATCTTGCCGAGAATCATGTTCCATGTGTCCTTGTCGATGGTAGTCCATCTCGGCTGTCCTTTGAGGATGTTCATGAGGTTCATGAGGGCGGTATTCTTGACATACTGGCTGAACGGAGTGACAAGAGGCGGATAACCGAGACGAGGCCATACGTACTCGACTTCCTTGAAGAGCATGACCATCAGGTTGTCGAGTGTGAGCTCCTGCTTGCCCTGGGCTCTGAGTGATGCATTTATTGCTCCGTGGAAGCCCTTGAGGTCGGCCATCATCGATCCCATCATTCCGCCAGGAAGTCCGCATCCTACAAGGAGGGAACTCATGTGCGAGTTGTTCGGGTCAATCCAGTAGCCTAGGAACTCATCAATGAATTTCTGGGTCAGGCGTCTTACCTCCATATATGCGTCCATGTTGAGGTCCTTTACAAGGAAGCCGTCGGCTTTCATCATCTCACGGATGGTGATCACGTCGGGATGTACCTTTCCCCATGAAAGAGGTTCAACAGCTACATCCAGATAGTCCGCCCCGGCTCTTGCAACTTCCAGCATAGATGCCGGAGAGAATCCGGGGCCACAATGGCCGTGGTATTGTATCTTGATGTGCGGGTATTTCTTCTTTATGGACATTGTGAGCTCGCCGAGCATTGTAGGACGGCCTATGCCGGCCATATCCTTGAGGCAGATCTCATCGCATCCGTATTCTACTACTTTGTCAACTACTCCCATGTAGTACTCGACGGTATGTATAGGTGAATTTGTGATGGATAAGGCTACCTGGGAAATCATTCCCCCTTTCTTGGCATATTCTACTGACAGACGGAGGTTCCTGTGGTCATTCAGTCCACAGAATGATCGTGAGATATTTGTACCCTGTTTACATTTCACTTTATACATAAGCTCTCTGACATCGGCAGGGACCGGGTTCATTCTGAGGGCGTTGAGTCCTCTTTCAAGCATGTGTGTCTGTATGCCGGCCTTATTGAAAGGTGCTGTCCATTCGCGTACGGCTCTGTTCGGATTCTCTCCGAATAGAAGATTGACCTGTTCGAATGCACCGCCATTGGTCTCGACTCTGTCGAAGCATCCCATGTCTATGATGGCAGGAGCTACTTCCTTTAGCTGGCTGACAGTCGGGACATATTTGCCCGAAGACTGCCACATGTCTCTGTATACGAGAGAAAATTTTATTTCACGCGCCATAGTCGTTGGTTTTAATTTCTGTTCAGCCTGCAAATATATGAAAAATCCTCAATATCTTTGCACCCGTATAAAGAAACCAATCTCGCATTATAAAGAAACCGATTCAATATCATAAAGGAGCCAAGTCATGCTGCAGCCAGGAGACAGAATGCCGGATTTCGAGGTCGTGGACCAGGACGGCAACACGGTCAGGTCGTCGGACCTGCTCGGGAAAAAGACCATAATATATTTCTACCCGAAGGACAATACCCCGGGGTGTACCGCCGAGGCGTGCAGCCTCAGGGACAATTATTCCGCCCTGACTGAGGCCGGGTACAATGTCGTGGGAGTGAGCAAGGACAGCGCGGCTTCCCACAGGAGGTTCCGCGACAAATACAGTCTCCCTTTCGTCCTGCTCTCTGATACGTCCGTACAGATGCTTCAGGCGTTCGGCGCATGGGGCGAAAAGAAAATGTACGGGAAGACGACTTCCGGCACATTGCGCAGGACATTCATCTTTGACGAGAACGGCAGGCTTGAGCGCGTGATAGAAAAGGTCGACACGAAGAATCACGCCCGGCAGATCCTCGGATAATCATTTCCCGGACGGGTGTCGGCATTAAAAATTGCACGGAAACACCAAAATAATTTTTGCAAAAAAGAAAATCTTTTCTATATTTGCAATCCTCAAAGAATATGGTGCCAATAGTTCAGTTGGTTAGAATGTCGGATTGTGGTTCCGAAGGTCGTGGGTTCGAGCCCCACCTGGCACCCTGAGATTCAAGCACTAAGACCTGCCTATTATGACAGGTCTTTTTTATGCTCCGGCTATTGCAGATTTATGCTGCAGGCTATTGCGAATTACACATCCGATGTATATTTTTACAGAAAAATTGACTATATAGCGGAAACCCGTGACGGTCATCCATAGTTTATGTTTAATTAGTTTGTCTATGAGGAAATTCCATTTCTTTTGGCTGGTTTCCGGCATCGCATTTCTTATGGTGTCATGCCAGCGCGAAGCTTCACCGGCTCCGCAGCAGCTGAAGAACGCCTTCTCCTACGGGGGGGGCATCAGTCCCATTGAGTCAATTGTCTATACTGCGGAGGAGAAAGAGGGCTGCCATGTCTTCTATATCTCTCCTACTGCCGGTCTTCTTGACACGGAGACTGCTCAGCTTGCCGATGACTATATAAAGATTACGGTCCAGGATCCGTCCGGAGCCGTCGACCTGTATTCCGGAGAAAATGAAGTGGAGTACAAGGATGTCCATGTATCTTCTTCATCATCATCGGAAGTCTCGTCGGCATCACTGTCCGTCAATCTGACTTCATCCAGGACCCTGCGCCTGAGTCTTGATGTCAGAATGACTTCCGGACAGACTCTCAAGGCTGAATATGACGGCTTCTGCGTCAAATATCCCGCAGACCCGTCCGGCTATGATGTGGTGATGGACAAGGCGATATATGCCTATTATTTCGGCCAGGCTTCTGCCGGGACGACGACCCACAACTATTACTTCACTCTCACGGACGCGGAATACACTGCCGACATGAGCTCCGGTTCTCCTGACTATGAGCTCAAGGAGGAGGGATATGTGCTGATTCTGGACATGTTCTCGGACCTTGAGGACGGAAACTGGAAGACTCTTCCGGACGGCGTATATTCGGCGAGCAACGGTTATGGCGACCATACCTATACCGTCAATTACAGCGTCGCATTCCACTTTGACAGCGATGGCAACAGGACTCAGCTCCTTCTTGCCGGTCCTCTTTCAGTCGAGACCGATGAGACTGGAGTCACGACAATATCAGGAACATTCTATGAGAACGGGGCGGAACGGACATTCGCATTCCGCAACAATCTGCAGCTGATCAACGGCCTGTTCAACCCGTCCCTCCCTCAGATAGGCGAGGATGTGCATGTCAAGGGTGTGTATGCCGAAGGCCTCTACAACGGAAACCTCATGGGCTCCGGCACCGGCATGATGCAGATAAACATCTACGATGAGAATGCCGCCAATGACAGGAACGGCTATACGGCCACTGTTGTCGTGTTCAACAAGCTGTTCGGCGACTCCGCCAGTGCTGACATCATTCCTGGTGAATATGTTGCAGGCTCAGACTTCAGCATCGGCACATGGATGCCGGCTCAGGAACTGAACTACATGGGAATGATTTTCCCTTACGGTACATTCGTCCTGTACAATGACGG
>JADIMK010000079.1 GCA_017694785.1 Candidatus Cryptobacteroides intestinigallinarum
TGCTGTTCCCCGCGCTTTTTCGCAGCTTGCCGCGTCCTTCTTCGCCTCCGGAAGCCTAGGCATCCTCCGTCCGCCCTTCTTTCCTTCTCTCTGTGAATCACTCATAGTCTTAACTACTCGTGTATCTTTGCCTTTGAAATTGCAGTCCGCAGCAGTGTGCCTCTCGGCACTGACTACTCGACTTCTCGTTTCTGCTTCTTTACCTCGTTTTCTCTCTCATTATTGTCAATGAACTTTCCGTTTCAGTCTTGAAAACTCATCGTTTTTTCCGAAACGGGCTGCAAAGATACGGACTTTTTCATTACCTCCAAATTTTTTTGAACTTTTTTTTGAAAAAAATCGCATTTTTCTCAAAAAACAGCCTAAAAACCGGAAAAAGGAGGCCGGTCAAGGGGAAAATGCGCCATGATCCGGCCGGTATGGCCAGAGTCTTCTGTTTTCAAAATCACATATGCCCATAAATATCCGTATGTCCATAAATATATATATATTTGTAATCTTTGTAAAATTGCGGCATGACATATAGCCGCATTGTCAAGACAAGATAGACACGAAAAAACGACTGCAGATGGAAAAGCAAAGGATGACATTGCCCGAAAACGCACATCGGGAACTCAAGGACGGCGAACAGTACAGGCCTCTCCTCTCCCCTGAGAAGAACTATCCTGAAGTAACGCCCTATTCGGTCAGTCTGGGACTGCTGATGACAATCATATTCTCCGCCGCCGCGGCATTCCTCGGTCTGAAGGTGGGACAGGTATTCGAGGCCGCCATACCGATTGCAATCATAGCTGTCGGCGTATCCAGTGCGCTGGGCAAGAAAAACGCCCTCGGACAGAACGTGATGATACAGTCCATAGGATCATGTTCCGGAGCAATAGTTGCCGGTGCCATATTCACCCTTCCGGCTCTCTATATTCTCCAGGACAAATATCCTGAGCTGACTGTCAATTTTTCAAAGGTATTCTTTTCATCGCTTCTGGGAGGAATCCTCGGCATACTCTTCCTGATTCCGTTCAGGAAATATTTCGTAAAGGAGATGCACGGCAAATATCCTTTCCCTGAAGCCACAGCCACCACACAGGTACTTGTCAGCGGAGAAAGCGGAGGCAAAGGTGCCAGGACCCTCCTTATAAGCGGACTTATCGGAGGCCTGTATGACTTCATAATATCGACATTCGGACTGTGGGGCGAGACCCTCACTACAAGGATACTGCCTTTCGGCGAAATGATTGCAGACAAGGCAAAGACAGTGCTGAAGATCAACACTGGAGCCGCTGTCCTCGGACTCGGATACATAGTGGGTCTGAAATATGCGTTCATAATCTGCTGCGGCAGCTTCCTGGTATGGCTTGTCATCATACCGCTGATGAATCTCTTCTGGCACGGACAGATTATTGATCTGATGAATACAGGCATCACCATGACAATAGGAGAAATGTCTCCGGAACAGATATTCAGCGAATATGCCAGACATATCGGCATAGGCGGCATAGCGACTGCCGGAATAATCGGTATTGTCAAGTCCTTCGGAGTGATAAAGTCAGCCGTTGGTCTTGCAGCAAGTGAATTCTCACGCAAAAAGACAGGAGAAGAAGAAAAGGTTGTCCGTACCCAGAGGGACATCTCGATGAAAATCATCGCAGGAGGCATAGCTGTGACATTGATAGCAGTCCTGGCGTTCTTCGCATTCGGTGTAGTTGACAACATCTGGCATGCCGTCATAGGCCTGCTTGTGGTCGGGATCATAGCATTCCTGTTCACGACAGTGGCGGCCAATGCCATAGCTATAGTCGGGTCCAACCCGGTGAGCGGAATGACTCTGATGACACTGATTCTTGCTTCGCTGATAATGGTGGCCAGCGGACTCAGCGGCACAGCAGGAATGACTGCAGCGCTTATCATAGGTGGCGTGGTCTGCACAGCTCTTTCAGTAGCAGGAGCTTTCGTCACTGACCTGAAGATCGGATACTGGATAGGCAGCACACCGGCAAAGCAGGAAACATGGAAATTCCTGGGTACACTCGTAGCAGCAGCTACAGTCGGCGGAGTAATGATGATCCTAAACAAGACCTATGGCTTCACAGGTGAGAATGCTCTTGTCGCTCCCCAGGCAAATGCCATGGCTGCAGTCATAGAGCCAATGATGAACGGAGGCGGAGCCCCATGGCTGCTGTACGGCATCGGAGCTCTGCTTGCACTGATACTGACAGCTGCCAAGGTCCCGGCTCTTCCTTTTGCACTCGGCATGTTCATTCCTATCGACCTCAACCTTCCGATGCTCGTCGGTGGTGCTATCTCATGGTATGTGGGAAGCCGCAGCAAAGACAAGGCGCTGAATGACGCAAGACAGGAAAAAGGTACTCTCATAGCATCCGGATTCATAGCCGGAGGTGCTCTGATGGGTGTTGTAAGTGCTATTCTGAGATTTGCAAAAATTGACTGGTACATTGCCCCGTCATCATGGACAGAGCCCGTGGCCATCATCCCTTACGCAGCAATAATCGTCTTCATGGGCATTGCATCTCTGAAAGCGAAGAAAGCATAGGACAGCTGACATGACTATATTCAACGCACTGCTTCTGACACTTGTAGCCGGAGCCGCCACAGGCATCGGCGGACTGCTGATACTGTTCAATAAGAAATTGAGCAGCAATTTTCTTGCTGCTGCACTCGGATTGTCGGCCGGTGTCATGATATTCATCTCCCTTGCCGAACTTTATCCAGAGGCCCAGCAGGCAATTACCGCCGACGGTGCCATAAGTAACGGCAAGCTGTGGGTTCTCCTGTCTTTCTTCGGAGGAATGGGGATAATAACACTCATAGACTTCCTGGTCCCCGAGTATGAAAATCCGCACGAGGCTTCAGGGCTGACGCTTGAAGCAAGGACTGCCGCCACAGAAATGATACATGAATCCGAAGCAAGCGGCAACGTGCATGCTCTGAGGAAAATAGGCATAATGTCAGCCCTTGCGATAGCTATACACAATTTTCCTGAAGGCATGGCTACATTCATAAGCGCCTTGAATGACAGCCAGATGGGTGCAGGAATCACATTTGCCATCGCCCTGCACAACATACCTGAAGGCATTGCAGTCGCGATTCCGATATATTATGCCACAAAGAGCAAAGGCAAGGCACTGCTGTATGCGACACTTTCCGGTCTGACAGAGCCCATAGGTGCAGCCATCTGCTATGGGCTTACCGCTCTTGCCGGAATAAGCATATCAGGTAACGGAATGGCTTTTCCGCTGATCCTCGCAGCTGTCGCAGGCATCATGATATACATTTCCCTTGACGAGCTTCTTCCTACAGCAGAAGAGTACGGCAAACACCATGTGGCAATAGCCGGAGTAGTAGCCGGTATGGCGATAATGGGAATAAGCCTGCTGATGCTGTAGACTTTATTGAAAAACAAGATATTATGGAAAATTTACTAGACAGATTCCTGCGATATGTAGCAGTTGACACACAATCTGACCCAGAATCCGAAAGCCAGCCAAGCAGCGCAAAGGAGCTTGATCTTCTGAACATGCTTTGCAATGAACTTCAGAAAATGGGAGTAGAAGCATCAATCGATGAATATGGATATGTGATGGGATCAATCCCTTCAAACAGCGGAGAGAATATCCCTGCCATAGGATTCATCGCACATGTTGACACGTCTCCGGATGCCTCTGGAGCTAACATAAGGCCTCAGATAATCAGGGACTATGACGGCAAAGACATACTTCTTGATCCGGCGACAGGCCTTTCTCTCAAGACAGAGGACTTCCCTGAACTCAAGGGATATGCCGGTCAGACGATCATCACAACAGACGGGACTACTCTTCTGGGAGCCGATGACAAGGCAGGAGTAGCAGAGATAATGGATGCGGTGCAGTACATCATGTCACACCCGGAATTCAAGCATGGAGCAGTCAAGATCGGATTCACCCCTGACGAAGAAATCGGACGTGGGGTAGTGAAATTCGATGTAAAGAAATTCGGGGCTGACTACGCATACACGATGGACGGAGGTGCGATCGGAGAACTCGAATATGAGAACTTCAACGCAGCATCGGCAACAGTACATATACAGGGAAGGAACATACACCCGGGCTATGCAAAAGGCAAGATGCGCAATGCAATCCTGATAGGAATGGAAATGAACGGGCTTCTCCCTGTTGAGCAGCGTCCGGAATTCACTGAAGGTTACGAAGGCTTCATACATATAGTAGGATTCAACGGCACCGTTGAAGAGGCCACCTTCTCATATATCATCCGCGACCACGACATGAAGCTTTTCGAGGACAAGAAGGAGATGGTAAAGAAATGCGCTGACTTCATAAACCTCAAATATGGCAAAGGCACGGCAACCGTCGAAATCAAGCACCAGTACTACAATATGAGAAAAGAAGTCGAGCCGCATTACCACATCATCGAGAAAGCCGTCAAAGCGATGGAAATGGAAGGAATCAAGCCTCATATACAGCCGATAAGGGGAGGTACAGACGGAGCCAACCTGTCATTCATGGGACTGCCTTGTCCGAACATCTTCGCCGGCGGGCACAACTTCCACGGCAAACTTGAGTACGTGCCTCTCGAAAGCATGGAGAAAGCATCAAAGGTAATAGTGAACATCATCTCCTTATTTGCAGACAAAGACAATTGATCTGCTCAATACCGATAATCAGAAAAGGCGGCTCCTACAGTAGAGACCGCCTTTTTTATTGTCTTTTCAGCAGTTTCGGCATCAGTTTCCGCCTATGCTTTCAGCCTTTCTTTTCCCTGCAGTCCTGGCTTCTGCCCTGGCCTTGCGGCGGGCTTCCCTTGCGGCATAACGTTCCTTGTATTTCTCAAGAGCCGCTTCCTCCTTCCGGACTTCTTCAGCCGCAGCTTCCAGCATACGCAGCTTACGTCTGCGTTCCTTCATCAGCTTCTTTTCTGCCTTTATACGGGCCTTGTCGGCATCCCTCTGGTCCAGAGCCTTCCACCTGGCCTCCTTTGCAGCAAGTCTCTGGGCCTTTTTCTCTGCTCTTTCTGCCTTTGCCTTTTCCTTCAGCTGAGCTTTGGTAAGGACGACATTCGAATCAGCCATAGCAGCCAGACGGGCAGAGTCGGCTGCAGCGAGACTGTCAGCGACATGAAGAGAATCTGCCACATGCTTCAGACCGTCCGCCAAAGCCACAGAATCGGCTGCAGCCTTGACTTTGAGAGAATCAGCCACTTTTATTGAATCCTGGATGCGTATAGCTTCAAGCCTCTCCTGCTCACGACGTTCGATTTCCCGCTGCCGTTCCCGAACCTTTGCCAAGGAATCCCTTACAGCAATCTGAAGGTATATGTTGTCCATATATCCGGGGAAATATATGTTCGTCTGCTCATAAGTAGCCCTAGGGACAGCCGCGTAGCTCTGACGCTGCGGCGCACGAGGAGTAAGTGGTGTCACGGCATAGCGGTCGGCAGGACGTTTGTCAGGAATCCAGTTGAATCCTTTCAGCTTCTTGTCTTCTTCTGACATCTGAGCCACAGGATATGCATTGCTGGCCGCTGTATCAAAATAATATACCCGGCTTATGTCGCCATCCTTGAAATATGCAGAAAGCATCTTGCTTTCCTTTCTGTTTGCAGTAGCAAGCGCATCATTCTCCTCCAGATAGAATATGGCTGAAGAGCCTCCGAGCGCATCAAATCTCTCAAGCTGCCCGGCATCATCGAAAAATGCCATCATTTCAGCTGCCCTTATCTGGTCATAATGTGTGGAATCTTCCTGTATATGGATGAATGCATTTGACATCAGGCTGACCTTCTCCATCGCCTGATTACGGATCACAGCCGTCACGCTGTCAGATGAATACTGCTGTCTGACCTCATTCCATATCACCGGAGATTTGAAAAGCCTTGCAAGTGAATCAAGGTCAGAATATTCCAGGGAATCGCAGATGATCTGCATATTCTTCCTGTATATCTTGACATTGCCCAAAGCAGTGACAAAACCGATCTTTGTGGTGTCCGGAGCCGGTGCAGCAACAGAATCAGCCAACGCCTTACCCGAAAGACTGTCGGAAGGGGAAACACCTAGACTGTCTGCAGGGGAAACACCCAGACTGTCGGAAGATGAAACTCCCAGACTGTCCGCCAATGAAAGCCCAAGGCTATCAGCTGACGATATGCCCGAACTGTCTGCCGATGAGAGCCGGAGGCTGTCCGGTTGAGAGACAGGCTGAGGCACGGCCCCAGCCATCTGGCCTGCCGCGGCAGTATTTTTTGCAGCCGGCTGCTCTGATCCGGTAGTCTTGCCTTCGGATTTCTGGCCTGAATTCTTGCCTTCGGATTTCTGGCCGGAATTCTTGCCTTCGGATTTCTGGCCTGAGTTCTTGCCCGGAAGATTGTCCGGAGGTCTGTTAGGATCATTCTTAGCTGCTTCTGCAGCCTTCTGGGCCGCCTCCTCCGCAGCCTTGCGGCGATAATTTGACACAGCATCTATCTCAAGATTCTCTTTGCGCACCTTTGCTTCTTCAATGAGAAGAGAATCTACATCGCACATCTTCACTGTATAGTACATCAGCGTGTCTGCTCCGAAATAGACTGTATCTATCTGTCCGTTTTCATCCGTTCTGGCTATGACTGCAGGCTTTCTCCTCATGGTGACACGGGAAAGGCTGTCGACATAGTTGATATGGCCGGCCACTCCAGAAACATTACGCGTAGTATCTGTCACCTGAGCATTGCCGAACATGTCCACATCCATGGTATTGCGGTAGAAATACAAGGAATCGCACCAGCCTTCCTGAGTCTCGGACATCACATGGACATTGCGTCTGAAAAAGAATATTTCCCTGTTGCGGTCATACCATCCCGCATCAGAAGAAAGCATGTTGTCATCCTTCCAGGCATTCGTACCGCGTCCGAATGTCGCAAAATTACGGTCAGACTCATATCTCAGGCTTGACGTCTTTATAAATATGGAGTCAGTGAACATGTTGACGTCCTGGAGAAAATCAAAGACCTTTATCTTGGAATCATAGTTGCCCCTCTGGCTTTCTATGATCTGCCCGTCCTTGTCCCGCATCGATCCTCCGTCCATGAACACAGCGACACTGTCCTTTGTATTGTAGTCCAGATGCTTTGTCCTGAGGGTATTGTTGTCCTTGTCCCTGAGCTGTACGACATGTCCCCGGAACTCTGCGAGATTACGGTCTATATAGTACATCATCCTGTCACTCTCCAGCTCCGTCCTGTCCTGCAGGATCTTCACTGAGCCTATTGCTTCTATGAAGCGTCTGTCCACATCCCATATAGCTGTATCGCAGAGAAGATAAGTGTTGTTGTGGAGAAATACGGCATTGCCTGTAGCCCTGCGGAAAGTCCTGCCGCCACGCTCCATCTGACGGAGAGTATCGGCCTGTACAAGACGCACAAGGCTGTCTTCCTGCTTCTTTTCCTGTGCTGACACAGAAAACATTGCCAGGAAAGACAGTAGAATTATTGCCGTTATCCTTGATTTAAGCATATGGGTAAGATTCACCTTTTTCTGAGTTCCCTTTTTCTGAGTTCCCTTTTTCTGAGTTCACATTTTCAGGACATCAGTCCTTGTCCTTGAACTTACCGTACCAGGCATCCCTTCTGAAAACGCAGTTCCTGAACATAGGGTCAATCACTATATAGGTAATCCCTATTTTCTCATTTATGAAACTGTCGATGGCTTCCATCGATTTCTGCTGTTTCACAAGATTCAGAAGAAGGTCATAGTCTTCATTGAAAGTAGCGGTATGGGCAGGAATTATCTTGTCCACCTTGATGATCTTGTAGACAGTGTTTCCTGAACGGCCCTCATTGTCAAGGGATTCGAAAGGCTCTGATATCTCTCCTTCCTTTAGGTTCTTTATCGCCGCATAGTCCTGCGGCTTGATCTGGTCTATCTCGAAATATGAAGAGCCGGTGTTCGGGTCAGACATCTGGCCTCCGTTGGTCTTTGTGGCCGGATCCTCAGAATAGAATCTGGCTGCAAGGTCAAATGTGACGGCACCGTTGTTAAGCTCTGTCTTGAGGCTGTCCAGAATCCTGAAGGCCCGCTCACGGTCTTCTGAAGTATATTCAGGCTTGAGGAGAATATGCCTGGCATTGAACATGTCTCCCTTCTTCTCAAGGACTTCAATGAGATGGAACCCGTCAGGAGTCTCGACAATCTGGGAAACGATCCCCGGCTTGAGTGCCATGGCCGCATCGGAAAACGCCGGCCAGAATATGGACTTTGAAGCCATGCCGAGCTCTCCGCCACGCATGGCGCTTCCCGGATCCTGAGAATATATGCGGGCCAGTGTAGAAAACTTCTCCCCGTTGATGATACGTTCCCTGATGGCAAGCAGTCTCTCCTTGACCGCCATGTTGGCTGCCTCCCTGTCCGGATATATACATATCTGGCTGAGCTGATACTTCTCCGGGACGACAGGCAGATCCTCAGCGGCAAGGGTATCCAGGAACTGCTGCACCTCATAAGGAGTGATTTCAGGAATATCAGACATTATGTTGCTCTGCATCTGCTGGGTAAGGCTCTGGTCTTCCAGAGTCTTGCGCCACTCCTGGCGGAGCTTGTACATAGGCTTTCCGAAATAAGCCTCGACAGCATCATCTCCTCCGAAACGGGTGCGGATCATGTCTATCCTGTTGTTCAGCTCACCCTCAACCATGTCATTATTCACAGACAGTGAATCCAGCCTTGCCTGCATCAGGAAAAGCTTTGATTCCATCATCTGCTCCAGGATCTCACATCTCATGTTCCTGTCGGAAGCCAGGCCCTGGGCATTCATCACCTGGACCTCTTCCTCAAGCTGGGATATTGAGATCATCTCATTTCCGACTACCGCTATAGACTTGTCAATGAGTCCGTCGCTGTATTTCTGGGCATTGAGCAATGCGGATGGCAGGATAACTGCCGCAACCAAGGCGATTGCCCTTGTCATCTTTTTCATAATATCTGCTAAAATACTTTAAATCTTCCCTTGTCGCGGGCGTCTGTAAGCAAGTCCCGTTCCAAATCAGATACAAGAGTCTGTTTTCTGACACTGATTATGATGTTGCGGATCCTCTCATGGCAGTAGTCCACCGGAGCGATCTCACCTGCCTGGATGAAATCTGCAATAAACGCGACATTAGTCTTGCCATAGCTGTCTTCCGTCTGTATGAACCCGTTTTTCATGGAAGAAAGCAGCTCTGCATAGTCGACACCGAATTCTCTTGAAAGAGAGACCATATCAATCCACTTGTCCCCGAAATCAGTATATTTCACAGCTGAAAAATATGAAAGGCTGTCGGCATATGCCAGATCCTCAATAGAAGAAGAGGACATCTTCTTCCTTATGACACCGAGATTCGGAGAATCCGATGCAATCCTGAGGAACCTTGCCTTTACAACAGGTACTTCAAGGACAAAATTCTCTATATGGTCTTGGTAATACTCGTCAATCTGGTCATCTGACACCAGAGTATCAAGTCTCTCATTGATATAGCGCTGCTCATACCTGTATTTCAGGAGTGAGCGGCGGTAATCTTCAAGTTCTGAAGTCACATCAAGCTCTTCCTTTGAAAGCTGGCTTTCCGCTATGTCAAGGAAGATAAGGTCAGAAGCCCATGAATTGATATACTGCAAAGCCAGCCTGAGGCTGTCTTCATCAGAAGCTCCGTCTGGTATAAGCGAGGAGACATCGCCCCTGTAAAGGCGATGACGCCCAACTTCAGCCACGACATCATCGTCGTGAAGAAGAGAGGAAATCGCCCGGCATGACGACAGCGTCAGCAAGGCGATTCCACATATAAGTATTTTACGGAGCGTATCCTTCATCAGATTGCTTTACCTTGAATAATTCGGGGATTCGCGTGTGATTGTCACATCATGCGGATGGCTCTCGAGGTATCCGGCATGGGTGATACGGACGAACTTTGCAGACCTCAGGGTCTCGATGTCCTTGGCTCCGCAATATCCCATTCCTGCACGCAGTCCTCCGACAAGCTGATAGACGACTTCAGCAAGAGTACCCTTATAAGGTACCTGTGCTACGATACCTTCAGGAACAAGCTTCTTGACGTCATCTTCCATATCCTGGAAATATCTGTCCTTCGACCCTGCCTGCATGGCTTCAAGTGATCCCATGCCGCGGTATGACTTGAATTTCCTTCCGTTGAGTATGATGGTCTCTCCAGGGGATTCCTCCACTCCGGCGAAGAGTGATCCTGCCATGATAGTGCTGGCACCTGCGGCGAGAGCTTTCACTATGTCTCCGGAATATCTGATGCCTCCGTCGGCTATGATAGGAATACCTGTTCCCTTGAGGGCTTCAGCCGCAAGCATCACTGCAGTAAGCTGAGGCATTCCGACACCTGCAATCACCCTTGTAGTACAGATGGATCCCGGTCCGATGCCGACCTTGACACCTGACACACCGGCATCAGCCAGAGCTTTTGCAGCCTCACCTGTAGCAACGTTGCCGGCGATGATCTGTACACCAGGGAAAGCATCGCAAGCTTTCTTGATGACTTCGAGAACATAGATTGAATGTCCATGGGCTGTATCGACGACTACAGCATCTGCTCCTGCGCTGCAGAGCATCTCGATACGTTCGAGAGTGTCAGACTTCACACCGACTGCAGCGGCTACCAGCAGCCTTCCCTTAGAGTCCTTTGATGCGATAGGATTGTCCTTGATCTTCATCAGGTCCTTGTAGGTGATCAGGCCTACAAGCTTGCCGTCTGCATCTACTACAGGAAGTTTCTCGAACTTGTACTGCTTGAGGATATTTGTAGCTTCGGCAAGGCCTATGCCTTTCTGGGCTGTCACAAGATTCTCTGACTTTGTCATGACTTCTGAAACAGGAAGCTTCATGTTGTCCTGGAAGCGCAGATCCCTATTGGTCACGATTCCTATGAGGAAATTGTTGGCATCAACTACCGGAATACCTCCGATATGATGGTCAGCCATCATGCTGAGCGCATCACCTACCGTAGCTTCCGGACGGATAGTGACAGGATCATAAATCATCCCGTTCTCAGCTCTCTTCACCCTGCGGACCTGACTCATCTGCTCCTCGATGGTCATGTTCTTGTGGATGACACCTATACCGCCGGCACGGGCCATAGCGATAGCAAGCTCTGCCTCTGTCACTGTATCCATAGCCGCAGAGACGATAGGTGTGTGGAGAGAAATACCTGTTGAAAACTTCGTGGAAACATCCACTGTTCTTGGAAGGACGTCAGACTTTGCAGGAATAAGCAAAACATCATCGAAAGTCAGTCCTTCTGGAATCTGAGAATTATCAAAAGTCTGCATTACGTATAATTTTGCACGCAAATATAAGAATTATCTCAATAATTCTAATTTTTTTATATCAGCAATACATTTTTTTGTATTTCCAGGAATCATTGGTAACCGTAGGGAAAACGACTCCGTCTTCAGGGATGGAAAAGCCGCCCCTGCCATGTATTCCTCTGCTCAAGCCGGTTGTCCAGGAGATTGAGCAGTCCGGCGTTGCGGATAAGACCCCATGGAGTCTCATTGACAAAACGCGGAGGCACTTCCCCTGCGAACCGTTCTATATATATGTCAGGACGAAGGCGCTCAAGGATATCTACGAAGAAATCCAGATAACCGTCCAGAGTAAATTTTACGAAATCATCCGGACAGGCAGCATATTCCTTTTCCATCCTTGTCCCTTTGACAATCTGGAGCTGATGGAATTTGAGCGACTTCAGAGGCAGTTCATTTATCATGGATACCTCCTCCAGCATCATGGCCCTGTCTTCACCAGGAAGCCCAAGTATAAAATGGGCGCCTGTATCTATCCCTCTTCCGGCCGTCATCTCCACAGCACGGCGGGCGCACGCGAAATCATGGCCCCTGTTTATCCTCATAAGAGTCTTGTCGTAGCAGGATTCTATACCATATTCTATAGTCACAATAGGTGCACTGATTCTCCTGCCGCCTATTTCCCTGCTCCAGTCCAAGAGCTCTTTCCCATCCTTCAGGGAAGAAAGCCAGTCCAGCTTCTCCTCGTCGACGCAGTCAGGTCTGGTGCCTATGACTATACCTGCGACTGACGGATGGGACAAGGCCTCCAGATACAGTGTCTTCAGCCGGGAAAGCGGAGCATAGGTATTTGAGAATGACTGGAAATAGGCGAGATAATGCCGCGCATTGCGGTATCTGACCCGATGGAATTCAATTCCTTCATCTATCTGTTCGGATATCGGCTTGCCAGGGCAGCTGTATGACGGATGGAAGGCGGCATTATCACAATAGGTGCATCCCCCGCGTCCGACCTTGCCGTCCCTGTTCGGGCATGTGAAGCCGGCATCAATCACCACCTTCTGAAGACGTTCCCCATATGTACGTCTGAAATATCCTACAAATGAATTGTACCTCCTGTTGTCTGCAAAAGTAAGCATCCTGACAAATTGTAATAAACGGAACGGGCACAAAGGTAGTCAAAAGGGCCGAAACAGCATACCGCTCCATGCTTTTCCATCATATTTTATTTATTATGATTAAATTTGGAAATTTAACAGAGACGGCGTGGTCCTATCTGCCGGGAAACGGCATGCGGACCGGCCGCATATAATTCTTTACATACATATGAAACTTCTGAATGAATTCAAGACATTTGCCATGAGAGGCAATGTCATCGACATGGCTGTCGGTGTAATCATCGGCGGAGCCTTCGGTAAAATCGTAAGTTCTCTCGTAAATGATGTGATAATGCCTCCTATAGGGGTTCTGGTCGGAGGTGTTGACTTCAAGGATCTTGCGATCACTATAAAGAAGGCTGTAGTAGATGCCAACGGAGTAGAGACGGCTCCGGCTGTGACACTCAACTACGGCATGTTCCTCCAGAACACATTTGACTTCCTGATAATCGCATTCGTGATATTCCTGATGATAAAAGGTCTGAATGCCCTGATGAAGAAGAAAGAAGCTGCTCCGGCACCGGCTCCGTCAAAGCCACAGCCTACCGAAGATCAGAAGCTTCTTGCGGAGATCAGGGATCTGCTGAAAGAAGGAAAAGGGAAATAAAGATTCCGGGACAAAGAAAATGAATATGAAACTTACAATGGCAGCGGCCTCGGCAAGACTAGCTGCAGTATTATTGCTGTCCGTATGCGTCCCGGCAGGTATGCAGGCACAGGAAAACAGCTCGGATCAGCTTACCGCCGGCTCCGTTTCAGAAGAAAGATATGCCGTGACAGACTTTTCAGCAAATTTCCTCAGGGAAGAACCTGACTTTGCAGCGGAGCTCGGCAACCAGCTCCTTATGGGCACGCCTGTGGAGATAACGGCTGAAACATCATACTGGAGGCAGGTACAAAGCCCGGATCCATACAAGGCATGGTGTCTTGACATGGGACTAGTCGAGATGGACAAGGATCAGCTCATGGCATATATCGCAGCACCAAAGTACATCTGTACGGCATTCTACAGCCATGTCCTGTCAGCCCCTGACGAGAAGTCGGATCCTGTATCGGACCTGGTCTGCGGGGACCTGCTGCTCAGCTGCGATCCTGAGAACTCTATATTCTCCGTTACAGACGACATTCCTGAGACTGCCAGAGAAAAGACCATCGACAGGAGAGACACCAGTGGCAAAAGAATTGCCAGAAGCTGGAAACACAGGGCATCCGGAGAATATCTTGACGTCTGGCTTCCGTCCGGAATCCATGGCTACGTCAAGGCCACAGACATCGAGCCGTTTGCAAAATGGGCCATGACAAGGACACCGGATGCAAGACACATCCTTGCCCAGGCAGCTGGATTCGCAGGTGTACCTTACCAATGGGGAGGAACATCGTCCAAAGGAGTCGACTGCAGCGGATTCACCAGGATGGTCTGGTTCATGAACGGCATCCTCCTACCAAGAAACGCTTCACAGCAGGCCAGATGCGGAGAAGAAGTCACCGTGGAAATGAGGACGGACTCACTTGCTCTCTGCGGAGCTCTGCCGGAGGAAGAAATGAAAGAAGAAATGCTCAGACGGACAGCCTGTCTTGAAAGCGGCGACCTGATATTCTTCGGGACTCCAGCCACTCCCGGACAAGGGCAGGATGGGAAAGGAGCAAGAATAAGCCATGTAGGGATATACATAGGCGGAGGCCGGTTCATACATGCCTCGAGGAAGGTCCGGTACAGCTCTCTCATACCAGGGGATCCCGACTATTATGACCTGTCATGGAAAATGATAGCGGCAAGGCGGATAATAGGACAGGAAGACAAAGGCAACGGAGTGATTTCCATATTGTCCAGCCCGGCATACTTTATCCAGGAATTTTAGTATATTTGCACCCTGACAACAGAAATCAACATTTTAACAAATATTTTATCATGAATCTCAGAGACATCAAAAAGGACATCGAATATTTCATCGGTGAATTCATCGATGACTGCTCACTGTTCGTTACCCTCAACCCGGGCAAGGACTCAGAAGAAGTATACAAGATAATCGATGCTTCAGTAGACCTCTACAACGATCTCAAGGACAAGATCTATCAGGCACCTAAGGCACAGAGGGCAAAGAAAGAGAAACTTTCCCGCAAGAACAGGCCGGCACTTGCTCCGTACTACAACGGCATCCGCAAGGAAATGCTTGAGAAGCTTGACGAGCTCAGCGAAAGGCTCAGCGACGCCATCACAAAGCAGGCCTGACGTAGGTCACTGTCAAAAGGATACTGAAAGGACTGTCTATGCAGCATATGTCTGCCGGACAGTCCTTTTGTCGTTGACATGGCATGCTTCTCCACGGTACCGGTCATGCCAGACGGCAAACGGCCACACAAGACACATGAAACAACCGATAAGATGAGACCAGAATATACACTTGCGGCCATATGCGCCTTTGCTCTCGCAACAGGATGCAGCCGCACCCAGCCTCCGGCTCCTTACGGAGCCATTCCTAGCCCAGCCCAAGTTGAATGGCAGAAGATGGAAACAAACATGTTCGTCCATTTCGGGCCGAACACCTTCACCTCCGCCGAATGGGGTGACGGGACAGAAAGCGCAGACATATTCAACCCTACAGCCCTTGACTGCCGCCAATGGGCCGCAATCGCCAAGGCAGCAGGTATGAAAGGAATAATAATCACAGCAAAGCACCATGACGGCTTCTGCCTATGGCCGAATCCGGCAAGCAGCCATACGGTCGCCCAGAGTTCATGGCGAGACGGGAAAGGCGATGTCCTCAAGGATCTTTCCGAGGCGTGCCGCGAATACGGGCTGAAATTCGGAGTATATATATCGCCGTGGGACAGGAACGATCCGTCCTATGGAAGCGATGAATACAACGACGTGTTCTGCCGCACTCTGGAGAGTGCACTCGGCAGCTACGGCGAAGTCTTCGAACAATGGTTTGACGGAGCCTGCGGAGAAGGCCCAAACGGGAAAAGACAGGTCTACAACTGGGACAAATTCCACAACACTGTATATAGCCTCCAGCCCGATGCTGTGATTTTCAGCGATATCGGACCTGGATGCCGCTGGATCGGCAACGAAAGGGGCATCGCAGGAGAGACCTGCTGGTCCAGACTTGACACTGAGGGATTTGTCCCAGGAGGAAATCTCAATAGGGACACTCTCAGCTGCGGCAATGTCCATGGCCATGCCTGGGTCCCGGGAGAAGCCGATGTTTCGATACGCCCGGGATGGTTCTACCGGGCATCGGAAGACGACAAGGTAAAGACCCTTGACCAGCTCCTTGAGATATACTATGGCAGTGTGGGCCGGAATTCTCTGCTTCTGCTGAATGTGCCTCCGGACAAGAGAGGACTCATCCACTCCGCCGATTCACTCAGGCTCATGGAATTCAGGGCTGCGCTGGAAAGCATCTTCTCAAAGAATCTTGCTGAAGGATCACGGGCCGAAGCCAGCTGTACAAGAGGTGGATCAAGAAGATTTTCCGCCGGGAGGATGCTTGACGGAGACTACGATACATACTGGGCCACAGATGACGGCATAGACACAGCTACGGTAACAGTCATCCTTCCGGAAACCAGGACATTCAACAGGGTGATGCTCCAGGAATATATTCCGCTCGGACAGAGAATCGCTGCATTCAGCATTGAAGCAAGGGTCACTTCCGGAGTTTGGGAACAGATCGCCGAAGGAACCACAATAGGATACAAGAGGATACTGCTCACAGCCCGCACCACCGCCGATGCCGTAAGAATCAGGATCGAAAAATCATATGCCTGTCCTCTCCTCAACGGATTCGGTCTTTATCTTGACGACGTGATGTACGGCGGAGCAGCATCCCAGGATAGCACTTCCAGCGCTGCTGACATGCAGAAGAAGCCTATCATATCGGTGAAGGCTTCAGATCCTTATATCATTGACCTCGGGAAGGCAGAGACAGCAAGAGGATTCTTCTACGAGCCCGGAGATCCGGCCAAGGACGGATGCCTCATAACTTTCAGCCTTGAGACAAGCCTAGACGGGAAGACATGGAGCAAAGTTTTTGAAGACAAGATGTTTGACAATATAGTAAACAATCCTGTCCGACAGGAAATCATGTTTGTCGGGCCGATAGAGACAAGATACCTGAGGATAATCCCTGGGAGGACAAGTCTTCAGGACAGATACGGAATTGCGGACCTGGGTATCCTCTGACAGGATATCCGGGCCCGCATATTCAAGATAAGACCGTCATCATTTGCCGGCAAGGTGCTTTTCCCATGCCCAGGCAGAAGCCAGGGTCTGGTCAAGCGTACGTTCAGCCTTCCAGCCGAGCTCCTTCTCTGCAAGTGACGGATCTGCCCAGATGGCTGTGATATCACCTGCCCTGCGAGGAGTAAACCTGTAGTTGAGCTTCACATTATTCACCTTCTCAAAGGTCTTCACAAGCTCAAGTACAGAGACAGGACGGCCTGTGCCTATATTGAATATCTCATAGTCGGATTTCATCTTCTGGTCGACCATTCTCGTCACTGCCGCTACATGAGCCTTGGCAAGGTCGACAATATCGATATAGTCCCTCAGGCATGTGCCGTCAGGAGTAGGATAGTCATTACCGAAAATGCTCAGACACTCCCTCTTGCCGATGGCTGTCTGTGTGATATAAGGCACAAGATTGTTAGGGACGCCACGCGGCAGCTCACCGATAAGAGCGGAAGGATGGGCACCTATAGGGTTGAAATACCTGAGAGCCATCCCTTTGACAGGCCCTAACTTTGCTATGCCAGGCATTACTTCAGCACCATAGGCGGCTGTTGCCTTTACAGTGTCCCGGAGTATATCCTCCGAGATCTGCTTCGTATTGCCATACGGAGAGGTTGCCGGCTGACGAGGAGACTGCTCTGTCACAGGAAGCTTGTCTGTCTCGCCATATACTGTTGCTGAAGATGAGAACAGGACATTGCAGCCGCCATGGTTCTTTGCAGCCTCAAGGATGTTGAGGAAAGAAAGAAGATTGTTGCGGTAATATTTCAAAGGCTCGGATACAGACTCACCGACTGCCTTGAATGCAGCGAAATGGATCACTGCATCTATCCTGAATTCAGAGAAAAGCCTGTCTACAGAAGAATACTCGCAGCAGTCTATCTTCTCGAAAGGTATGTCCTGCCTTCCCGTAATCTTCTTGACTCCCTCGAAACATGTAAGGTCACAATTGGAAAGATTGTCGGCAACGACGACATCATAGCCGGCCTCGATCAGCTCCACAGTCACATGGCTGCCGATATATCCGGCGCCGCCGGAGACCAAAACTCTTTTATTCATGATTGTAAGTATTAAATGATTATCCTACCGATAGGCAATACGATAACGCAATATCATCCAAAATTATAAATTTTCATTGTAAAGGAAAAGACAGGAACTGAAAATTTGGATAACTTTGTTATAAATGATCATCTGATGGACAAATGTACAACTTCAATACACTCTGACGGCAAGGCTGTGAGACTTATCATCACAGCGGCATTGAGCCTTGCAGCGATATCGCTCCACTTCACCATACTTGCAGCGGACAGGACACAGGGGGCAGAGAGGCTGCGCAGGACTGCAGCCGAAGCATCATCCGGCCAGGCTCTGAAGAATTCAGTCTCCGGCATACTGATAATGACAGCAGACGGGGACACTCTCGTCGCCCTGAATCCGGAGAAGACACTTCTTCCCGCTTCCAACATGAAGGCCATTACAACCGGAGCCGCTCTCCACATGCTTGGAGGAGAGTACCGCTTCCGCACAGGACTCGGGTACAGCGGGACAATAAAGGACGGAATACTCAATGGAGACCTCTACATAACAGGAGGAGCAGACCCGACTCTGGCATCGGACGATTCCATAGCCGAGCCTTTGGATAGCATATTCGGACAATGGTCGGACATGATCTCCGCTGCCGGAATCAAAGAGATCTGCGGCCATATCATAGGTGACGACAGGATCTTCGACAGCAGTATGGAAGAAGACACCTGGCTTTGGAACGACATCGGTACATACTACGGGAGCGGCACTAGCGGCCTGTCGTTCTTTGAAAACAAGAAAGACTTCACCGTATATCCTGCAAAGACTCCCGGAGAGGCTCTGCGGGTTGAGCCTGGCTATCCGGAAACCCCATGGATGACCTACAGTTTTCCATGCACAGCCGGAGAGAAAGGCTCCGGCAACAGGCTCTACTACTATACGTCCCCATTTTCAGCCTACGGCGAGATGAGAGGCACCTATGCAATCGACAGAGGCATCAGGACAGAGGAAGGAAGCAACAAATTCCCTGCCTACACTTGTGCCTGGTATTTCTGCAGATATCTTGAAAGCAGGGGAATATCCTGCACAGAAGGTCCGGCATCCTCCGGAGGCCTGTTCGGATGCACTCCGGAAAGGCTTGTGGAACAGGAAGATCTTGCTGAGATCGGATATACCCTGTCTCCGGAACTTTCGAGGATAGCATTCGAGACTAACCATGAGAGCAACAATTTCTTCGCCGAGACTATATTCAAGACCCTGGGAAAGACGTATGCCGGTGACGGCTCATACGAAGGCGGAAGAAAAGCCCTCGGGAAGATACTCTCACAGATGGGCGTCCCGGCCTCAGGCATAAAGATACAGGACGGAAGCGGACTGTCGAGACAGAACTACATTTCACCTGCTTTCTTCTGCAGGTTCCTGAGGGCCATGCTGGACTCCCCTGCCGCTGACGATTTCATCAGGTCACTTCCTTCGCCAGGATCCGACGGGACACTCTCATATATCCTCAACGGCACCCCTATAAAGGACAAACTGAGAATGAAGGTCAAAAGCGGATCAATGGACGGGACGCTATGCTACTGCGGATATGTCTTTCCGGCAAATGAAGGTGGAGAAGTCCTGATCTTTTCCATCATGACAAACAACAGCACTTCGTCTGCCTACAGGGTCAGGAAAGAGATTGAAAAGATATTAAGAGCGCTTCTCACCTGCGAACAGACTCCTGCATAAGGCCGGTACATCTGCCACTTTCACCACCTCAATGCCCTCAGGGATATTGTCCGGGGATCCGAACGACGAGATGTATATGCGTCTGAAGCCGAGCCTCTGAGCTTCGATGATACGGCGGTCGGTCTGCGAGACAGGACGGATTTCTCCGCTAAGGCCTACTTCTCCTGCAAAACAGATGTCAGGAGCCACAGCATAGTCGAAGTTGGAAGAAAGCACCGCACATATCACGGCGAGGTCACAGGCAGGGTCATTGACCTTGAGCCCGCCAGCCATGTTCAGGAACACATCCTTTGCACTCAGCCTGAAGCCGGCCCTCTTCTCAAGCACAGCCAGAAGCATATTGAGCCTCCGTACATCAAAACCTGTCGCTGAACGCTGCGGTGTACCGTAGGCAGCAGAGCTTACAAGAGCCTGGACTTCAATCAGGAACGGTCTTGTACCATCTATCATCGCACTCACTGCAATACCGCTCAGCCCTTCGCCATGCATCGGAATCAGCATTTCAGAGGGATTGCTGACCTCCCGGAGTCCGGCACCTGTCATCTCGAAAACTGCAAGTTCCGAAGTTGAGCCGAAACGGTTCTTAATGCTCCGGAGAAGCCTGTATGTGCCTCGGCTGTCCCCCTCGAACTGGAGGACAACGTCCACAATATGCTCCAGGACCTTAGGTCCTGCTATACTTCCTTCCTTGGTGATGTGGCCTATCAGGATCACAGGTATGCCTGTCTCCTTTGCAAACCTCAGAAGCTGCGCGGCACATTCCTTTATCTGGGACACGGATCCCGGAGATGACTCCATGCTCTGGGTATAGACCGTCTGGACAGAATCCACGATCATCAGGTCCGGCTCTATCTTCTTCGCCTGGTCGAGGATATTCTCCATCAGGGTCTCGCTGTAGATAAGGCATCCGCTGTCATCGCCTCCCAGGCGTACAGCCCTGAGCTTCACCTGCCTGACACTCTCCTCCCCTGTGACGTACAGAGTCTTGAGATTACGGCAGTGCAGAGGTATCTGGAGAGAAAGGGTGGACTTGCCTATGCCCGGCTCACCGCCGATAAGTACAAGGGAACCTTCGACAATGCCTCCGCCGAGGATCCTGTCAAGCTCCGCATTGTTGAGCGACATGCGGCTGTCCTGGGATGTATCGATGTCAGACAATGGCATAGGCTTATGCCCTGCTCCCGGGACTGAGGCCGACGAATGGCCTGAGCCGGACTTGCCGACGATGACCTTCTCCTCCACCATCGTATTCCACTCCCCGCAGTTAGGACAGCGGCCCATCCATTTCAGGCTCTCCCCTCCGCAGGAGGTGCAGACCCATACAGTTTTCTGCTTCAATGCCATAGCCAGATCCTTAAAATTTCTTCCTGTTGTCCCTGTCTAGCTCCCAGACTTCCATATCATGTATCTTTCCGTCATCGATATGGAAGCGGAGTGCCGTGCGTACAAGATGGAATCCGAAATTCCCGGCAGCCCCCGGATTGAGGACAAGCATTCCTCTTTTCTTGTCGTTCATGACCCTGAGGATATGGGAATGTCCGCACACGAAGATATCCGGATGATGCTCGTCAATCAGAGCCCTTGCCCTTGGATCATACCTTCCGGGATAGCCTCCGATATGGGTCATCAGTATCTTCACCCCGCAGCAGTCGAAAAGCTGGTACAGAGGATAATCAAACCTCACATCCTGACCGTCACAGTTGCCGTACACGCCCTTGAGCGGCTTGTATGCAGCTATCGCAGATGCTGTCTCGAGAGACCCGAAATCTCCGGCATGCCAGAGTTCATCCACAGGCTTCAGGAAATCCATCAGCGGAGCATCGAATGTGCAATGTGTATCAGATATGAGTCCTATATACATATTTCAGAGCATCGGGATGATGCCTCCTGTGTCATTTTCTTTTCTTGGATTTTCTGCCCTTGCGGCCAAATTCGGACGGGTCGTCCTGCCAGCCTGAGCTCTGGAAGAACTGTTTCCAGTCATCCTTGCGTCCACGCGATCTCTCAGGATAATCCGATTCAGCCCTGTTCGAGCGGCCTCTCCTTCCGGCAGACCGTCCTCTGTCATCGTCATGCCTTGCGGAACGTCTTCCTTCAGACCTTCCGCCTTCAGACCTTCCGCCGCGGAAAGAATCTTCCTTTCCGGCACCGCCACGACGTCTTGAGGATTTCTTCGGAGCTTCCTCGGCATTGCTGCTGTCTGCACCGGCGATCTCGACACCAAGCCTGTAGCCTTTCCAGTTGGCACCGTCAACCTGTGAAATCACCTTCTCGGCGTCTGCTTCCTTGACCTCGAAGAAAGAGAACTTCTTCATCAGGTCGATGCGTCCGACATCTACCCTGTCCTTCATGTTCTTGTTGAGGATCTCCATGAGCTTGCCTACAGTGAGTCCGTCTATCTTGCCGAGATTGATGAAAAGACGTGCATATCCAGGCTCTGCCTGACGGGCTCCTCCGGAGGCCTGTCCATCCTTGCCCTTACGGCTGCCCTTTTCATCGGTGACAGTCTCTATCTCAGGCTTGTTGCGGTAATATTCATAGAATCGGTTGAACTCATGTGAGACTACCCTCTTTATAAGGTCTTCCTTGCTGAGCCAGTCGAGCTTGCGGTATATCTCCGGCATGAAATCATTGATCTCCGCCTCATTGACCTGGACTTTCTCCAGCTCGTCTATCACCTTGATCAGCTGCTTCTCGCATATCTGACGTGCAGTCGGGATCTCTCCCGGCACGAACTGCTTACCGATAACCTTCTCTATCTGCCTGATCTTGCCTTTTTCCCTGAGGTTGATGATGGCGATCGATGTACCGGTCTTTCCGGCACGTCCTGTCCTTCCGCTCCTGTGGGTATAGCTTTCTACATCATCAGGCAGGCCATAGTTGATGACATGGGTAAGGTCGTCGACATCAAGCCCCCTTGCTGCGACATCGGTAGCCACGAGAAGCTGGATGTTGCGCAGACGGAAACGCTGCATGACAGTGTCCCTCTGGGCCTGCGAGAGATCTCCGTGGAGGCTGTCTGCATTGTAGCCTTCCTTCATGAGCTGCTCGGCTATCTCCTGGGTCTCCTTTCTTGTGCGGCAGAAGATTATGGCATATATGCGCGGATAATAGTCTACTATACGCTTGAGGGTCTCATATTTGTCCTTTGCGTGGACCATGTACACCACATGGCGTACATTTGCGGTACTCTCGTTCTTGCGGCCGATGACGACTTCCTTGGCATCATGGAGATAATTCTTAGCTATACGGGATATCTCAGGGCTCATGGTAGCCGAGAACATCAGCGTATTGCGCTCCTTCGGCACATCTGCAAGTATGGCATTGATACTGTCGGTAAAGCCCATGTCCAGCATCTCATCAGCCTCGTCCATCACCACATTGCGGATAGTCGAGAGAGAGACAGTCTTGCGCTCCATAAGATCCAGGAGCCTTCCCGGAGTGGCCACGATGATGTGTACGCCTCTCTTGAGCGCCTTGATCTGGCTTTCTATTGAAGAACCTCCATATACAGGCAACACCTTCAGTCCGTCAACATATTTCGAATAGTCGTTCAGGTCTCCTGCAATCTGCAGGCAAAGCTCTCTTGTCGGGCAGAGTATCAGAGACTGAGGGACCACATTGTCAATGTCGACTTTCTGGATCAGCGGAAGCCCGAAAGCTGCCGTCTTTCCTGTCCCGGTCTGTGCAAGAGCCACGATGTCATTGTTTTCTCCCAGCAGGTACGGAATCACTTCCTCCTGTACTGGCATCGGATAGGCATAGCCCATCTCCTCGATGGCGCGACGGATTTCCGGTGCAACGCCAAGTTCTTCAAATGTCTTCATCAAAAATTCAAATCTCTTATAAACGCACAAAGGTAATCTTTTTTCAATATATTTGCTTAATGCGTCCGCATTTATAGCCGATGCTCGGCATAGTCAGATTTATTTGTCTCTACTCTCGCTTAATCGCTATATTTGCAGCCGTTAATATCCGATTCCGCATATGGAGATATTCTATTCACAGGAGATAGGTGCAGGCCGATGCATACTTTCTGACGATGAAGCCGCACATTGCATAAAAGTCCTGAGGCACAGGGAAGGAGATATTGTGTCGATAATAGACGGTGAAGGTACATTGTATTCATGCCGCATCCTGTCCGCTTCCCCGAAATGTGTAGAGGCGGAAATACTCTCATCTGAAGAGGGCTGGGGAGCGCATCCTTACAGGCTGCATCTTGCCGTGGCCCCGACCAAGAACGCGGACCGCTACGAATGGTTTGCAGAGAAGGCGTGCGAAATCGGTGTAGATGAAATCTCCCCTGTGATAGGAGAACACTCCGAGAGGAAGATATTCAAGATCCAAAGGATAGAAAAGATACTGGTATCCGCGGCCAAGCAGTCCCTCAAAGGTGCTGTGCCGAAGGTAAATGAACCGGTATCGGTAAAGGATTTCATTCTCTCATGCTCCTCCACTGAATCTGGAGACGAGGACAGCCAGGAGAAGCCTCTCAAGCTCATAGCGTGGTGCTTTGAAGACGAAGAACACCCGAGGACATCCATAAAGGAAGCGCTTGAAGGCTATGCAGGCCATGATGTGATAGTGATGATAGGTCCTGAAGGAGACTTCTCGAAAGAAGAAGGACGGCTTGCCGTATCTTCAGGCTTCATACCTGTCCACCTGGGAAATTCACGGCTGAGAACAGAAACTGCCGCCATTACGGCGGCAGAAGCTGCATATTTCAGATGGATGTAGACGGCGTGGGACTGATGCCTCCTGCCGTCTGCTGCCGGCGATCCGGGAAACTATTTCCTGATGATCTGGATCGTGGAGTCGACACCTAGCTTGATGATAGACGATGACTGGCCTGTCGCACCGCTCTCCAGAGCCGGATCCACTGTATAGTCAACGGCTTTCCTGATCGGATCCGATACCTCCGAGAAATTCTTCGGAGTCGGCTCGCCCGAAATGTTTGCAGAAGTAGACACGACCGGACGTCCGAGACGGCGGACAAGTTCTACGCAGAAATCCATCATAGGGATCCTTATGCCTACAGACCCGTCCTCGGCCACAACATTATGCGCAAGCAGATGCCTGTCGGCAGGTTCTCCTGCGGCAGCTGTCATTGCCCCCGGATAGATTATGGTCATAGGCCTGTCATTGACCTCGACAAGCTGCACGGCCATCTCGGGCACTTCCCTGACAAAGCGGGCAATCATGTCCATGTCGCTTGCAAGCAGGACAAGGGACTTGCTGTCCGAACGGTTCTTTATCCTGTATATCTTTGCGACAGCCTCAGGATCAGTGGCATCGCAGCCAAGGCCCCATACGGTATCCGTAGGATAAAGGATCACTCCACCTTTCTTGAGGACCGAAAGGGTCTCATCCAATGTTTCTTTGCTGAATTCCATAACTTATGACATTAATTCCCCAGAAGGTCATGTGGCTGGCCCTGCCAGGGTCAGACCTGCCGGGGATCAGAACAAGATTCAATACCTATATTCATAAAGGGTCCGCTTCTTTTTCCAGTACATGATGAGAAGCCAGCCGAAAAGCATGCCTCCCAGATGAGCGAAATGCGCAATACCTCCGCCTATTCCTGTAACTCCAGTAACAAGCTCTATTACGGCAAATATTACAACGAACCATTTTGCCTTCAATGTCACAGGAGGGAATATGAGGGTAAGCCTTGCGTCAGGATAAAGCATCGCAAATCCGAGGAGAAGGCCATAGATCGCTCCGGAGGCGCCCACCGTAGGAGTAAGCTTCAGCTGATGCAGAGCTGCCATAGCCTGCTGGGATCCATCGGCTATCTGAGACATATACACCTGGGCTTCAATATACTGTACTCCGGTATGCAGCAGTGCGGCTCCGAGCCCTGTCACGAAATAGAACACCAGGAACTTCTTCCAGCCCCATGTCCTTTCCAGGACACTACCGAAGATCCACAGAGTGTACATATTGAAGAATATATGCCAGAATCCGCCGTGCATGAACATGTGTGTGATGAACTGCCATGGCCTGAAGTACGGCGATGCAGGATAGAACAGCGCAAAATGCTCTATCATGAATTGTTCGTTAAGGACAATCATTATCATCACAAGCACATTGATTATGATGATATTTGTTGTGGCAGGAGCTGAATTCCTGCTGTCAAAAAATGCCATTATTCTATAATTTAAGGTTTTACAGCTGCAGGAAAAGACCTAGAACTTCTTGTCCAGCTCTTCTGCCTGCAGGATTGTCATGGTCCTGTGGCCTGAACTTGTGAATTCGGCATTTTCACAGGCGAACAACGCATCTATCAATCTCTGTGCCTCAGCGACAGAAACCGCTGTACTGCCGCCGTATGAGGCGCCGAGGCGGGCAAAACGCTCTGCCATCGCAGACTGCATCATGCCGGCTACTGCATTGTGGTCATCCGTAAGGGCCACAATCATGTCAGACACCATGGTCTGGACACAGCCCGGTTCCACCGAATATCCTTCAGGGACACCGTTTACCACCACCGTATCATTGCCGAAAGAAGATATGTCAAAGCCAAGGGATGAAAGAAGATCGGCATGTTCTTCAAAAAGCAGCCTGTTTTCCACCCCCACCTGTACTGTCACAGGGAAAAGAGAATTCTGGGTAACATGTGCATTCTTTGACAAAGCCTTGAGGAAACGCTCGTAGAGAATCCTTTCCCTTGCCCTCCGGATATTGATCACAAGCATTCCTGAGCGTACAGTTGTCACTATGTAGCGGTTTTGGACCACAAGCACGGCCTTTGAAGGCAATGTCTTGTCTTCAAAGAGCTTACCATAGTCATCACGCTTGTCTACATAGCCGGACATGCCATATCCGCCACGCCCCTGCCCGGCTGAAGCACCTGCTGCCTCACCTGTTCCTATGCCAGTCTCGGCATCGGCGGATAACTGATCCGGATTCCCTTCCGGACGGTACTCAGGAAATCCTGAAAAGTCGTCACCGAAAGACATTTCCGGTGCAGCTGACTGCCCTGATACTGACTGAGCCACCGGCTTCAAGCCAGAAGGATTGATGACATTTGTAAAATATGGTTCCTGCGAAGGGAAGCCGTCATTGTCGAACGGATTGTATGAGGGATCGAACGAAGGCTTAGGCTCCTTTATCCCATGGTATTTTTCAAAATCCTTGCTGAATACAGGTATGTCCGGTGCCCCCTCCCGGTCGAAGTCTATGCTTGCGACAAATGAATTCTTGCCGAGGGATTCCTTTATACATGCATACAGTATCTGGAAAATGACAGAATCGTCTTCAAACTTAACCTCTGTCTTTGTAGGACTTATGTTGACATCGACAGTATGCGGATCGACATCAAGCCAGAGGAAATACGAGGGGGTCGTCCCTTCGTTGATCAGATGCTCATAGGCCTTCAGCACAGCCTTGTTGAAATACGGGCTTCTGAAATACCTTCCGTTGACAAACAGGTACTGGTTGCCTACGCTCTTGCGGGCCATGTCAGGACGGCCTATGAAACCGGAGACTTTTACTACGGAAGTATCGGCCGACACATCCACAAGTTCGTTGACAGCATTTGCGCCCAGGACATCCTGTATCCTGAACTTCAGAGACTTGGCCGGCTTGAGCACAAAGACTTCCTTGCCGTTGTGAACAAGAGTAAAGGCCACATCGGGCCTTGTGAGGACTATGTGGGTGAATTCAGTGACTATGTGCTTGAACTCCACATTGTCCGACTTGAGGAACTTGCGCCTTGCAGGCACATTGTAGAAAAGGTTCCTCACGGCAAAATTCGATCCCTTAGGAACAGAAGCCTCTTCAGTGGAAAGATGCTTTGAATCTGCAAAGCGGACCTCACACCCTACTTCATCTTCCTCGCGGCGCGTCCTCAGGGTGACTTCAGCAACTGCTGCGATTGAAGCAAGTGCCTCTCCTCTGAAGCCGAATGTCCGTATGTCCATCAGATCCTCGGCTGTGGCTATCTTTGAGGTCGCATGACGTTCAAAGCATACGACGGCATCGTCCGGAGACATGCCGCAGCCGTTGTCGATGACCTGGATAAGAGTCCTGCCGGCGTCCAGGATGACCACAGTCACCTGATCTGCTCCGGCATCAAGTGCATTCTCCATCAGTTCCTTTACCACTGACGAAGGACGCTGCACCACCTCTCCGGCGGCAATCATATTTGCAATATTGCCAGGAAGTATCCTTATGTCCATCTTCCTACAGCAAAGAATAGAAACGTGCTACATACAGAAGCACGACAAAGAAAAGGACCAGTCCGACAAAGCCGATTATAGCCTGCGTCTTGTTTACCCTTTTTGTCTTCTGATAATGTCCGCTGCGCAGACTTCCCTGGAGATATGACCCGGGTACATAAGGCTCTTTTTCCTTACGTCCGTCCACATGCCCGAACTTTTCCTTCAGAGCCTCTTTCTCAGGATCATAATATCTTGGCTTATAATTGAAGACCCTCTGTTCCTGAGTCCCGAAAAAACCGAAATTGAATCCCATTTCCAAACCTTTTTATCCTTGCAAAGATACAGAATTTTAATAACTTTACGATGTGGTTCCGCGCAATAACTGCACCACAATACAAAAAGCTGCTGACTGCCGGATACAGCAGCCCTTAAACGAAAAGATCGGAAAAGACAGACAAAGGATATCATGGAGAAAATAAGGATAGGAAACGGATACGATGTCCATGCCCTGGCGGAAGGACTGCCATTGTGGCTTGGAGGAGTAAAGATAGACAGCTCGCTCGGCTGCATAGCACATTCGGACGGGGATGTCCCCATCCATGCATTGTGCGATGCCCTGCTCGGGGCTCTGGCTCTTGGTGACATAGGCAAGCACTTTCCCGACACTTCCGATGAATTCAAAGGGATCGACAGCAAGATTCTGCTCCAGAGGACAATGAAGCTTGTCTCTGATGCCGGATACCATGTAGGCAACGCTGACATCACGATTGCAATGCAGCGGCCCAAGCTCGCCCCTTATATCATGAAGATGCGCGAGACCCTCGCCGGTATCATGTCAACCGATGTCCAGGATGTCTCCGTAAAGGCCACGACGACCGAAAAGCTCGGGTTCGTCGGACGCAGCGAAGGCTGCGAAGCCTATGCGACTGTGCTTCTCTTCGCAAACGACTGAAATTCTGAAATGAGCTGGGCGGCCTGACCCATGGCCCAGGGAACGCGGACCTTCCGGATATACAACTTCTGCCGAGGCAACTTTTTTGAAAATATTATTGCAATTTCAAAAAACCTTAGTACATTTGCAGTCCCAAATCGGAGGAAAGTCCGGTGAAGGACATTCATTGAGATATGGTGTAATGGTAGCACTACAGATTCTGGCTCTGTCAGTGAGGGTTCGAGTCCTTCTATCTCAACATTTCCAGACAGCTCCGTCATCTGACGGGAAAGTCACAAGACGAAAGTCATGGCGGGTTAGCTCAGCTGGTTAGAGCGCATGATTCATAATCATGAGGTCCGCAGTTCAATCCTGCGACCCGCTACAAGAAAGCGACATCACAGAATCCTCTGTGGTGTTTTTTTGTATGCCCGGACGCTAGTCCGACAAGGACGAAGTCTGTATAGCAAGAGAACTGGTTCTCAATGGTATACGGACGAGGACGGAATGCCGCAAGGCATTGGCATACAAAAAATATCCGCAAATTCTCCTACGCTTTCTTGGGTAACAGGCACCTGCGGAGCAAGTCAGGATTAGAAGGAGCCATGAAATGGCGACTGAAACATCCTGCGACCCGCTACAAGAAACCGACATCACAGAACATTCTGTGATGTTTTTTGTATATACCCAGGTACGGATGCCGCTCAATATACCAGGATCCGTATGCCGCTCAGCGGATACCCATCAGCTTATGGGTCTGGAGAGAAAGCCTCCATGAAGGATGCGCCTTGCAGTATTCTATTGCTTCTGAAAGAAGCCTGCTGTTTTCATCCGGATCACCTGTATCACAAGGCTGAAGGAAATGGTGGGCTGCCTTTATCTTCTCATATACAGACATATCCTGTCCTATATAGACTACCTTGAGCTCATCGCAGCGGTCCAGCCTTATATCCGAAGCTGCTGACTCCATGGCATCGGGCCAATCGCCGGCCTGGGCAAGGCCATATTTCGGAGAGCATGTGATCCAGTCGATGCCGGCAGGAAGAGCATGTGTACCGTTGGTCTCGACAGCTATATATCGCCCGGCCCCATGCAGGGCAGAGACAAGAGCATCATCAACAAAAAGAGAAGGTTCGCCCCCTGTAAGCACAACATGGCAGGAAGGATATGCAGCTATGGCAGAAATTATTTCATCCGGAGACATAATTGTCCCGGCTCCATGGTCAGTATCACAGAACGGACAACGGAGGTTACACCCCGAGAACCTTATGAATGCTGCCGGGACACCCGTATAGAATCCCTCTCCCTGGAGGGAATAGAATATTTCATTTATCTTGTACTGCTTCATCAATCCCGTACCGCTTCACCAATTTTGCCCTGCCTGCAACTGACGACTGCCTGAAGGCCGCATATCAGATCAGATGGCGGCACTTTCAAAGCCGTCCCTGACATATACGGCGACATTTCCTTCCGATTCCTGGAACATGACCTTATAGCAGTTAGGCACCTGGTCACATATCCAGCGGGCGAAATTCTCAGCCGTCGGATTGAAATCCACGACATCGTTGGCACAGAGATGGTCAAGCTTGTCACTCACAGCTTTCTTTATGGCAGTGAAGTCCGTCACCATGCCGTTCCTGTCAAGTTCCTTTGAACAGCACCATACGGTGACGACCGCATTGTGTCCATGAAGCCTCGTGCATTTGCTTTCATAGTCCAGAGAAAGCCTGTGGGCAAAAGATATTTCAAGTCGTTTGGAAACGTAATACATTTTCTATCTGTCTGTATGGAATCCCGCGATTCCCTATTCAACTCTATTTCAAAATGCAAACATATAAAAAATTTGCTCACCTTAAAAGCCGTCAGGTACTTCAGACCTCCAGAGCATAAGGACATGAAGAACGCTCCGCAGCAATACATGAAGTACGCACCAGAGGAATGGCGGAGGATGATCCGGCCAGGCACCCGAAAACATGTGGACACAAATAAAAATATCCTTAGGACGCGAATGAAGTAAGAGAAAGACAGGACCTGCAGCACAATAAAAAGAAGAAATACATAAATTTGTAGAAAAATAGCTTGAAATGAGACCTGATATCGCATACAAGGCACATCCGTGGCATGGAATCAGCCTGGGGCCTGACGCACCGGAAGAAGTGACTGCATTCATTGAGATAGTACCGACGGACACAGTGAAATACGAGGTGGACAAGCAGTCCGGCTATCTTTCACTCGACCGGCCGCAGAAATTTTCCAACATCGTCCCGTCGCTCTACGGCTTCCTTCCCAGGACATACTGCGGACAGAAGATGGCCGAGATGACAAACAATGTACTTGCAAGATACGACATAGAAGGTGACGGAGACCCGCTTGACATCTGCGTACTGACAGAAAAGGATGTCACCCACGGCGACATTATCGTAAAGGCACATCCGATCGGAGGACTGAGACTCCTGGACCAGAAGCAGGCCGACGACAAGATAATAGCTGTCCTGAAGAATGATGCTGTCTACGGAAACTATACAGACATCAAGCAGCTTCCTAAGGATATAGTAAGAAGGCTGATACATTACTTCACCACCTACAAGGACATCCCCGGGGACAACACCAAGAGGATGGAATTCATCAGCATCTATGGCGCAGTGGAAGCTAAGGAAGTGATACGCAGGTCACAGGAAGACTACAAGGACTATATGGCCGACAAGGAACACGGCTTTGAAGAATAATCGACATATCTTTGGACAACAGCCGACATGAAAGTACTGCTTATAAACGGAAGCCCTCATAAGGAAGGCAATACAGCCTTGGCTCTCAAGGAAATAGCCAGGACTCTGGAAAAGAATGGAATAGATACTGAAATCGTCCACCTGGGGACACAGGCTATGCGCGGATGCATCGCCTGCGGCAAATGCAGGCAGCTTGGACGCTGTGTATTCCATGATGATGTATACGACAGGATAGAGACACTTCTGAAGGAAGGCATTGACGGATTCATCGTAGGCTCTCCTGTATATTACGCAGGACCTAACGGTTCTGTATGCGCACTCCTGGACAGGGTCTTCTTCTCTCTCGGAGGATATCTGCAGTTCAAGCCGGCAGCATCAGTTGCAGTGTGCCGCAGAAGCGGAGCGACCGCAACCTTCGATAGGCTGAACAAATATTTCACAATCAACAATATGCCTGTGGTCTCCACCTTCTACTGGAACAATGTCCATGGAGCTGCAGCAGGAGAAGCTGCACGCGACGAGGAAGGCATGCAGTCAATGAGGGCCATAGGAGAGAACATGACCTGGCTTCTCAGAAGCATCAGTGAAGGGAAACAGGATCTTCCGGTGCAGGAACCTCGCAAGATGACCAATTTCATAAGGTAATACGACGCAGAAGCCTTCCCAGGCTTGAGACATCTCCAGGCCTGGGAAGGCTTCCCGTTAGAGTATCAGGCATTTGAACGCGGATCAGAGAATGACACGATATCCTGGCAGTCCACCTGTTCCGGATAGATGATCATAAGGTTGCAGTCGGCAAAGTTCTTGTTGAGCAACGCAGGAAGCCTGTCAAATGCGGAGATATGCGAGATGGAACCTGACCTTGAGCTTACGACTACAAGCAGCTGCTCCTTCTGGAGTCTGATGTCTTCTATATGGACAGGTCCATCCAGCTCAAAATGCTCAAACAGAGCCAATGTTCCTACATCGCACTTCCTGGTAACCCTTCTGAGACTCTCTGCTGTCACCTCTGATGAAAGGAAACGGATCTTGCATCCCAACTGGATAGCCATACGGCTCAGCTGGGTGACCCAACGTTCAAAGCCGGTCTCGAATTCTGCCTGAGGAGGAACAAGCACGACTATTCCCTTCAGAGTATTAGGCGGCATCTCAAGACGCACCACCATCACTTCACGGAAAGTACCCTTCAGGATATTACCTGTGAGGCTTCCGAAGAAGGAGTCAAGTATGCTGCTCTTCTTGTGGAGTCCTATGACGACATCGGTGGCTGAACACTCCTTTATCGTATGCACAATTCCTGAAGAGATGCTTATGTCATACCTTGTCAGCATCTCAGCCGCCACATTTGCTGCTGAAGCGATTCTCGCCGCCTTTTCGACCTGTCTTCTTCCGGCTTCTGCAGAACTTCCGTCATGGCTGTCATCCACGACACTAAGGGCTGCGAGTCCGTCCTTCTGACGGGAATCCTTGATCATCAGGGCTATATTCACAAGATTCTCGGTGGTATCAGGATTGGCTACAGGGATAAGTATCTTCTCCTTTTCCTTCTCGTCTTTTCCGCACTGGTCTGGGGCAGCTCCCACTGTAGCGAACCTGCGGCATGACCTTTCAGTCACTACGGTGCTTATGATGCAGGTAAAGAGTATCATCACAATGGTACCATTGAGCACGTCATCATTGAGAAGCCTCTCCCCGTTCTCCAGGATAATGTCATGTCCGATGAGCACAGCGGCAAGAGTAGCTGCAGCCTGCGCGTTGCTGAGCCCGAATATCATCTCCCTCTCGTTGCCCGACATCCTGTATATCTTCTGTGTGATGAAGGCTGCAATCCATTTGCTCAGTGTAGCCACTACTGTCATCACCACAGCTACCTTGAGGGCCATTCCGCCTGCGATGAAGCTGCGGACATCTATTATCATGCCCACCCCTATCAGAAAGTAAGGTATGAACAGGGCATTACCGACGAATTCAAGCCTTGACATCAGAGGAGAGACCTTAGGAATCAGAGGATTAAGCACCATTCCGACAAGGAAAGCGCCCAGGATACCTTCCATCCCCGCCACAGATATGAGGCCGCCGCCGAGGAAGACAAGAGCCAGGACAAAGACAAACTGCATCACGGCATCGTCGTATTTCCTGAAGAAAAGCCGCCCTATCTTAGGAAAGACAAACACTATGACAAGTCCTATCAACGTGACCTTCAGCGCAAGCATCACCCAGTACATCGGAGTTGCTGTCCCGTTGTACATGCCGCTCACGAGAGCCAGGACAACGAGTGCCAGAGTCACGGTCACAGCCGTACCACCTATAGATATCGTCACGCTTCTCTGTCTGGCGAGACCATAACGGCTCACTATAGGATAGGCGATGAGCGTGTGGGAAGCATACATACTGGCCAACAGGACCGAAGTCAGGGCGCTGAAACCGAGCAGAGCCATGCTGCTCCAGATTCCGAGCGCCATAGGAATGATGAATGTGAGCAGGCCGAAGACAAGCCCCTTAACCTTGTTCTTGCGGAAATCCTCCATGTCCATCTCAAGACCGGCGAGGAACATTATGTAATAGAGTCCCACCTGGCCGAAGAGCTGGAAGCTGCTGTCCTTCTCCAGGATATTGAGTCCATGCTCCCCTATTATGACTCCGGCCAGTATCATCCCTATGATATGCGGAATCTTCAGCTTGCCCATCAGAAGAGGGGCAAACAGGATGATGAAAAGCACTATCAGGAAAATCCATGTAGGATCCGTAATCGGCAGACTTATCAGCAGACTGGTCATAATCCTCAAATATTATTGTCGGACAACAGGACTTGTCCAGGTTGAACAATAAAACACGGCGGGCACATGTATCTACAGGTGCCTGCCGATGACAAATTTAACTATTCCGGGGAATTATCCCCAATAAAATCTATTTTTCCTTCATCTTATGGTAGATGCCGGCAATCATGTCCGTAGCGTAATCGATTCCTATGCTTGCGGTATTGATCATCAGATTGTAGTTGTGCGGATCACCCCAGCGGCTGCTTGTATAGTATTCGTAGTGAGCGACCCTGGCCCTGTTGATCCTCTTGACTTCAGACTCTGCCTTTTCCGGGCTGACACCGTACTCCACTATGCTTCTCTTGACTTCACTGGCAAGGTCAGCATAGCAGAAGACCTTCAGCAAGTGAGGATAGTCCCTGAGGATATAGTCTGCGCAGCGGCCCAGTATCACGCATGGCCCCTTTGCTGCAAGCTCCTTTATAATCCTGCCCTGAGCCACAAAAAGGGCATCGGAAGAAGACAGGCTGTGCTCAAGCGGAGTCTCATAGTTCTGGATAATAAGAGACATCACCACGACAGGAGAGAGTGACTGTTCCTTTTCCGATACGAAGCGCTCTGTCATGCCGCTTTCCTTTGCTGCAAGCTCTATAAGCTGGTTGTCATAGAACGGTATGCCGAGCTTCTTTGCAAGCTTTTCTCCAAGCTCATGTCCGCCGCTTCCGTATTCCCTGGCAATCGTTATCACAGGATGTCTGTATGAAGACATCTCTGGTACAGCCGTCCCAGCAGGAGCGCTGATCCATCTGTCGATAATTTTATAGGCCGGTGAAATGAAATGCACTATCGGGCCTACTGCGACAGCTGCAATGACAGTGCCTTCCCTGACGCCCTCTATATCAGACAGGAATATCAGGGACAGGATGCAGGCGATAAGTACCAGAGACACGTCAAAGCCGAGCTTCACGAAGCCGAATTCCTTGCCTATCCTCTTGGAAATGACCCTGACAAAGTATTCTCCGGCAATCATGGCCACGTTGGCCTTGACCTCAAGAGCGATACCGGCAGCAAGTATAAAGCTACCTATCAGCACACTGATCACCTTTGCAGCATACATCTGCGGGTCAAGCCAGAAAAGCACTGACATGGAAATGTCTATGAATGTTCCGAAACACAATGTGATCGGAATCTGGAGAAGATAAATCCTCAGATCCGCCTTGATGTCGGACTTGCCCATGAGGGGCAGCTCCAGCAAGACGAAAAGCAGATTGGTGATGATGGTCCACTGGCCCATCGTGACCGGGGTGAACATGCTGAGCACATAATTGACACTTGTGACAGGGGAAGTGCCCAACATGCCCTTGGTAATGAACGCAATGCCGAATGCATTGACAAAGACCGCAATAACAAAAAGAAAATAACGCCTCAACAAATACTTGTCCATCTTTCACACTTTTTTGCGGTGCAAAAGTACAATATTCAGACAAGTCCGGCAAGAACAATCGCAGACATTGCTTCCACTACCACAGGAGTCCTGAGTACAAAACATACGTCGTGGCGTCCGGGGATCCTCAGCTCAGTGACCTCACCTTTTGTGAAACTATAGGTATGCTGAAGCTTCCTTATGCTTGAAGCAGGCTTGAAAGCCACTCTGAATACTATCGGATTGCCGTTCGTCAGACCGCCGTTGATACCGCCAGCTCCATTGCGGGAGCATGTGCCGTCGGAGGAGACAATCGGGTCATTGTGCTCAGAGCCTCTCATGCGTGCAGCCTTGAAGCCATCGCCGAACTCGATGCCCCTGACGCCAGGGATAGAGAAGACAGCATGCGAAATGAGTGACTCCACTGAATCGAAGAAAGGCTCGCCTACACCGACCGGGATGTTCCTGATGACACATTCAACGATACCTCCCAATGAATCCCCGTCAGCCGCAGCAGCCTCAAGCTCAGGCCGCCAGAGCTCGGAATCAGAGAAATGGCACTGGAGCGGATCTCCGGAACCGATGTTTTCATCCGGCATATTGTGAGCTACTGAAGAGCCGTCCGATGTTCTGTCCATGCTTTCCACAGCACGCTCGAGTGCATCAGAGCGTGACACTCCGCCGATTTCTGTCACGGTAGCCTTGATATCAGGAAGAGATACAGGACCGGCATCAGCTCCAGTCCTGGCGCTGATCTTTTCCGAAAGTACCTTCTTCGCCACTGTCCCTGCTGCAACTACAGGGAGAGTCAGCCTTCCGGAAAAATGTCCGCCGCCTCTGGGATCATTGAAATCGTGCCACTTCACCCCTGCCGCGAAGTCAGCATGTCCAGGCCTCGGGATCTCCTTGAAAAGCTGATAATCAGAAGGATTTGTATCCTCATTGCTGAATGTCACAGCAATCGGAGCCCCGGTGGTATGTCCGGCCATTACTCCGCTGAGCATCTGAGGCCTGTCTGTCTCACGGCGTGGGGTTGTGCCGAAAGCCCCGCTCCTACGCCGCATGATGTCGGCCTCAAAATCCTTTTCCGAGAGTTCTATTCCGGCAGGGACGCCGTCAATGACCACGCCTAGACCTGCTCCGTGGGATTCTCCGAATATGGAGATCCTGAAATTTCTTCCGAACGTATCCATAAGCCTATATCCTTGTTTGAAATATATTACTTCACAAGAGAGCCAAACACCTCAAAGAATCCAGGGCAGGACTTTGCCACGCACTCCTTGTCGTCGATCTCTATCACCGGTGAAGCTCCAAGCCCCGCCACAGCAAGCGCCATTGCCATCCTGTGGTCATGGAAAGATGAATATCTGCCTCCCTTGAGCAAAGAGCCTGTCAGAAGTCGCTGCGCAAGGGAATGACCGTCCACTGAAAGTGCATTTCCTTCAATACGGGCATCAACCCCCATCTGCTCCAGCATTGCTGTTATGGCGGAAGCCCTGTCGCACTCCTTATGGGCAAGTCGGTCTGTACCATGTATATAGCTCCTGCCCTGGCAGAATGCGGCAAGCACAGCTACCGCAGGGAAAAGATCAGGACAGTTTGACAGGTCTGTTGTGAAAGCATTCAGAGGAGCCCTCTGTACAGCGACAATACCCCTGTCCCCATCCAGCTGCGAAAGGCTAGCCCCAGCCTCGATCAGGATATCCATTATAGACAGATCTGCCTGTATGGAAGTGGTGTCAAGCCCGGAGAGCTCCACCCTTCCGAACACGGCTCCTGCGACAAGAAAGACAGCAGCTGTGCTCCAGTCGCCTTCAATCCTGAAATCAGCGGACCTGTATCTCTGTCCACCCTTTATCCTGAACTCTATGTCCGTACAATATGACCAGTCTCCTCCGGACTCTATGAAGTCCCTTCCGCCCATCATCTCGCTGGAGACCTTCAGTCCGAATTTCTTCAGGACATCAAGGGTCATATACATGTAAGGTATGCTCTTGGGATCATGGACAGTCACAAACGAACTCTTTTCGAGAAGAGGGAGCGACATCAGAAGTCCTGAAATGATCTGTGACCCGTGCTTTCCGGAGATCTCAGCCCGGGCAGGCTTGAGAGGCCCTGAGGCAGTGACCGGCACCGTAACAGTGTCATCGTCTGAGCCGGAAGCTGCAGGAACTACTCCAGAAGTCCCGTCAACGGTATCGGATCCGTCTCCACCAGGGGCCGAGGCCCCGGCAAGGACAACCGAGAACCGGTCCATTATGGCGCACAGCCCAGTCATAGGCCTGCTGAGAAGAGATTTTTCCCCTTCCAGCACGACAGCTCCCTTTGAAAGCATAGTGGAGACAGGTATCATGATCCTGGCCAGAAGGCCGGACTCCCCGACATGGATGCAGGAAAGGTCCAGACTCTCCGGAGAAGCCGCAATTCCCTTTATCCTGAGGGTATCTCCATCTTCAGAGACTTCCGCTCCAAGCTCCCTTGCAGTCTCTATTGCCGATGCGGAATCCCCGCAAGGGGAATAGCCGGAAAGGGTCGACTCTCCGTCGGCAAGGGCAGCGGCTATTATCGCCCTCTGCGCAAAGCTTTTGGAAGCCGGCATCACAAGAGGTGCCGACTCCGTCAGTGCAGTTCCATTAGCGGACTCTGACGGGGCATTTCCTATGAACCTGAAGTCTCCGTAAATCTCCTTTGCCATCTGTCCGGCCGGGATCTGACCTGAAGCAGCCTCATCACCTTCTGAAAGAGAGGCATAGGTATATGGCGCGCCCTTCATCAGGCATCCGGTGCGGGACTCCCGGCCTGCTTCACCCATACAGAATGCTATCAGTGTGCCCGGATCGGCATCGTCATAAAGTGACATCACCCTGTTGACATCTGCCGCACATGATGCCATGGTCACTATCTTTACTATCTGGGCACCTTCCCTCTGGCATTTGTCTGCCACAGCAGAGAGTGCCGCCTGGGAATCTGTCGCCTCGAAATTGTGGTAGGACCGGATGAATATGGTACCGTTCTCCATGGCGGACTTCCTGACGCGTTTGGCCATTGACCTCGGGGCTTCAAGCTCCACATCCACATATCTTGCACCTGCCTCTATCGCTGCTACAAGCTTTTTCTCGCATACCATGGAAGCAGAGACGGAATTCAGGGACGGATCCGAGGCAAGCACTTCAGACACCCGGCAGGTTGCCACCAGCGGCACATCAGAAGAAAAACATATCCTTATGTCGGAATCAGACAAAGGACAACGGTCCAGCCTGATCTCTGCCATCTCGCAATGTTCAAGAATTTCCTGTATTTCATCAAGGCTCTTGCCCTGCACCACAGTACAAATCATATATCTATATCAATTAATCTGTCAGATATCTGGCCGCCTCGGAAGCGGACATGGACATTTCCACCACTTCTCCGACCCTGCGGATAAGGATAAAACGTATATTCCCGTCCTCGGCTTTCTTGTCCCGCGACATGGCCTCAACAAGCGAAGAGACCGGAAGAGGACAATCGACAGGAAGGCCACAGCGCATGAAATCAGCTCTGAGCTTCTCAGAAAGCCCTGCGGAAGCGACTCCGACCGCTTCGGAAAGCCTTGCCGCCAGAATGATCCCCACAGCCACAGCCTCCCCGTGAGTCAGAAGCGGCATGTCTCCTTCAGGCCCATGGGGAATATGTTCATCATGCTCAATGGCATGAGCAAAGGTATGTCCAAGATTGAGTAGCCGTCTCAGACCGGTCTCGAACTGGTCCTCAGACACTATCCTGGCCTTGACAGCAGCAGCTTCATGCACAAGGGACGATAGCTTCTGTGAATTGTCACTGAGCCACGTCCTCAGGCAAGTTCCCCCTTTGTATGAATTATCCGGACGATCTCCTGCGTTTCCTTTATAGGATCCACCCGATGGAACTCCTTCTGAATCATGGATGTAAAAGACATTAAGAGAAGAGAGCAGGGACACAGCTTCTTCATAATGGTCCGCCCCGGAGATGATAAAAGTTTTAAGAAGCTCAGCCGCACCAGAGCGGAAATCCTTGAGGCTCAAAGTAGAAAGCACGTCCGGGCACAGCCACGTGAAGACAGGCTGACGGACAGTGCCCATCATGTTCTTGTAGGAATCAAGGTTGACTCCAGTCTTGCCTCCGATTGCGGCATCCACCTGTGCAAGCAGTGTCGTCGGCACGTAGGCACAGCTGACTCCCCTCTTGTAGACAGAAGCTGCAAAACCTGCCATGTCTGTCAGTATGCCGCCCCCGACAGCCAGCACAAGAGCCTTGCGTCCGACTCCGGCAGAAATCATCCTGCGGCAGATTCCCTCCACGGTGCCGAATGTTTTCGTCTCTTCAGAAACAGACAAAGGACACATCCCGGACACGGCAACGCCCCTGCCAGACAAGAGTCCGGCAAGGGCGGAAGCTGCCCATGACACATTTTCATCATAGACGATATAGACCGGCTGATATCCTCCGGAAGCTGCTGCATCCGCTGCCCCTTCCAGGCCTTGTCCACCGATGATCCGGCTGAGAATCCGGCCGTCTTCTGTGATCTGTATTTCGGGAAAATCCATTTCTGACTTCTGCGCTTGGGTCGCTGGAACAAAGTTAGAAATTTATACAGAAGTTCCCATGATTGCATGCTACTTTCGAGGCTGGAATGAAAGCCGGAGGCCGAAACTGAAGTTCCGTCCGAATCCCCAGAAGCCACGGAAAGACTCCAGGTCGTGCGTGGCTCCGTCAATTCCCCTTTCTATATAGAAAGTATTGAGAAGATTGGATGCACTTACAAACAACGTTGTAGAAATCCCCTTAGGGAAATCATGAGACCAGCTTATATCGGCTCCCAGAAGATGATAGCCCGGAATCCTGTAAGGGTCAGCCCTGTCGTCAGGGTCTGTCCTGTCCTCCGGCTCGAAGTCAGCATACATCCTGTCGTTGAAGTTCCATCCGACACTCACCCGGAATCCTGCCGGGAGACTGGCTTCAAGGGTAGCGCCCACCTGGGTCTGCGGGGCATCTCCGACCGGGAGGCCGTTGCTGTAGACATTTACCTGTGTCACAGGCATTCCGGTGTAGTCATCATAGATTGTGGCCTGGACATCATTCTTCCATCTCCAGTCTCCTATTGAAGCGAACGCAGAGAGCTTGAGCCATCTTGTGAAATTGTGGAAAGCTTCCAGCTCCGCGCCATAATGGAAGGCATCGAGCCCGGTGATCATATATCTTGTCTGGTCCTCATCCTGGAGCTTGTATGGATTGGACATGAGGGTCCTGTTCTTCCAGTATGCGGCATAGGCAGTAACCTCAACTCCACCGCGGCCATAGACGAACCTGTAGCCGAGCTCGCCCAGGAGATCCTTTTCATTCTTCACTCCTTTGGAAATCTCGTTGTTTCCGGAGGAGAAATACACGTCGGAATACGGCAGACGGCTGTAGTATCCACCGTTGAGATAGATGCTGCTGTGCTTTGCCACCTTGACAAGCAGGCCGGCCTTTGCGCTGAATCCGGCTCCCCAGGCTATGTCGCTGTAGATGTCATCTCCGGTGTAGTTGTATCTGTCCCATCTCTGATTTGCGCTGAAGAATCCGGAGACTCCGGCATTGAGCCTGACTCTTTCGGAAGAATATTCCGCCGAGGCATAGAGGGTGCCATGGTTGAGTATCTTGCCGTTGTCTGTCCTTATGTAGTCCCCGACCTTCTTCACAGGGTTGCGCCCGGCGAGTCCTGCAAGGGACTTTCCCTCATAGTCCTCCCACCAGTAGTCAGCACCCAAAAGATCTGTTATCTGTTCCTTCTCCCATGTGGAATACAGCTGATAATGAGCGCCTGCCCCGACTTTCCATCTTTGTCCGAGAGCCAGCTCTCCTGAGACGATGGCTCCTGCCTGCGTATGCCCTGCCATATAGTCGCTGAGAATATTTCTGGCAGAAATGCCGGTACCTATGCCGTCACCGTCAACTGAAGATCCCCAGGCTTCACCGTCTTCTGCCGGGAAATTTTCATTTGCTGCAATCGCCGCGCCCCAGTCGACAAGCCCGTCCGCAGTGCGGTAAGAGGAGATTGACTGTCCCTTGGTCTCGTTCCACCTGCCACCGCCGTTGCCTATGGCAAGGTAGAGGGAATTCTTCATCGAAAGGCGTCCCTTGCTGTAGAGATGCTGAAGGGTAAAGTACGGCTTGAAATAATTGTTGAGATTGAGGTTGAACTGCTCTCCGTCGCGCCAGCCCCAGTTCTTGTTGTACTTCAGACCATACTGGCGCACTTCGTCTATGCTGAGCTTCGAGGAGCGCTGTTCATGCTTTTCCGGAGAGCCCAAGGCAGTGAAAAGAATGGTATTGTACCTGCCTATCTGCTTCCCTATGTTGAGAAGATAGGCAAATGAGCTTACGTCTGTAGCATCGACATATCCCTTTCCGCCGACATAGGAAGCCATAAGGCTCACTGACCAGCCGTTCTTGAGCTGGCCGCTGCTGTACTTGAAGTACCCTTTTGCCGTGCCATAATGCGAGGCATAGGCTCCTGCCTCGACAGAGGGATTTTCTCCAGATACAGAAGTGATGATGTTGACTGAGCCTCCGACCGAACTGTCAGAGAGCATAGAAGAGCCGATGCCCTTCTGCACCTGGATCGCATAGGTGGCATCCGCAAGCCCCATCCAGTTGTTCCAGTACATGTTGCCGGAAGTGAGTCCCGATATAGGGATCCCGTTGAGAAGCACTGCGATGTTCTCCTGTTTGAAGCCTCTTATGTTGAGCCTTGCATCGCCATAACTACCCGACTCAGAAGTGGCATAGAGGCTCGGGATGTTCTTGAGCAGCTCCGGATAGGTCCTGACTGCGGCCCGCTCACGGAGTTTCTTTTCCGATACGGTATTGAGCCTGAGAGGACTGCGGGACGGGCTGTCAAACGAGGCCGAGACAGTGATCTCCCTAAGCGTGAGGGTATCTCCCTGCCAGAACAGCGAATCTGCCGTCGACGGCGCAGCCGCTTCTGACGATGGCGAGACTGTTTCAGCAGACGGAGCGGCCGAATCTGACGATGTAGCAGAGGATTCTGATGATATTGTAGCTACGTCAGACGGTAAAGGGACATCGACTGAAGGTAACTTGGCATTGACTGATGATAACGTGGTGCCTGAGGCAGGAAGTCCTGACAAGGACATGAAGGCTGTTAAAACCATGAATGCTGCCATTGTCTTGACAGCCTTCGGGCGGGGAGCCCGGACAGAGATACCGGAATTTTCTGAACCGGATGCCCTGCGGAAAGAATTCTGTGTGTCTTCCATAAAAGAAAAAACCTTAAATTGTTACGCATGGCATACAATTCAAGGCATACAAAATAGAAATAAACACACAACAGAACATCGTGCACAAGCTGTGCCAAACTTTGTGACACGCCCGGAAGCCAGATTTGCCGGCCCCGGCAGCACTGATGCCTTCATGTCTTCTTCCATCCAGACTTTACTGTCGGTACCGTACTTCCAACGGTTCGTGCCTGTTTCCCTGGATCACAGATGTCTCAGACATCCCTGCTCCGGGCCTTAGCTCGCGGACTGTCACCGCCGATCGGGAATTTCACCCTGCCCTGAAGATATGCGGGTGCAAATATATAGCTTTTTTCAGAATTACAGCCAAAATCCCCGATGATATTGTTTTTTAGAGCAATTTGTAATACCTTTGCCCTCCAATCAAAAAAGGTCTGCCGGCCCATCGGCCGCAAAACCAAGCCCGGATGGCGGAATCGGTAGACGCGTTGGTCTCAAACACCAATGTCCGAAAGGATGTGCCGGTTCGACCCCGGCTCCGGGTACAAAGATAGCCTCGTAATCGTCTGATTATGAGGCTTTTCATTTTTAGTAGGGTGTACTAAAGGAGTACTATTCCGCGAAAAATCGCAAAGGAAAGTCAAAAATCCGGCAAAATTTTGTGTGGGGTTACAAGGGGCTGCGAACGCAAAATGACGGGACAAATTTACCCGTACCTACACCCTCGCCAATGAGCAATCGAACAGGTTTAGCAAAAAATCTACATTTGCTACATTATCTACATCAGTGATTATTTGATATTCCATTATTTAGCACATCTTCTTTACTATAAAAAATCTCGGAATTATGATTGTAGTTCCTGCGGATGTTGTATATTTGTGATGTGAAAGGGTAATGGGAAATACTGACATTACTGAAAACTGGTAAAAGTTCCTACGGAATTAGAGGGGCGTCAAACGCATCGTTCTTTTTCAAGTTACCAGCCTTTCAAAAGTTAAAATTTTGGGTGGTAATGGCGTATGTGTCCTTCCATTACACAAATTCAGTGAAAGTGTTTAAGCATCATAAGTCCTTTTAGGCTGTGCATCAAGAACTCACTGACACCCAACTTACAACGGTAGAGAGCAAAACCGAAAGGTTTAACAACAATTTGTCTTCTCTCAATTAAATTCTCTGAAAGGAATGCTTGGGTTCTACCCATTATGTCAGAGGAGCCGTAAAATTAAGTGGTGGCGACCATTCAAGTATCGCACTGGAGCGTTGCTCGTCATACTTGAACCCGCCCCACATAACATTCACCAAGAGTGGCTGGCACTCGCGAGATAGTTGGTGACACTTACAAATAGAGGAGGTACATCAGTATCTCCTCTTATTTAATAGTTTACATCTCTTATTTTTAATGAGTTTTCATTGTAGTTCCTATGGATGTTGTATATTTGCGGTAGATAAATAACGGTGCTCACTTAAAAGACGCATGAGTGATTAAATGGTCTTACGATGAAATATTGCGCTGCGCAAAAGATGAATTCCTACACTGTTA